>JAGXAC010000237.1 GCA_019075925.1 Hyphomicrobiales bacterium | reverse complement strand
CGGAAGGCGGCAACGACGACGACAAGAGCAAGCCGGTCAATACGGTTCGTTACGGCGTGAGTACGCAATCGGCAATTCACTGAGCGGACGGAGGGGATGAGAATGGGACCAGGGACAGCGATCCGCGCGGCCGCCTTCGCCGGATTCGTGGCCTGTCTGGTCGGATCGGCCTGCGCGCCCGGCGGGGCCGCGCACGCGGCCGAGTTGCGCACGGGTCAGCCGCCGTCGCAACCCATCGTAGTTGCGGCGGGCGATTACACATCGCGTTTCCTGCCACTCGGCAAAGGCAAGTCGGTGGTCATTGATTTGCCGCGCGACATCAAGGACGTTTTGGTTGCCGATCCGAAAATCGCCAACGCCGTCATTCGCTCCTCGCGCCGCGCTTACATAGTCGCGGTCAGCGCGGGCGCGACCAACATCTTCTTTTTCGATTCCAACGGCGCGCAGATTGCCGGTTTCGACATCGCAGTTACCCGCGATGTCAGCCCCATTCGCGCGGCTATCCAGCGAATTATCCCGGATGCGGACATCAAGGTCGAAGGCATCGGCGACGGCATCATACTGACCGGCACGGTGGCCAATCAGGCCGAAGCGCAGCAGGCCTGCGACGTGGCATCGCATTTCGTCGCCGCCGGCGAAAACAGTTTCAGCGGCTCCAGCGGCGCGGGCGGCAGCGGCGGCAGCAACACGACGGTCGTCAGCGTGAGCGGCGCAGCCGCCGCTCCGACGGCCAGCAGTTGCTCCGGCCCGACCAGCAAAGTCGTCAACTCGATCACAGTTCGCGGCCGCGATCAGGTCATGCTCAAGGTGACGGTCGCCGAAATGGACCGCACCGTGATCAAGCAGTTGGGCATCAATCTCAGCGGCAGCGTCGGCTACGGCACGGCCGTGGTCAATTTCAACAATCCCAACGCTTACCCGATCAACGGGACGCCACCCAATTCGATTGCCGGCGTGTTCAAGAACGGACTGACGGCAACCATGCAGGCGATGGAACAGGCCGGCGTGGTCCGCACGCTGGCCGAGCCGACGCTCACCGCGATCTCCGGCGAGTCCGCGCATTTCCTCGCCGGCGGCATGTTTCCCTACCCAATACCATCCACCAACGGCGAGCCGCCTGGAATCGCGTTTCAGAACTTCGGCGTCGGCTTGACCTTCAGTCCGGTCGTGCTGTCGGGTGGCCGCATCAGCCTGCATGTATCGACGGAAGTGTCGCAACTGAATTCGACAAATTCCGTGACGGTAGCCGGAACCACCGTTCCCGGCCTCGATGTGCGGCGCGCGGACACGACGGTCGAAATTCCTTCCGGCGGTTCGCTGGCAATGGCCGGCATGATCGAGAATCAGACCAAGCAGGACATCACCGGGCTGCCCGGACTGATGGAGGTGCCGATTCTCGGCACGCTGTTCAAGAGTCGAGACTATCTCAACAACCAGACCGAGCTGGTGGTTTTGGTGACGCCCTATGTCGTGCGCGCGGTCGCACAGAAGGATCTGTCGCGGCCCGACGACGGCTTCGCAGATCCGAGCGACCCGGCGAGCGTGCTGCTGGGCCGGCTGAACCGCATCTATGGCGTCGGCGGCACCGCCGATCCGCCCGACAACTACCGCGGCAAATACGGGTTCATCCTTGACTGAGCTGTCGCGCGAGGAGAGGACAATGCAGGCTGTACGGACCACGATCGCCAGGCCGCGCGGGACCGCCGCGCTGGCTGTGCGCGCCGCGCTCGTCGGCGCCTGTGCGATCTTCGTCTGTGCGTGCAACACCGACAATCAGGTCGCCGCCGTTCCCGACGTGCCGACCGACTACCGGCTGCGGCATCCGATTACCATCGGCGAGGCCGATCACACACTGGAAGTCTTTGTCGGCTCGAGCCGCGGCGCGATCAATCCCGCGCAGCGCGCCGAAGTAGCCGAGTTCGCCCATACCTGGAAGCGCGAAGCCACCGGCGGCGTTGCGGTCGATCTTCCGGTCGGCACCAGCAACGAGCGCGCGGCCGCGGAAGCCATGCGCACGATCCGCTCAATACTCATTGCCAACGGCGTGCCGGCAAATGGCTTGGTGGTGCGTGGCTATCATCCGCCGGCGATCAATCTCGCCACGATCCGGATCACCTATCCGCGGCTTGCCGCGCAGGCGGGCCCGTGCGGACTTTGGCCCCAAGATATCGGCCCAAGCTTCAATCGCAATTATTTCGAGAATCAGCCGCCGTGGAACGCGGGATGCGCGACCCAGCGTAATCTCGCGGCCATGGTCGAAAATCCGGCCGATCTGGTGCAGCCGCGCGCCGAAACCCCGGCTTACGAGATGCGCCGAACGACGGTCATGGAGCAATACCGTCAGGGTCAGCCGACCCAGACGACTTATCCGGCCGCCGATACGACCAAGATCAGCAACGTCAGTTCCACAGGCCAGTGATTTCGCAGCATTATGAGTTCAGCTAGCCAAGCCGAGTGGCAAGAAAGCCCGCCCGCCGAAGTCGCCGGCCGCGACGAGCGCATCGCGCCGGCGCCGCGCGTGTCGGTGCAGGCGTTCTGCGAAACCGTGGAGACCGCGGCCGCGATCCAGGCCGCCGGCGAAGACCGGCGGATGGCGAAGGCGCATCTGCGCATCCAGATGGGTGGACTAATCGCTGCCATCGAAGCGTACCGGACCTCGCCGACGCCGAACGTCATTATTCTGGAATCGGAAAACCGCAGCGAAGAGATCCTGGCCGGTCTCGACCAGCTTGCCGCGGTCTGCGACAGCGCCACGCGCGTGATCGTCATCGGCCGGATGAACGACGTCGCGCTTTACCGGGATCTGGTCCGGCGCGGCATCAGCGATTACCTGATCGCACCGATCGGCGCGCTGCAGATCGTGCGCTCGGTATGCGGCTTGTTCTCCGCGCCCGACGCCAAGCCGGTCGGCCGCATCATCGCGGTTGTCGGCGCCAAGGGCGGCGTCGGCGCCTCGACGATCGCGCACAACGTCGCCTTCTCGATCGCGCGCGACCTGATGCTCGATTCGGTGGTGACCGATCTCGACCTCGCGTTCGGCACCGCAGGCCTCGACTTCAACCAGGACCCGCCGCAGGGCATCGCCGAAGCGGTGTTTTCGCCAGACCGCATCGACAACGCCTTCGTCGACCGGCTGTTGTCGAAATGCACCGATCACCTGAGCCTGCTGGCTGCGCCGGCGACGCTCGATCATGTTTACGACTTCGGTGCCGACGCCTTCGAGGCGATCTTCGATTCGCTGCGGGCCACGGTGCCCTGCGTCGTGCTCGACGTGCCGCACCAATGGACCGGCTGGACCAAGCAGACGCTGGTCGGCGCCGACGACATTTTGATCGTGGCTGCGCCCGATCTGGCAAATCTGCGCAACACCAAGAATCTGTACGATTTCCTCAAGGCGGCGCGTCCCAATGACCACCGCCCGCTGTACTGCCTCAACCAGATCGGCGTTCCCAAGCGCCCGGAGATCAAGGCCGCCGATTTCGCCAAGGCTCTGGATGACGGTCCGGTCGCGGCTATTCCCTTCGATCCGCAGATGTTCGGTTCGGCGGCGAATAATGGACAGATGATCGCGGAAATCGCGGCCAATCACCGGACCGCCGAAATGATCCGCCAATTGGCGCAAAAGCTCACCGGGCGTGCCGAGGCCAAGAAACAACGTTCGGGGCTGTTGTCGCCGCTGATCGAAAAACTGCTGCAACGGCAATCGTAACCGCTAACGTTTTGGAGTTGCGTTCGTGTTTGGCAAGCGTCCAGTTCCCGGTGGTTCCGGCCCGCCTCCCGCAGATCGGGCGCCTGCCGCGCCGCAACCCGCCGCGCCGCATCCGGCCGCGCCGCGTCCGGCTGCCCCGGCTCCCGCCAGTCCGCCGCCGTCACCGAATGGTCGTGCGCCGATGCCTTCGGCCGGGCTCGGGGCGCCCATCCTCACCGCGCCGTCGG
>JAGXAC010000052.1 GCA_019075925.1 Hyphomicrobiales bacterium | reverse complement strand
AATCTTGTTCACGTCGAGGGTCGATGTGTTGCTGGCCAGGATGGCGCCGGGCTTCATGACCGAATCGAGCTTTTTGAACACCGCCTCCTTGACGCCCATTTCCTCAAACACGGCTTCGATCACCATGTCGGCGTCTTTCAGGTCGTCGTAGCTCAGGGTGGTGCTGAGCAGGGCCATGCGCTGCTCGTATTTGTCTTGCTTGAGCTTGCCCTTCTTGACCTGGGCTTCGTAGTTCTTGCGGATGGTCGCGATGCCGCGGTCCAGCGCCTCCTGCTTCATCTCGAGCATCTTGACCGGGATGCCGGCGTTCAGGAAGTTCATCGAGATGCCGCCGCCCATGGTGCCGGCGCCGATCACGCCGACTTTCTTGACCGGCAGGATCGGGGTGTCCTCCGGTATGTCGGCGATTTTCCAGACCTTGCGTTCGGCAAAAAAGACGTAGCGTTGCGCGCGCGATTGCGCGGTCGGAATGAGATCGAGAAACAATTGCCGCTCGAGCTTAGTGCCTTCGTCGAACGGCAGATCGATGGCGGCCTGGACCGCGCGCAGGGCCGATTGCCAAGCCTCGAAGCCGCGATACTTGCGGGCATTGGCGCGCCGCACCTTGTCGAAAATTTCAGGCTTGCCGCGCGCGGCCTCGATCTTGTCGTTAAGATCGCGAATTTTGCGCAGCGGCATGTGGGTATCGATGACCTTGCGGGCAAAGGCCATCGCGCCGTCGCGCAATTTTCCTTCTTCCGTCAATTCATCGACGACACCCCAGGCGAGCGCCTGCTTGGCGGAAAACGGATTTCCCGAGAGGATCGCATCCAGCGCATTCTCGATGCCGCAAAGGCGCGGCAGGCGCTGCGTCCCGCCGCCGCCGGGAATGAGTCCAAGCTTTATCTCGGGCAGGCCGAATTTCGCCGATGGCACCGCCACGCGATAGTGGCACATCAGCGCCATTTCAAAGCCGCCGCCAAGCGCGGATCCGTGTATCGCGGCGATGACGGGCTTCGGGCCGCCTTCCAGCGTGGTTTGCAGCTCGGGCAGCGTCGCGCCTGTCGGCGGCTTGCCAAATTCCGAAATATCGGCGCCGGCGATAAACGTGCGGCCGGCGCAAATCACGACGACGGCTTTGACCGCGGGATCGGCGGCGGCCTGGGAAACGCCGTCACGCAGGCCGTTGCGCACGTCGGCCGACAACGCGTTCACCGGCGGCGAGTTGATGGTGATGACTGCAATATCGCCTTCGCGGGTCAGATCGGTCACGGAATTGACGGCGGTCATGGAACTCCTTCCTCACGCGCTTGCCGGGTTGTTGTCGTCTGCAATAGGCTGGCGCACAAAACCCAACATTCCTCAGGGAGGCGATGGTGTCGCTATTCGACTTAACTGGCAAGGTGGCCGTCGTCACCGGCTCTTCGCGCGGCATCGGCCGCGCCATCGTCGAACGGATGGCAGAGCAGGGCGCGAAGGTCGTCGTATCGTCCCGCAACCTCGAGCCCTGTCAGGAAGTCGCAGCCGCGATCAACCAGAAATTCGGCGCGGGACGCGCGCTGGCGCTCGCGGCGAACATTTCGTCCAAGGAGCATCTCCAGCGTCTCGTCGACGAGACGCTGCGTACTTTCGGCCGGATCGACGTGCTGGTCTGCAACGCCGCTTCGAATCCGCACTATGGGCCAATGCATACCATCACCGACGAGCAATTGCGCAAAATCCTCGACAACAACATCATCTCCAATCACTGGCTGATCACAATGACCGCGCCGCAGATGATCGCCCGCAAGGAGGGAGCGATCATTATCGTGTCGTCCATTGGCGGGCTGCGCGGCAGCCCAGTGATTGGCAGTTATTGCATCTCCAAAGCCGCCGACATGCAGCTTGCCCGCAATCTCGCGGTCGAAATGGGGCCGCACAATATCCGGGTCAATTGTATCGCGCCCGGGCTTATTCGAACCGATTTCGCCCGCGCGCTGTGGGAAAATCCGGAAATGCTCAAACGCCGGAATGCACAGACTCCGCTCGGGCGCATCGGCGAGCCCGACGAGATTGCCGGCGCCGCGGTCATGCTCGCCTCGCAAGCGGGAAGCTACATGACGGGACAAACCATCGTCGTCGACGGCGGTGTGACGATCGCCTCCTGAAGGCGACGAGCTCTGACGGCCAACCGGCGTTTAACTTTAGACCCGCGCGTTGGTGTATTTGCGCATTTCCAACCGTGCGATGGCGCGGCAATGCACTTCGTCAGGTCCATCCGCGAGCCGCAACGTGCGGATGTGTGCGTACGCCTTGGCCAAGCCGGCGTCGCTGGTGACGCCCATCCCGCCGTGCGCCTGGATCGCGTCGTCGATGACACGCAACGCCACGCGCGGCGCCGCCACCTTGATCATGGCGATTTCGAGCTGGGCTGCCTTGTTGCCGGCCTTGTCCATCATGTCGGCGGCTTTCAGGCAGAGGAGCCGCGTCATCTCGATGTCGATGCGCGCTTCCGCGATGCGCTGCTCCCAGACCGAATGTTCGGCGATCTTCTTGCCGAAGGCCGTGCGCGACAGCAGCCGCTTGGTCATTTTCTCCAGCGCCACTTCGGCGGCGCCAAGCGTGCGCATGCAGTGATGAATCCGCCCCGGGCCAAGCCGGCCTTGCGCGATCTCGAAGCCGCGGCCTTCGCCGAGAAGAAGATTGCCGGCCGGCACCCGCACCTTGTCGAGCATCACCTCGGCGTGGCCGTGCGGCGCATCGTCGTAACCGAACACCGGCAGCATGCGCAGCACTTTGATGCCCGGCGTGTCGAGCGGCACCAGGATTTGCGATTGCTGTTCGTGCCGGGCGCGGCTCGGGTCGGTCTTGCCCATCACGATCGCGATCTTGCAGCGCGGGTCGCCAACGCCGGACGACCACCATTTGCGGCCGCTGACCACATAGTCGTTGCCGTCGCGCGCGATCGAGGTTTCGATATTGGTGGCATCGGATGAAGCCACCGCCGGCTCAGTCATCAGAAAGGCCGAACGGATTTCGCCGTTCAGCAGCGGCTTGAGCCACTTGGCCTTTTGCTCGGGCGAGCCGTAGCGATGCAAAACTTCCATATTGCCGGTATCGGGCGCCGAACAATTGAATACCTCGGAGGCCCACGATACGCGTCCCATTTGTTCGGAGCAGAGCGCGTAATCGAGGTTGCTCAGCCCGGCGCCATGATAATCGCCCTGGTCATGGTCCTTCGACGGCGGCAGGAAAAGATTCCACAGCCCGTCGGCCTTGGCCTTGGCTTTCAACTGTTCAAGGACCGGGATGACTTTCCAGCGGTCGCCCTCGGCGTCTTGGCGCTCGTAGGTCTCGACCGCGGGATAAACGTGTGCGTCCATAAACGCGACGACGCGGTCACGCCAGTGCCTTTGCCGGTCCGAGAGCGAAAAATCCATGACGCTTTCTCCCTGCCGCAACCATACACCGGGATTTCGTCATTCGCACGCGTGCTTGAGCAGGCGCCGTTGCCGCGCTAATGAAGCCCTGGGGACGCGGCGTTGGACCAGGGCCCGTAAGATGACCGGCGCGACCGAAGGCATCAGCGAAATCATTACCGCCGCGCTACTGGTTATCGGCGATGAAATCCTCTCCGGCCGCACCAAGGACAAGAATATCGGCTACACCGCCGAATATCTGACCGCGCTTGGCATAGACCTGAAGGAAGTCCGCGTCGTCCCGGACGAACAGCCGGAGATCGTGGCCGCGCTCAATGCTTTGCGCGCGCGTTACACCTACGTGTTTACCACCGGCGGCATCGGTCCCACCCACGATGACATCACTGCCGAGGCGGTTGCCAAGGCGTTCGGCGTGCCGTTCGACTACAACCCCCAAGCGGTCGAAATCCTGCGCACGCGGCTGGCGCAGACCGGCGGCGTCATGAACGAGGCGCGCATGCGAATGACGCGCATGCCGGTGGGCGCCGAACTGGTGCTTAACAAAATTTCGGCGGCGCCCGGTTTCCGCATCGAGAATGTCATCGTCATGGCCGGCATCCCCCAGGTCATGCAAGCGATGCTCGATTACGTCGCTCCGCAACTCAAGACCGGCGCCAAGATGCTTTCGGAAACCGTGCAGGCCAATTGCCGCGAGGGCGATATCGGTACCGAACTCGGCGAAATCGCCAAAGCCAATCCGCAGGTGATTATCGGCTCGTATCCGTTCATCGACGAGCGCGGCGCCAATGCCCATGTCGTGATGCGTTCACGCGACCGAGAAAAGCTTGCCGACGTCAAAGTCGCCGTGCAGGCAATGCTCGATCGCGTGCACGCCGGGCTCTTGGCACGACAAAAGGCCTAGAGCCGCTCGGGTCTCATGCGGGCCGGGAAGCCGCCGGTGCCGTACAAATCCCCGTGCTGGAAGGCGCCATGATCTTCACAGTCATGCGTCTTGCAGCGACAAGACTCGGCGCCTACTTTCGCTGTGCCGCTGATGTAACGGGCGCCGCCGATGAGCGAAACCGAAGCTCTCTTGAGTGTGTTGCGGCAGTCGGCCGCCGCCGATTGCGTCGCCGCCATCGAGCGATTGGTCAGCGAAGGGCCGGATCGCGATCTTTGCCGCGTCAATGTCCTGGCTTTCGCCGACCGGCATGGCCTCGACGAGGAGCAGACCGTCGCCGCCTTCCTGCACGCGGCCCGGCTCGGGCTGTTCGAATTATCGTGGAACGTTCTTTGTCCCGGCTGCGGCGGCGTGCTGGATGCGGGCGCAACCCTCAAGAACGTCAATCGTGACGAATACGATTGCCGATTGTGCGCCTCGGGGTACAAGCCCACTCTCGATGAGATGGTGGAGGTGACGTTCACGGTAAGCCCGCGCGTTCGCCGGATCGCCGCTCATAGCCCCGATACACTCGCCGAAGTCGAATATTATCGGCAGATTTTCTGGTGTTCGGGCGTCGATCTTCCGGACACCCTGGAAGACAGCCTGGCCGAGTTCACCATCGATTCAATCGAATTGCCGCCGGGCGAGAAGGCGGTGCTGTCGGTGCAACTGCCGAACGATTTCGTGATCGTCTTCGATCCGGTCACGCACGGAACGCAGTTCATCGACGTTAAGGGCGAGCCGACGCGCGAGCGGCAGGCGCTGACGATGGTGTTCAACAACGTGAAGGCTCCGGTGGGAACGATCGAAATGCGGCCGGGGCCGCTCCGGCTTTCGCTGGAGAACCGTACCGATCGCCGCGTGCTGCCGGCATTGTGGATCGCCGCCGATCCGCTGCACCATCTGCTCGGCAAGCGCCGGCCGTTTCTGACCGCCAAGCGCCTCCTGAGCAATCAGACCTTCCGCGACATTTATCGCACCGATACGCTCGACGTCGATCAGCGCCTCAAGATCACCAGCCTGACGTTTCTGTTCACCGATCTCAAAGGCTCGACCGCACTCTACGAACGGGTCGGCGATCTTGTCGCTTACGATCTTGTGCGACAGCATTTTCGCATTTTGTACGACGTGGTGACGGCGGAGGCGGGCGCCGTCGTCAAGACCATCGGCGACGCGGTGATGGCGACGTTTACGACGCCGGACCGGGCGCTGGCGGCGGCGTTGCGGATGCGAAACGAGATGGCGCGCGTCAACGGCGAGCGTAAAAACGAGGATTTGCTGCTTAAGATCGGCATTCACGAGGGACCGTGCCTCGCCGTCACCCTGAACAACAGTCAGGATTACTTTGGCCAGACCGTCAACATGGCCGCCCGCGTGCAGGGCCTTGCTTCTTCCCGCGCCATCTTCGTCACCAAGTCCGTCGTCGACGATGCCAACGCGGCGAAACTCCTGGAGGACTCGGGCCTGCGTCCGACCATGCGGCGTGCGGCATTACGCGGCATCGCCGACGAAACCACGGTCTTCGAGATTCCCTGATTGCCAGCGGCGCGGATCGTCGGAATAATGCGGCCGAGGTTCGGTTATCCCCGCCGCGAGGACGTCCAATGACCCAAGTCGCAACTGCGCAACCCGAGGAGACCGTCCGGCGCGACCCGGCCAAGATATTTCCGGTTTCATGGGACCAGTTTCACCGCGATTCCCGGGCATTGGCCTGGCGCCTGAGCGGGGCGGGTCCGTTCGAGGCCATTGTCTGTATTACCCGCGGCGGCCTGGTACCGGCGGCGATTGTGGCGCGCGAACTCGGTATCAAGCTGATCGAAACCGTATGCGTGTCGAGCTACACCGGCACCAGCCAGGGCGAGTTGAGCGTCTTGAAAACCGTTGCGCAGTCGATCATTGCGCGCGGCGGCGGGGAGGGTGTCCGGGTGCTGTTGGTCGACGACCTGGTCGATACCGGCAAGACCGCGACGGTTGTGCGCCAAATCGTGCCGCGCGCTCACCTCGCGACGGTCTATGCCAAGCCGATGGGGCGGCCGCTGGTCGATACCTTCGTCACCGAGGTGTCGCAGGACACCTGGATCTATTTTCCCTGGGACACCGGCCTCGCGTTTCAGCCGCCCATCAATGAAGCCGGTTTGTAGCGAAAACGCTTCGAGGAGATGCTTATGGACGCGATCACGCCGAGTGGAAAACACGACACACCCGATACGCACTCGCATGTCGTGCGCCCCGCCGATATGGAATGGAAAAAGACCCGGTTCCCCGGTTGCGAGGTCAAGCCGCTACTGATCGACAAGCAAACCGGGCTGGTGACGGCGCTGATGAAGCTCGCGCCGGGCGCGGTGCTGCCCGATCATGAGCACGTTAAAATCGAGCAGACCTATCTGCTTGAGGGCAGTCTTGCCGACAAAGAGGGACCGGCGCAGGGCTTGACGGTGGCGGCGGGCGAGTTCGTGTGGCGCGAAGCGGGAAGCCGTCACGTCGCCTGGACGCCGCAAGGCGGCGTCATGCTGGCGATGTTCCAAGTGCCCAACAAATTTTTCGAGCGGGACGGTCGTGTCACCGACATCTCGGGAGTCGATTGGGATACGTTATGGGGACATATCGACACGGACTAGGCGTTATTGTCCGCTTTCGACCGTTGGGCGTTTGAGCACGGCCGCAATCATGCTGCGTGTACTTCTACAGGCTTGCGTTTGCCTCTGCTTGCTCGCTGGGACGGCGTTCGCGCAAGACAGCGTGGGCGTGCCGATGAATCCAAAACGGCCGCTGACCCCGGAAGAGGTCCAACAGAGAAAGGCTGCCGACGAGGCCTACCAGGCGGCAATAAAGAAAATACCCGATAAGAAGACGTCCGCCGATCCATGGGGCAACATTCGGCCGGCCGCGCCGGCGTCGAAGAACAAACCGCAACAATAACGCGGCCGGATGCGCCTCTTCGCTTCCGGCGCACGCGCCGGCGATGCTACAAGGACGGCCACGCAGACTTAAGGCGGCGATTGCGCTTGGCGGACGTGGCGAAACGGTAGACGCAAGGGACTTAAAATCCCTTAGCCGAAAGGCTGTGAGGGTTCGAGTCCCTCCGTCCGCACCAAGCTGCAATTGTTCCAACCCAAAATAAATTCGCTCCGGACATCGGCGGCCGCGTTATCGAACTCGATGCCGGTCTGAACGGTGAAGCGCTTGGGTGATCCACCGTGCGCCATCCCCCGCCGCTCCCTGCTCACGCGCCGTCTATTCGAAGCCCGGGGCAGACAACGGCGACAAAAAGCAAGGAACGTTTGTCCTATCGAAGTATTGACGAAACGAAGCTCTTCGCGAAGCCGTCATGCAAAAGCGACCTTTCTCAGCACGTCTCCTGCTCAAAAACCTGCTCTGGCATTGCCTGATGAGCGTGACGCTCGGCGTGCTCTGCGGAGGATTATTCTTGCAGATCGGCGCAATGCAGTCGGGCGCATTGTTCCACGGGGCCGACACGTTTGTTGCGCGACTCCGCTTTCTTCTCGTGCTGGGATTCTTTTTCGGCGTCGGCGGGACCATCACCGGTGCAATGTTTCTAGCCGCCGAGAAGGAACAATCGCAATCCAGATGACGTAACGGCGCTTTCAAAAACAAAGAGCGGTCCATTGCGGTTACTACGTAGGCGAAGGCAAGAGCCTGGCGAAAGGCGAGAGTTGGCGAAAGGTAAGAGTTTGAAGCACATTGACCGTAATTTTATCGGTCGCGGCAACAGCCGGGCGACACCTGCCGGCTAAATATGGCAGCTATGTTCTGCGCTAGGCAGCCGTATTTTTATTGGTGAGTTTTCCTTGGGCCCCCTGGTTAAGGCGCACGCCGGCCAGCCGACCGATGCCGCCCGGCTCAAAAGCTCCCTGATCGCGCTCGTAGCGCGACGGCGCGATGCCATTCTCGAGGCCATTGCCACCAGCGCGAAGGAACTGCTGCGCTCGTCGGACCTCAACGCGTCACTGCAAAAGGTGGTGGAATGCGCCGGCCCGGCTGCCGGCGCCGACCGCGTGCACATCCTCCTGAAAGACGAGGCGCGCCAGGGTAACGGCGGGCTCGCTGTCAAACATTATTCGTGGAGCGCTCCCGGATTTGGCGCGCCCGCCGAGTTTTATGCTGCGATCGGTAAATCGATGGCGGAAATGCAGCCGGATTCCTGGGCCTCGCTCCTTGCCGGCGGCGAAGTCATCGTCGGCAACGCCCGCGACTTCGGTCCGGCGGCGCGCAAGCGTCTGGAAAAGGGAAGCGTCAAGTCGGTCTTGACGGTGCCGCTGTTTATCGACGACGCCTGGTGCGGATCGATTGGCTTTGACGATTGCCGCGGTGAACGCGACTGGCTGCATAGCGAGATCGAGACGATCAAGATTCTGGCCGAATTGATCAGCGCCGCCATTTCCTCGCCGCGTCGGCTGCAGGTGCTGGCCGATGCGAACCACGCGGTCGAGTCGAGCCCAACCGTGGTTTACCGGCTGGGGCCGGAACCGCCTTTCCCACTTACGTTCGTTTCGAGAAACATTCACCGCTACGGCTATCGAGCCGAAGATTTGCTCGCCGCGCCGGCGTTCTGGCGACAGCTCGTTCACGATGAAGATCGCGCGACAGTGTTGGCCGATATCTTGGCGCTGGGACAGGGAGAATGCGACTCCGTGCGGCGCGAGGTCCGGATCAAACGCTCGGACGGTTCGTTCCCGTGGTTCGAAGGCAGGACCGTTCGTTTGTGCGATGAGGCCGGCCGACTCATCGCGTTCGAAGGCGTCATGACCGACATCACGATACGCAAGCAGATGGAACAGGAGCTCGCCGATTCGCAGGTCCTGTTGCGTGCCGCGATCGAGAATTCGCCCGATGCGGTGCTTGTCGTCGATCAGGAATCGCGCGTCACCGCCTTCAATCGGCGCTTCGTCGAGATGTGGAAGATTCCGCAGGAACTGACCGCAGGCGACAGTAACGCGCCGATTTTGAAGTTTGTTGCGTCGTGCATGAAGAATGAGCGCGCCTTCCTCGACCGGGTACGCAGCCTTTATGCTCGTCCCGACATTGACGGCCACGATGAACTGGAGATCGCGGACGGGCGCACCATCGAGCGTCATTCGGCGCCGCTTTACGATCCCAACAAGAGATACCTCGGCCGCATTTGGTTCATGCGCGATATCACTCAGCGCAAGACCGCCGAGCAGACCATCATCGAGCTTGCCCGCACCGATGCCTTGACGGGCCTGCCCAATCGTGCCGCTTTTCTCGACCGGTTGGGGCTTGCTTTCGTGCGCGCAAGGCGCGGCGCCAAGCCGTTTGCGGTGCTTTATCTCGATCTCGACCGTTTCAAGGACGTCAACGACACGCTCGGCCATCCGGCCGGCGATGCGCTGTTGAAAGTGGTCGCCGAGCGGCTCAAGAATTGCGTGCGTAAAACCGACATGGTTTCGCGCTTCGGCGGCGATGAGTTTGCGGTGTTGCAGGAGGATTTGATCACCGTGGCGGGAGCGGAGATGTTGGCGGCGAAGATTTGCCGTGCCATCGCGGCGCCGCTGTCGATCGACGGCAACCAAATCCATTCAGGCGCCAGCGTCGGCATTGTCCCCTATCAGGACGACGTGGCGGACCCCGAGGCGATGATGATCCGAGCCGATCTGGCGCTCTATCGCGCCAAGACCGAAGGTCGCGATCGCTATCGTTTCCATATTCGCGAACTCGATGAAAAGGTCCGTGAACGGGTAACCATCGGCGAAGGCCTGCATGCGGCGATCGAAAACGACGAGCTGGAGCTTTATTACCAGCCGCTGATCGAACTCGCCTCCCGCCGTGTCGCCGGCCTTGAAGCGCTGCTCCGCTGGAATCATCCCCAGCGCGGCGTTCTGTTGCCCGATCAGTTTATTCCTATCGCGGAATCCAACGGCAGCATCATTCGGCTCGGACAGTGGGTGATCGCGCAGACCTGCCGGCAGATTGCCGACTGGCGCAACAAGGGGATCGCGCCGAATACGGTGGCCGCCAATGTTTCCGCCGGGCAATTCAAGCTGGCGAGCAACCTCGATCATGCCGTCGCAGCCGCCCTTGACCGATACGACATTCCGGCAGGACTGCTGGAACTGGAGCTGACCGAGTCCGTATTGATGGAGGCGACACAGCGGCATGGCGCCGAGATCGAGCGGTTGCGTAGCCGCGGCGTGCGCGTCGCGATCGACGATTTCGGTACCGGCTATTCGTCGCTCGACTATCTGCGTTCATTCCGCGTCTCACGGCTGAAGATCGACCGTCGCTTCGTCGGCGGCATCGTCGACAATCCGGATGACGCCATTATCGTGCGGGCGGTAATCGGGCTTGCTCGGGCGCTCGGGGTCGAGGTCGTCGCGGAAGGCGTGGAGACTGCGGATCAATGCGCTTTGCTGTCGGCCGCCGGTTGCCAGTTCGGGCAGGGATATTATTTCGGTCCGCCGATGCCGGCCGCGGCGGCAACGGCACTATTGCGGCGCGAGGCGCGGGTGGGGCGACCACGTGCTGCTGCGCGCGGCCGCGTGCGAGACAAAAGCGCCATCCGGAGTTGACGATCCGGTTCCCTCAGCATCATCTCCCCGCTCGGAGCGGCTTAACTGCCCTTTAACGCAAAAATCGTACCGTCCAACATTCAAAAAAATTGATCGCTTCTATGATCACTCCCGGGAATTATCGCAACCGTGCCGAATTGCGAAAACGGCGGCGGCGACCATTTAACTACGCCGCTAAGGTCGTCGTCGACCAATCTGAGCAGCGTCCTTGCACTATTTCCGACGTCTCGCAGACCGGAGCGCGCGTCGTCCTGGAGAAGGACGAGCCGCTGCCCGATCGTTTTTTATTGCTGCTAAGCCGCAATGGCGGGCCGCAGCGCCGCTGTCGCATCGTGTGGCGCACCGGCGTGAGCGTCGGCGTTGAATTTACGGCCGATTGACCGCAGCAATTCCGATTGCTGCGCCGCTCCCTCCTGGTGCTAGAAAGGGCCGGCGGTCGCCACTTATTTGTCGGCAGACATGCCTTATTTGCGGCGCAGGAAATTGCAAATCGTTCGGACCTCGACTTGCGCCGCCGCCAAGCTGGTGATCGGTTGATGACAGGCAAACACGCGGATTGCTCGATTGGACGTTGCCGCCGATACGGCGGGGCGATTGCGGGGGCCGCGGCCGCACTCGCCGTGCTTGCCGTCTTCGGATGTTCGGCGAACCAGGATGTGAGCACGCTTTTGGTCGATCCCGGCCACTATTCCGCATATCATTGCAAGGATTTTGCGCCGCAGCTTGCACGCCTGACGACGCGCGAAGAGGCGTTGCGCAATCTGATGGACAAAGCCAACGAAAGCGGCGGCGGCGCGATTGTGGGAAATTTGTCTTACCGAGCCGACTATGAGGATATCCTGGGAGAAGAGAAAGTGCTGCGGCGTGCCGCGGCCGAAAAGAATTGCGACTTGAGCCCTCCCGCTTTTCAAAGCGATCAGACCATTCACTGAAAACGGTCGGTGCCGGGATGCGGCGCGACAACGGTTACAGCCCGGCGACGACGAGGGCCGCGCCGACGCCCGCGAATGCCAGCAAGACCAGGATGGCGGCACTGATCGCCGTCGCCCGCCCGCCGGCAAAAAACGCGGCGTATAGAGCCTTGAGAATGTTATTCGACGAGGCGGCGATCAGGATGGCCGCGGCCAGTGCATTATTGGACAGGCCCGTCGTGCCGCCTTGCGCCAGATTGAGCACGAACGGATCGATGTCGGTCACCCCGACAATCGCCGCCAGCGTATAAATTCCAGATGCGCCGAATTGTGCCTTCGCCCAATTCGACACGAGCGACACCGCGACAAAAAGCACGGCGAACAATGCTGCCGGACCGAGTTCGAGTGGATTGACGCTCGTGGGTGGAACCGTCGTCGATTTTGCGGCCGGCGCGGGCCGCGGCCCGAACCGGTACTGCAGCGCGCAAATCGCAAGTCCCGTTATCGACAAGCCGCACAGCGAAGGCGCCAGCGCCCGCGCCAAAGTCAGATTGAAGAAGGCAACCACTGCGAAAATGCGCAGATACATGATGGCAGTCGCAAGCGTAATACCGGCTTGCGCATTGCGCCGCAGCGCCGGATCGGACTTTGCCTGCCGGGCCAGCACGACCGTCGTCGCGGTTGACGAATAAAGTCCACCGAGTGCGGCCATCCAGAGGCCGCGCGCGGCCGCCGACCAGTAACGTTGCGCCAGATAACTGGCATAGGACAGCGTGCAAACCACGACCAGCGCCAACCACGCCTGTCGGGGCGTGATGGCGGTGAGCGTCGTCACCGGCGTGTTCGGCAAGAGCGGCAGGACAATGCCGGTCAGGATCAGAAATTCGCCGGCTGTGACGATCTCCTTGATCTCCACGCGCCGGGCCAGCGCGTGTAGCCGCTCGCGACCGGTCAGCAACAGGACGGCGGTTACCGTAGTCGTCACGGCAACCCAAGGCGGCAGCGCCAGGGCGACAGCGCCGAGAACATAAGCGAGAACGTTGAGTGCGGGCACGACCAGCCCGACATTAGGCTCGCCGGCGTCACGCTGTTCCCGCATACGCTGGCAATAAAAGATGGCGAGCCAGGCGCCGAGCGCGATAAGCCCGCCGGTGAAGGGCACAAAGCGGGCGGGATCGAATAGATAGAGCAGGCCGCCCACCATCGCCAGCAGCGGAAATGTACGTATCCCGCCCGGCCGCTTCGTCTCGGCGCGAGCGAAGAAGTCCTCGAATGCCAGCCCGAGGAACAGGCTCAAGCCGAGAAGCAGGCCGATGCTGGTGAATGAAGGCGCCGAAATCATGCGGATTTGACGTGAGTTTGACCGAAAACGGGACCGTGGCAGTTTGCGCGCCTCTATCATACATGCCTTGATGGCGGGAGCCATTCGCGCCGGACCATTGACGGCGTCTGAAAGGGAAAAAAGCGATGAGTTGGATGCCCGACAAGGACCCGGTGCTGGGCGACAGGCATTCATGCGACGCGCTCGAACTGATCGTCATCCCGCGCGTGCGCGACCTCGGCGACGGCTTTAGCGTGCGCCGCGCGCTGCCGCACAGCAAACGCCAGATGGTCGGCCCTTTCATCTTCTTCGACCAGATGGGGCCGGTGCAGCTTGTGGCGGGGCGCGGGATGGATGTTCGTCCACATCCTCATATCGGCCTTGCGACGGTCACCTATCTTTTCGACGGACGCGTCACTCATCGCGACAGCGAAGGTAACGACCTCGACATCACGCCAGGTGCAATGAATCTGATGACCGCCGGGCGGGGCATCAGCCATTCGGAGCGGACGCCGGCGGCCATGCGCGCCACCGGCGGCGCTATGTTCGGCATTCAAAGCTGGATTGCGCTGCCGCAGGATCACGAAGAAATGGCGCCGCTGTTCGAGCATTTTGACGCCAGTGTTTTGCCGAGCATCGCCGACACGGGCGTGCGCGCCCGCGTCATCGCCGGCTCGGTGTTCGGGCAAAAGTCGCCGGTCGGCATGGTCTCGGAATGGTTTTATGCGGAAGTGATGCTGGAGGCGGGCGCCAGCGCGCCGCTCGATGCCGACCATGAGGAGCGCGCGATCTATGTGGCCGAGGGCGAGATCGACATCGCCGGCGACAAGTTCGCGGCGCCGCAGCTTCTGGTGTTTCGCCCCGGCGACCGCATCAAAGTGACCGCGACGCAGCCGTCGCGGCTGATGTTTCTGGGCGGCACGGCACTGGAAGGCCCGCGTTACCTGTGGTGGAATTTCGTCTCCTCGCGCAAGGAGCGCATCGAGCAGGCGAAGGAGGAGTGGAAGACCGGAAAATTCGCCCTTATCCCGGGCGACGACAAGGAATTCATCCCGCTGCCGGAGAATTAAAGCGCAGCGTGCCGCAGCCGCAACGCGTTGGCGATGACGCTCACCGAAGACAGCGCCATTGCCGCCGCTCCGATCATCGGCGACAAGACGAATCCAAGAATCGGATAAAGAACGCCTGCGGCAATCGGGATCGCGGCGGCATTATAGACGAACGCCAACATCAAATTCTGCCGCACGTTGCGCATGGTCGCGCGCGAGAGCTCGCGCGCACGCGCTATCCCCGATAGGTCGCCCTTGAGCAGCGTGATGCCGGCGCTGGCGATGGCGACATCGGTCCCGGTTCCCATCGCAATGCCGACGTCGGCGGTGGCGAGCGCCGGCGCATCGTTGATGCCGTCGCCGGCCATGGCGACGATGCGGCCTTCGCGCCGCAGCCGCTCGACGGCGGCGCCTTTCCGATCGGGCAGTACCTCGGCCTCGATCTCGCTGATGCCAAGGCGTTGCGCGACTGCCGCGGCGGTGGCGGAGTTGTCGCCGGTCAGCATGACGATCCGCAGGCCGTCGGCCCGCAGCCTGTCCAGCACTTTAGGCGCCAGGGGCTTGATCGGGTCGGCGATCACCAGGAAGCCGGCGGCCCGCCCATCTATGGCAAGAAAAACCACGCCGGCGCCGTCGCGCCGTCGGCGGTCGGCATCGCTTTCGAGCGAACCGACCGCAACGGCGCATTCCGAAAGGAAGCGCGCGGTGCCGAGCGCGACGTTGTGGCCTTCTGATAAACCGGCAACGCCCTTGCCCGGAAAAGCTTGAAAGCCGTTCACATCGGCCGGCGTGATGCCGCGTTCGATCGCCGCCGCAACGATTGCGGCGGCGAGGGTATGCTCGCTTGCGCGTTCGATGCCCGCGGCCAGCCGGAGAATGTCGTCGACCTTGCCGCTGTCCGTTGCGATGATTTCGGTGACCTTGGCCTTGCCTTCGGTCAAGGTGCCGGTCTTGTCGATCACGAGCGTATCGACCTTTTCCAGCCGCTCCAGCGCCTCGGCGTTTTTGACCAGGATGCCTGCCTGCGCGCCGCGGCCGACTGCTACCATGATCGACATCGGCGTCGCGAGGCCAAGTGCGCACGGGCAGGCAATGATTAGCACGCTCACCGCGGCGATAATTCCGAGCGTAAAGCGCGGCTCGGGGCCGAACATCGACCAGGCGGCAAAGGCAGCCAGCGCAACCGCGATCACAGCGGGCACAAACCAGCCCGCTACCTGGTCGGCAAGCCGGGCGATCGGCGCCCGCGAACGCTGTGCCGCAGCAACCGTCTGCACGATGCGGGCTAGCATGGTGTCGCGACCGATCTTTTCGGCGCGCATGACGAAACTGCCGCTTTGATTGACGGTACCGGCGGCGACGTGCGTGCCCGGTTCCTTGCTGACCGGCATCGCTTCGCCGGTCAGCATGGATTCGTCGATCGCCGCACTGCCGTCGATCACGCTGCCGTCCACCGGAACTTTTTCGCCGGGCCTCACGCGAAGCCGGTCGCCGACGGCGACTGCTTCAAGCGGCACATCCTCGTCGCTGCCGTCCGCGCGCACGCGGCTGGCGCGGCCGGGCGTAAGCGCCATCAGCGCGCGAATGGCGGCCGAAGTCGAAGCCCGCGCCCGCAACTCCAACACCTGTCCCATCAACACCAAGACGGTGATGACGGCAGCCGCCTCGAAATAAAGCGCAACACCGCCGTGCCGATTGCCGAAGAGGGATGGAAATAGCTGCGGCGCGAACGCCGCGACGACGCTGTAGCCGTAAGCCACTCCCGTGCCCATGGCGATCAGCGTAAACATGTTGAGGTGGCGGGTACGCAATGATTGCGCGCCGCGCAGGAAGAACGGCCAGCCGCCCCACAGCACGACCGGTGTCGCCAGTGCGAACTGCACCAAACCGGAGGTTCGATGCGATAGTGGCGCAAAGGCGAAAAAATGTTCGCCCATTTCGAGTACTGCAACCGGCAGCGCCAACACGGCCGAGATCCACAAGCGCCGCGTCATGTCGGCGAGTTCGCCGCCGTCGTCGGCGCCGCCCGCTTCCGGCTCGAGTGCCATGCCGCAGATCGGGCAGGCGCCGGGGCCGGCTTGGCGGATTTCAGGATGCATCGGGCAGGTGTAGAACGTGCCCTCGGGAACGCTGGCCGCCATCGCTTTGGGGGCGGCCCGATCCAGATATTTCTCCGGATCGGCGGCGAATTTGCTGCGGCAGGAGGCGGAGCAGAAATAATAGGCGTTGCTTCGGTAGGTGTGGCGATGGGGGCTCTTGGCCGGATCGACGCTCATGCCGCATACCGGATCGATAGCCTTGGGTGCGGGCGCGGCCTCGTCGGCGCTCGCCTCATGGGGGTGATGCGAATGAACCCTCTGATCCATGTCAAACCCGCGGATTTCCAACCCGCTTGAAAACACCTACCCGGTAGGGGTATATAGCCGCCATGCGAGCGGATGCCAAGACGTCGGTGCTTAAGCGCCTCAACCGGATTGAAGGCCAAGTGCGCGGCCTCTCGCGCATGGTCGAGGACGACCGCTATTGCATCGACATCGTCACCCAGCTTTCCGCCGCGCGTGCCGCCTTACGCAAGGCGGAAGAGGAAATCCTCGCCGATCATGTCGCCCATTGCGTCGAGCACGCGATTGCCTCCGGCAACAAGGCGGAGCAGCGCCGCAAGGTCGCGGAGCTTATGGATGTCTTAAGTCGCGCAGAGCGCTGAGGACCTCTGTCTATCTCACGTTGAACAGTATGGACGTTTTTTGCCCTCGCGGTTGATTTGGATCAAGGACGCTCGCGAGCGAGAATGAAAATTTTGCTCAACCGGTCAGAACGGAGAGCAATCATGAAATCGATCGCGATGTACGTTGCCGTCCTCGCGCTGGCGATTGCGGCGCCCGCTGGCGCGGCATTTGCCCAGGACCGAGCGCAGCAAGACTGGGAATCGGGGCCCCGAGGATACGGATTCATGGGACCCGGTATGATGGGCTATGGGCCTGGACACTGGAGAATGGGATGGGCGCAAGGCATGTGCCGTGGCCAGCCCGGTCATATCGAAGGGCGGCTCGCCTACATCAAAGTCGAGCTCAAGATCACGGAGGCCCAGGAGCCGTTGTGGAAGGCTTATGCCAATGCGGCGCGCGAGAACGGCGATGCCATGTTGGCACGGTGTGCGGCCATGATGGGCCAGCGAGACAGCGCTGCGCTGACGTTGCCCGAACGGCTCGATCTCAAGGAACAGCTTATGGCGGCGCAGCTCGATTCGGTGCGCGCCCTCGATAAGGCGCTAAAGCCGCTCTATGCGGCGTTGAACGACGAGCAAAAGAAGTCCGCGGACCAGATGTTCTGGGGACCGACGGGGATGATGTGAAGAATCGGCGGGGAGATCTATCAGCCGCCAGCCGCTGAACAAATGATGCGGGCCATTAGGTCCGCAACATTCGCGATCTTTCTCACGAGCTTTCTCGCGTCGCCAAGGCATCCCACCAATAAAGACACATCTTCGGAATATGGGTGTGGAATGTGATGTGAATTCCGAGCGGATTGGATAGTCGTCAAGATATTCGCTCGCGCGCCAGCGCTGCGCCCTTGCCGAGCGCGATAAGCTTCTTCGCCGCGATCTCGCGGCGCATCGGCGCCATGCCGCAATTGGTGCCCGGGACGATTTTCGCCTTGGGCACGTGGTTTGCAGCCTTCGCGATGACGTCAGCCACTTCTTCGGCGGTCTCGATCTTGTCGGTAGCAACGTCGATGACGCCGAGTTCGACGTCCTTGCCGCCAAGCAATTCAAGCATCGCCATTGGGACATGCGAATTGATGCACTCGACGGAAACCATGTCGATACGGCTTTGCGCCAGCGTCGGGAAAAATTTTTCGTATTGCCGCCACTCGGTACCGAGCGTTTCCTTCCATGCGATGTTGGCGGCAATGCCGTAGCCGTAGCAGATGTGCACGGCGCTGGTGGTGTTCACGCCTTCGATGGCGCGATGCAGCGCCGCGATCCCCCAGTCGGCGGCTTCGTCCATGTAGACATTGAAAGCCGGTTCATCGAACTGGATCACATCGACGCCGTCGGCGGCCAGTCCGCGGGCCTCCTCGTTGAGCAGCGCGGCAAACGCCATCGCCATTTTCACGCGGTCGCCGTAATGTGCGTCGGCGATCGTGTCGACGATGGTCATCGGGCCGGGCAGGGTAAATTTGAGCTTGCGCGTGGTGTGGGCGCGCGCCAGCCGCGCTTCGCGCGCATGGACGCGGCTGCGCAGCCGAAGCGGGCCGGTGACCGTGGGGCACATCGCCTTGTAGCGGTTGTCGCGGATGCCCATTTCGACGCGCTTGTCGAAATCGATACCTTCGACCGCTTCGAGAAATCCATGGACAAAATGCTGCCGCGCCTGTTCGCCGTCGGTGACGATGTCGATGCCGGCGTCCTCCTGCAGCTTGATCGCCAGCAGAATGGCGTCGTCTTTCGCTTGCGCGAGTTCGTCGCCTTGCGAACGCCACTGCGCCCACAGCTTGTTCGGTTCGGCCAGCCAGGCAGGCTTCGGCAAGCTGCCTGCAATCGTGGACGGAAACAGCATAGGCTTGGCGATGCTGGCTGACATGAGGGCCTCGGTGAGTTTACGGTTACGGCCTTGACGCTGACGCGCGCCGGAGATTATCGGAAAACTCAAGCGCGGTACGCAATCACGGGGAGGAACGCATGGCCGAGATGGGGTCCATGCCCACGCTCGAATTCATCTTTGCCGCGAATGTGCTGGTTGGGCTACCGCTCGATTTCGGCGACGTCGGCAAGGGCGGGCGGCGGGTCGTGCCTATTACCGGCGGAGAATTTTCCGGTCCGAACGTACGCGGTCGGGTACTCGCAGGCGGTGCGGACTGGCAGATTTTGCGCAGCGACGGCGTCGCCGAGTTGGAAGCGCGCTATAGCTTGCAGACCGACGACGGCGCGCTGATCGAAGTGAGAAATCTCGCGCTGCGGCACGGGCCGCCCGAAATCATCGCCGCGCTCGCCGCCGGGCAGCCCGTCGATCCGGCGAGTTACTATTTTCACGGAGCGACTTTCTTTACGACCAGTGCCGCGCGATATGCCTGGATGACCAGGCACATCATTGTCGCCAGCGGAGAGCGCCGGCCGGACCTGGTGAAGCTCAAGTTTTATCGGGTGCTCTGACCGCGCCGCGGTTTGGCGCGTTCGAGCCAGTTTTTGAGCGCCACCGCATTGTTGTGCGCCTCATTGCGGGACGCATAGAGCAGCGTCACCGGTCCATGGCGTAATTGCTCGCGCAGGCTCGCGGCCGCGCCGCGCGCCGGCTCTTGTTTGAGTTCGCGGCCGTAAGCGGCGACGAATTGTTTCCATTCCGCCGATTTGTCGTGATAGCGGCGGCGCAGCTCGTGGCTCGGCGCGACATCCTTGAGCCATTGGTCGATGTGCGCTTTTTGCTTGGCGATCCCGCGCGGCCATAGCCGGTCCACCAAAACGCGCAAGCCATCGCCTTCGGCGGCGGGCTCGTAAATGCGCTTGATGTTAAACTTTGCCGGTTTCGCGCGCTTTGCCATTGCCGAAAACCATCAATGTCGACGTTCCATGTGCGATGACGCGTCCATCCGAATCCAACAAGCGTCCCTCGGACGTCATGATCTGGCGGCCGCGGCTCACCACGCGCCCTTCGGCGCGTACGCGTCCGCCGTCGTGTTTGATCGCCCGGGTGAAATTGACCTTGGTTTCGATCGTGGTATAGCCGACGCCGGGCGGTAGAAGCGTATGCACCGCGCAGCCGGTCGCGCTGTCGATGAGGGTCAGCGCCCAACCGCCGTGGACGATTCCCAGCGGATTAAGCAGATGCGGCCCGGTCTCGGCTTCGAAAACACAATAACCGTCGCCGACTTCGGCCAGCCGGAAACTGAGCGTTTGGGCGATCGGCGGCGCGGGAAGCCTGCCGTCGATCATCGCTTGCA
>JAGXAC010000236.1 GCA_019075925.1 Hyphomicrobiales bacterium | reverse complement strand
GTCCTTGTGCCGGTCGACCGGGGACCCGAAAGCCGCCCGAGTGCGGATTGGCAGTTCCGCCCGCGGGGACCGCATCTCGCTGTCGTCTTACGGCATGCCGTCCGGAAGGCGCCCTTAAACACAGCGAGACGGAGAAGAGCGTAACATAAACAGGGACGGTTGTCAAGAAAAGTCTCCATATTAGAGACCAGCGCCGTTGACTGAAGAAGAGTCAGTAGATGGATGGCATCAGGTGGCCCAAAAAGAAGCGGCTTAAGCGCCTACCGCCCGGTACCTCCGTGGGGACGGGTTCCTGGGTGACGGGGATTATTTATTTCAACAACTATTGAAATATTGCTTGACAGCGACGTCCATATTTCAATATTCACTGAAATATGGAACAGCATCAGGCCGTCGCGGCCTTGGCCGCGCTCGCTCAAGACAATCGGCTCGCCATTTTTCGCCTGCTGGTGGAAGCAGGACCCGACGGACTACCGGCTGGCCGGGTGTCTGCGCAACTCGATTTGGCGCCGAACGCGCTGACGTTTCATTTCGACCGGCTGCGTGGGGCCGGCTTGGTCACGGTGCGCCGCGATGGCCGCTCGATGATCTACGCGGCGCAGTACGACACCATGAATGCGCTACTCGCCTACCTCACCGACAACTGCTGTCAGGGCGCGCAAAACGATTGTCAGCCGCAGAAGGCCTGCACGCCGGCCGATGCGAAACGCACCAGGGTTCGCGCTTGAGGAGCAACCGATGAAGCGTCTGCACGTTCATGTCGCCGTCGACGATCTGCAACGATCGATCGATTTTTACGCGGCGTTATTCGCCGCGCGGCCGTCGGTGGTCAAACCGGACTATGCCAAATGGATGCTCGACGATCCGCGGGTGAACTTCGCCATCTCGACCCGCGGACGGGAGCCCGGCCTCGATCATCTCGGCATCCAAGTCGAGAACAAGACGGAACTGCATGAAGTCTATGCGCGCTTGCGCGAAGCCGGCGGCACGATCGTCGAGCAAGGCGAAACGGCGTGCTGCTACGCCCAGTCGGAGAAATCGTGGATCGACGACCCGGCGGGAATTTCGTGGGAAACATTTCACACGACCGGGGAAGCAACCGATTACGGCGACGGCAGCGGTGAACGGGCGGCGCGTATTGCGCATGAAAAATCCTGCTGCGCGCCGGAGTCAAAGGCGTCCGCCTCTTGCGGTTGTTCAGCGGATTGAATTTGGTCATGACGACGACCGGGCCCTACAATGTGCTGTTTCTTTGTACCGGCAATTCCGCGCGGTCGATCCTCGCCGAAGCGATCCTGAACAAGCTCGGCGCCGGAAAATTCCACGCGTTCAGCGCGGGCAGTCAGCCGAAAAAACGGATTCATCCCGAGACCCTGCGTTTGTTGCAAAGCCTCGGCTACGACACGTCGGGCTATCGGTCGAAATCCTGGGACGAGTTCGCTCGCACCGGCGCGCCGGAATTCGATTTTGTCTTCACCGTCTGCGATAACGCGGCCGCCGAAGCCTGCCCTTTGTGGCCGGGCCAGCCGATCACCGCCCATTGGGGCGTTCCCGATCCGGCCGCGGCCGAAGGGACAGCGGCGGAGATCGCGCTCGCCTTCAAAAATGCCTACCGCATGCTGCACCGGCGCATCGGGCTTTTCACGTCGCTGCCGTTACGTTCGCTCGATCGCCTGACCCTGCAACGCAAATTGAAGGACATCGGCGGGCTGCAGGAGACGGCGGCAAAGGCGACCGAAGCAATCTGATGACGACCACGTTGGCGAGGCGCCTGGCCGCCGAAGGCATCGGGACTGCATTTTTGCTCGCCGCCGTCGTCGGCTCCGGCATCATGGCGGAACGGCTCGCCGGCGGGAACGCGGCGCTCGCGCTGTTGTGCAATACGCTGCCGACCGGCGCCATCCTCGCCGTGCTGATCCTCATCTTCGGCCCCCTCTCCGGCGCCCACTTCAATCCGGCGGTGAGCGTCGCCTTCGCGCTCCGCCGCGAGCTGCCGTGGCGCGAAACGGCGCCTTATATTGCGGCGCAGATCGCCGGCGCCCTGATCGGCGTCTGGATCGCACATCTGATGTTCGAACTGCCGCTCTGGCAGGTGTCGCTGCACGACCGTGCCGGCGTCGGCCAGTGGCTGGCGGAATTCATCGCAACATTCGGATTGCTGGTAACGATCTTCGGGTGCGTCGGCCGCGCGTCCGCAACAGTGCCCTATGCGGTCGGCCTCTATATCGTCGCCGCCTACTGGTTCACCGCCTCGACGTCGTTCGCCAATCCTGCCGTTACGATTGCCCGCTCGCTATCCAACACCTTTGCCGGCATCGCCCCCGGCGGCGTTGTCGCATTTATCGCGGCGCAATTCGCCGGTATGCTTGCGGCCACCTTGCTCGGGAGCTGGTTGTGGTCTTATCGAGCGGCCAAATGAACGCGCTTGTTCCGACCGTCCGCGCCGACGGCAGGGTCGCAATCTTCGGCGGCCCCTATAGCAATCTCGAAGCCACGCAAGCTTTCTTCGAGGAAATGGCGCGGCTCGGCATTCCCTCCGAACGCATCATCTGCACCGGCGACGTGGTCGCCTATTGTGCCGACGCCGCAGCGACGACCGCGTTGGTTCGGGAATCCGGCTGCCACGTCGTCATGGGCAACGTCGAGGAAAACCTGGCCGCCGGTGCGGCCGACTGCGGCTGCGGCTTCGAGGACGGCAGCACCTGCGACCGCCTTTCGGCGGCGTGGTTTGCGCACGCGACCGCGCAAGTCTCGGCGGATGATCGGGTATGGATGGGCGGCCTGCCCCGAAGCATCGCGCTCGAAATCGGCGATCATCGCTTTGCCGTCGTGCATGGCGGCGTGGACGCGATCAATCAAACGATCTACGCGTCGACCGACGCAGCGATCAAAACCACCGAAATCGGCAAGACCGGGCTGCATGGGGTGATCGGCGGCCATTGCGGCTTGCCATTTACCCAACGCATCGGGGATGCGCTTTGGCACAATTCCGGCGCGCTTGGCATGCCGGCGAATGACGGCACGCCGCGAGTCTGGTTCAGCCTTCTCCAACGCGACAAAGACGGGATCACGATCGAACATCGCGCTCTGCACTACGACCACGCGACCGCGGCAGCCAAGATGCGCCGGGCCGGACTGCCGGAGGAATATGCGGCGGCGCTCGCCAGTGGAATTTGGGCCAGCGCCGATACACTGCCGGCAGCCGAGCTTGACGCAGGCGGCGTGCCGCTGCCGGAGAGCCGAATGGTTTTCAACCGGCGCGGATGGCAAGGCGCCCGTGCGGAGCAGCCCGCCTCGCCGGCGTCCGCTTCCTGATCCTGCCTTCAGCGCATGCCCGATCGATCGGGGAAACCGATGCCCTGCGCCCGGCGAATATCTGCCACTTGACTGGTAGCCTATTGCGGGGATATTCCCTTCCCCTGACAGGCCGACGTAAAAACCCCTCCAAGGGATCTTTCTGGCTTTCACTATTGGGGGGATGCCGACCCCATTTCCTTCGGCCCCAAGACAAGAGTTTGGGTTCTCAATACTGGGTCGGCCTTATAGGTCTCTTTATCTGCGTCACACTCCTTATCAGTGCAGTTCCAGTGCGCGCACACCCCAATTTGGGGCTTCTGGTCTCCGGTCTCTGGGATCGGGAAAATTCTATAGCAGTATTTTGTAATATGCTGAGGAGTTTTGGGAAAAACATCATCGTAAGTCGCGAATCCGAAAACGTCCCAAATTGGTGCGCCAAGCTTTACAACATCCGACGGCACATCAATGGCTCCAACGCTCAAAGTAGAATGAGGTCCGATAATATAATTTTGCACTTTAGCCGGTGGGAAAATGGGAACCTCTTCCGGATCGACGGGTGCCCGAGAAAGAGCACTTGGTTGGCCGAAAAGAATCTGCTGCGCTGGGCCACCACCGATAGGCAACGGAAAATTGCTGAAGGCTGCGTAGGGGTGGATGCGCAAATTATTTGTAATGGTATTTCCGCTGTTCTCGAAAATCGGGGCGAAAGACCAAAACTTTACGACACTGTCTGGTTTTCCGAATTGAGTTGGC
>JAGXAC010000051.1 GCA_019075925.1 Hyphomicrobiales bacterium | reverse complement strand
GTCGAGACGGGTGAGCTGCACCATTTGAATGATGGTGCGCACGCCGGCCCCCTCATCGCCGATCCGCAAACCGTAAGCATCGGCGAATTCGACCTCGCTCGACGCGTTGGAGCGGTTGCCGAGTTTGTCCTTGAGCCGCTGAAAACGAAGTCCGTTGACCGTTCCGTCGGGTTTAAAGCGCGGTACGAAGAAACAGGTGAGCCCGCCGGGCGCCTGCGCCAACACCATAAAGGCGTCGCACATCGGCGCGGACACGAACCACTTGTGCCCGGTGATCGAGTAAAACTCTCCAGCCGGCGTCGCAGTGGTCGAATTGGCGCGCACATCGGTGCCGCCCTGCTTCTCGGTCATTCCCATGCCGAGCGTCATGCCCGATTTTTCGAACCAGGGTCGGAAGGCCGGGTCATAGCTTGCGGTCGTCACTTTGGGCGCGACGTGCGCCAGCACAGTCGGATTGGCCGACAGGGCGCCTAGCGCGGCGCGGGTCATGGTGATCGGGCACAAATGCCCGCATTCGATCTGCGAGACCATGTAGTAGCGGGCCGCCCGCTTGACTTCCGCCGGCGGCGCGGCGCGCGCGCCAGCCGATGTCCAGGTCGAAGCATGCAGCCCCGCGGTCACGCTTGCGCGCATCAGATCGTGATAGGCCGGGTGGAATTCGACCACATCGCGGCGAAAGCCCTTGGCGTCGAAAATCTGGAGTTTCGGCGGATTCTCATTGGCACGGCGCGCTTGAGCGAACATCTCCGCCGTTCCCCACTGCCGACCAAAGGCGGCAAGCGCAGCCATATCGGCTGCCGCGCCATTGGCCTTGACCGCCTCCTGCAGCGGCAGGTCGCTCGAAAACAAATCGACGTTTTCGTAGAGCGGCGACTGGTTGAAGACCTCGGTGGTATCGAAGCGCGCGAGGGTGGTCATGGCGGGTTCGCCTCATAAAGTTACGCCATTATAGCACGCGGCATGGGATAAGCGCCGGACGGGCTTGCCGGACCGCTTCGATTGGGCCTATAGCACCACTTTAATGACGAAGCCGCAGCCGCTCACGCGCCATATCGTTTCCATCAACGATTTGACCAACAAGGAGATCGAAACGGTCTTCCAAGTCGCGGCGGGGTTTTTGCGGGAACTCTCGGATAGCAAAATCCCCTATCGGATCGGCCGCGGTACCGCGATCGCATCTAAATACATTCTGGCCAGCCTGTTTTACGAACCTTCGACCCGCACCCGGCTGTCGTTCGAGAGCGCCATGTTGCGGCTTGGTGGCGCCAACATCACGAGTGCGGACCCGGCGGTCAGTTCGGCTGCCAAGGGCGAAAGCCTCGCCGATACCATCCGGGTGACCAGCAATTACGCCGACGTCATCGTGATCCGTCATCCGCGCGACGGCGCCGCCCGGCTCGCCGCCGAGTATTCGCAGATTCCGGTGATCAACGGCGGCGACGGCAGCCACGAGCACCCGACCCAGACCCTATGCGACCTGTTCACGCTTCGCTCCAAGAACAAGGGGCTTAAGAACATGAAGATCGCGATTTCCGGCGATCTCAAGGGCAGCCGCACCATTCACTCCTTCGTCTACGCGCTGGCCCGCTTCGGTGCCACCATCGACCCGCTACCCGCGCCGGGCATGGAACTGCCCACCCATGTCGACCGCCGGCTGCGCGAAGAATTTCGTTGCCGCATGGTTTCGAAAGCGCCGAACCAGGCCGATTCGATCGACGCGCTCTACGTCACCGCCGACCAACCGCATCAGCTTTCGCTCTATTCAGAGCCGGAAATCGATTACGGCCTAGTGTTGCGGAAAAAAATAGACGCCGTCTATGTGACGCGTTTCCAGAAGGAACGCTGGACCGAAAAAGAACGACCCTACCCGAAGATCGACGCCAAATTCCTGCGCGAAGGGAAATATTCGCACGCAAGCGTCATGCACCCGCTGCCGCGGGTCAATGAGCTTGACGCCGCTCTCGATAATGACCGACGAGCAATTTATTTCCGCCAAGCCGCCTACGGCGTGCCGGTACGTATGGCGTTGATCTCACTCTTGCTGCATCTGCACCGCAACAAGTCGTTGCACAGGTTTATCGGCGGATTCGCCGAATCTCGCCATCCTATCTATGCGCAACCGATCGGACGCGGGGTCCATTGCCCCAATTCAAACTGCATCAGCAACGATCCAGCGGAAAGGCAATACGCGGCGAACAAGTTCTATGTCATCCCGAAAAACACCAAGCCCGGCTGTATCCTACGTTGCCTCTATTGCGAGACTGACATCGAAGCCGAGGCTGCCGCACATTTCGTAGCCGGCGACGCGACACGAAAGACATTCGCGCCCGGAATTGGAGTGTTGGTGCACGCGCCGGCGGAAAAACTGCGGCATTTGACTATTTATCGCAACGAAGCGGAGGCGGAGGCCGCCGGCCTTGCGCCTCGCGACCGCAGAAAGCGAGCTGGCGCGGGATAACCTCGCCGTTGCGACCAAGCCGGGGAACAAGCGATCCAGTTCGATCGCAGAGTCTGGATTGCTTCGCTTTGCTCGCAATCACGGCTAAGCTTCCATCATGCCCGCGCTCGATTACGCCGCCAGTCTTGCCTTCGGCTATCTCTGCGGGTCGATCCCGTTCGGCATTCTGCTGACACGACTTGCCGATGCGCCGGATTTGCGCGCGATCGGCTCCGGCAATATCGGCGCGACCAACGTTCTGCGTACCGGGCGAAAAGGTCTGGCCGGCGCAACCCTTCTGGGCGATATGCTCAAGGGCACAATAGCAGTACTCGTCGCCGGATATCTTTTCGATCGCAATTGCGCGTTCCTCGCCGCGATCGGCGCTTTCCTCGGCCACGTCTTTCCGGTGTGGCTCAAGTTTCGCGGCGGCAAGGGCGTAGCCACCTATGTCGGGGTTTTGTTCGGGCTTGCGTGGCCGACTGCGTTGTTATTTTGCGCGGTCTGGCTCGGGATCGCAGCGGTAACGCGCTACTCCTCCCTCGCCGCGCTCATCGCCAGCGCCGCCGCGCCGATTTGTCTGTGGTTCGTCGGTGATACGGAAAGTGCAGAAGTGTTTCTGCTCCTGTCGCTCCTCCTGTGGATCATGCACCGCGGCAACATTGCACGGCTTTGCAGCGGGTCGGAAGGCAAGATCGGCGTCGGAACCGGCGCCACTGGCGGCTCCTGACGTACACAGCGTATGCTTGCGCTTTGAACGCGACGCGGCGCGTTTGGGGGCAAGGTGAATAAGCTTGGCGAGGGCATCCAGCTTTCCGATGAGCAGCGGATCGACTGGCTGCGGCTCATTCGCAGCCCAAATGTCGGCCCCCGGACTTTTCGCACGCTGATCAATCATTTTGGCGGCGCGCACGCCGCGTTGCAGGCGCTGCCGTCGCTGGCGCGGCGCGGCGGCGCGCATGGACCGGTGGAGATTTTTCCACGCGCCGACGCCGAGCGCGAGATTGCGGCTGCGCGAAGACTCGGCATCACACTGATCGCGTTGGGCGAACCCGCCTACCCGCTGCGTTTGCAAATGATCGACGACGCGCCGCCACTCATAGCCGTTCGCGGCCAGATCAGCGCTTTGGCGCTGCCAATGGTAGCTATCGTCGGTTCGCGCAATGCCTCCGGCGCCGGATTGAAATTCACGCAAAAGCTCGCGCGCGATCTCGGTGAAGCCGGCTTCGCCATCGTCTCCGGCCTGGCACGTGGGATCGACGCGGCCGCGCACGGCGCAAGCCTGGCGACTGGAACAGTCGCGGTGCTCGCCGGGGGACACGATCGGATTTATCCGCCCGAGCATGGTGAACTCCTCAACGCCATCCTTCCGGCCGGGGCGGTATTGTCGGAAATGCCGCTCGGCTGGGAGCCCCGCGCGCGCGATTTTCCCCGCCGCAACCGACTGATTTCAGGCGCTTCGCTTGGCGTCATCATTATCGAGGCGGCCAAGCGCTCGGGCTCGCTCATCACCGCACGGCTTGCGCTTGAACAGGGCCGCGAAGTTTTCGCGGTGCCGGGTTCGCCGCTCGACCCGCGGGCAGAGGGCACCAACGGCCTGATCAAGCAGGGTGCAACGCCGGTCACCGAAGCCACTGACGTTATTTCCGTGCTCGAACCGATCATGACGGAAAGGAAGATTCCCGCCCGCGAGCCCGAGCCGTTGGCGGACGATGACGCTACTGCCGGCGTCGAGCCCGCGCCCGATGAGCGAGCCCGCATTGTCGGGTTGCTCGGGCCCTCACCGATCCAGGTCGACGACCTGGTACGCCTGTCAAAATCGCCGCCGTCGGTCGTGCGAATGGTGCTGCTCGAGCTTGAACTTGCCGGCCGGCTCGAACGCCATGGCGGCGGGCTCGTTTCGCTCGCGTGAGTTGGACCATGCATCCGACGTTCCGGCGATTGACCCGCCGGTTCGCAATGCGTATGGGGCGGCGATGACGTGGCGGTTGCTGTTGCCGGTGTTGGCGCTGCTTTGCGGCGGCATCGCCGTGCGCGGCGAAACCGGCACTTCCTTTGCGGCATTCCTCGATGGTTTACGCGCCGATGCGCAACGGCAAGGCATCGCCGCAACAACGTTCGCAGAAGCGTTCGCCGGTTTGACCCCCGATCCCAATGTGCTTGCCGCGCGACGGCACGCTCCCGAATATGGCAAGCCGTTCGGACCCTATATCGCAAGCCTCGCGTCTGCGTCCCGCATTGGTGTCGGGGTACGGAAATCAGCGCAATGGAACGCTACCTTGCGCGCGGTCGAACAAAAATATGGCGTCGATTCCAGCATTCTCCTGAGCATCTGGGGCGTCGAGTCGTCATTTGGCGAAAGCGAGTCGCGTTGGGATGTGTTTCGGTCGCTTGCCACACTTGCCGCGGCACGCTTTCAGCATCCGCTGTTTCGCGACGAGCTTCTGGCGGCGCTGCAGATTCTCCAGCAGGGCCGGATACCGCGCCGCGCGTTTTTGGGCTCCTACGCCGGGGCGATGGGACAGCCGCAGTTCCTGCCGTCGAGCTATCTGAAATACGCAGTCGATTTCGACGGCGACGGGGCCGCCGACATCTGGAACAGCGTGCCGGATGTACTCGCCTCGATCGCCAATTATCTGCGGCAATCGGGCTGGCAGCCGAAATTACAATGGGGCTTCGAAGTCACAGTGCCGCGAAGCTTCGACTATCGCGCCAGCCGCGGTACCTTCGTGCAATGGACGGCACGGGGGCTGCGTCGCGCGGATGGCGCCACACTGCCGGCGGTCGGCAATGCGATTTTGTTTTTTCCCAGCGGCGCAACCGGGCCGGCCTTTCTTGTCACAGACAATTTCGTCGTGCTGAAAAAATTCAACAATTCGGACGCTTATGCACTCGCGGTCGCGGCACTTGCCGATCGGCTGCGAGGCTTACCTGCCTTTCGCGGCAGATGGCCGGCGGATGATTTCCAACTCACGCGCTCGACGCGCATTGCGCTCCAACATCGTCTTGCCGCGCTTGGTTACAAGATCGCCGATTTCGATGGTCATTTCGATTTCGACCTGCGTGACGCCGTACGCGACCAGCAGCGGCGATATGGCATGATCCCGGATGGCTACCCGGGTCGTACCTTTCTCGATCGCGTCGGGGTGCAGGTGCGGACGCCTTAAGGCCGCGCGCTAATCGTTCATGCGTTTGGAGATCTGGTCCGCTTCCATGCGCGCCATGTCGAGAATGTATGCCAGCGTCTCCAGGTCATGGCTTTTGGCAAGCCGTGCGAGTTCGTCGGCGAGGGAGGCGATATAAAGCGCAGCTTCCGGGACGCCGGCGGTGTCGCATTCGGCTTCGGCTTGCGGAATCACGGGCAGGTAGCCCTTCTCAGGGTTGTTATGCCATTTTTGACAACCTGTACCTACCTTCTAGGTGTATTCTAAAAAAAAGCAACTAAAGAGGGTAATAGCAACCCATCGCCATTTATTTTCAAATGGCGGCAATTTGCCATGTTTTACTGCGTTTTCAGGCGATCGTGGCGGTCTGGTTCCAATGGTAACGATTTGACAGGTGCAGGTGCGTTACCCATGTTCCCGGCGGCCGGGAGGCGTCGGAAGACGCCCGACAGACGCGAAAAGGCCAATAAATCATTAGGTTAACATGAATCTGGTAGTCGTGGAATCGCCCGCCAAGGCGAAGACGATCAATAAGTATCTCGGCCGTGGCTATGAGGTTCTAGCCTCTTTCGGACATGTGCGAGATCTGCCGGCCAAGAATGGCTCGGTCGATCCGGACCACAATTTCCGTATGATCTGGGAAGTCGACGACAAGGCGCAAAAACGCCTCAACGATATCGCGCGTGCCGCCAAGGAAGCCGATAAGCTCATCCTGGCAACCGACCCCGACCGCGAAGGCGAGGCGATTTCCTGGCACGTGCTTGAGGTGCTCAAGCAAAAGAAGGCGCTCAACGGTCAAGCCATCGAACGGGTCGTGTTCAACGCGATCACCAAGCAGGCGGTGACCGAGGCCATGGCGCACCCGCGCCGGATCGACCAGGCTTTGGTCGATGCTTATCTGGCCCGCCGCGCGCTCGATTATCTGTTCGGTTTCACCCTTTCGCCGGTCCTGTGGCGCAAACTTCCGGGTGCGCGGTCAGCCGGACGCGTGCAATCGGTGGCGCTGCGTCTCGTCTGCGACCGCGAGCTGGAAATCGAAAAATTCGTCCGCAAGGAATATTGGTCGCTGATCGCGACGCTGGCGACGCCCCGTAGCGAGATCTTCGATGCCCGTCTCGTCGGCGCCGACGGCAAGAAGCTGCAGCGTCTCGATATCGGCTCCGGCGCCGAAGCCGAAGCTTTCAAGCAGGCACTGGAAACCGCCACGTTCAGCGTCAGCGCGGTCGAGGCGAAACCGGTCAAGCGGCATCCGCAACCGCCCTTCACGACCTCGACACTCCAACAGGAAGCAAGCCGCAAGCTCGGCTTTGCGCCCGCTCACACAATGCGGGTTGCGCAGCGGCTTTATGAGGGCATCGATATCGGCGGCGAAGCCATTGGTCTCATTACCTATATGCGAACCGACGGCGTGCAGATTGCGCCCGAAGCGATCGCCGCCACCCGTCGCGTGATCGAAGCCGATTACGGCGCGAACTATGTGCCGTCCGCGGCGCGCCGGTACGAGACCAAGGCGAAGAACGCGCAGGAAGCGCATGAGGCCATTCGTCCCACCGATCTGGCCTGCCGACCGCGCGAAACCAAAAGCTTTCTCGATGCGGACCAGGCCAAACTCTACGAACTGATTTGGTTGCGCACCGTCGCAAGCCAAATGGAATCGGCAGAGCTCGAGCGCACCACGGTCGACATCAACGCCAACGTGGCCGGCCGGGCGCTCGAATTGCGAGCTACCGGTACTGTGGTGAAATTCGACGGTTTCCTTGCCCTCTATCAGGAGGGGCAGGACGAAGACCCCGACGACGAAGAGTCGCGCCGCTTGCCGGCGATGGACACCGGCGAACGGTTGGAGAAGCGTTCCATCGCCGCCAATCAACATTTTACCGAACCGCCGCCGCGCTATTCGGAAGCCTCGCTGGTCAAGCGCCTCGAAGAGCTCGGCATCGGCCGGCCCTCGACCTATGCGTCGATCCTGCAAGTGCTCAAGGATCGCAAATACGTTCGACTCGACAAACGCCGGCTTTACCCGGAGGACCGTGGCCGCATCGTGGTCGCCTTCCTCGAGAGCTTCTTCGCCCACTATGTCGAATACGATTTCACGGCGAGCCTTGAGGAGCAGCTCGACCTTATCTCCAATAACGAAGCGGCATGGCGCGACGTGCTGCGCGATTTCTGGCGCGATTTCATCGGCGCGATCGATGAAACCAAAGATTTGAAAATTTCGAAAGTGATCGATGCGCTCGATGAATTGCTTGCGCCGCATCTGTTTCCGTCACGCGCCGACGGCACCGATCCACGGCAATGCCCGACCTGTTCCGGCGGCCGGTTGACGTTGAAGCTTTCCAAATATGGCGCCTTCATCGGCTGCTCCAATTATCCGGAATGCCGGTATACCCGGCCGCTTTCTGTATCGGCTGACGGCAGTGGCGAAATCGGCACCAAAAAGCTCGGCGAGGACCCCAAGTCCGGCCTGGAAGTGACACTACGCAGCGGCCGCTTCGGCCCCTATGTGCAGCTCGGTGAAACGGTCAAGGACGCCGAAAAGCCCAAGCGCGCCGGCCTGCCGAAGGGAACGGTGCCCGATGAAGTCACGCTCGATCGCGCGCTTCAGCTTTTATCGTTACCGCGCGAAATCGGCATGCATCCCGAGGACGGTCAGCCGATTATCGCCGCAATCGGCCGCTTCGGCCCTTATGTGAAACACGACAAAACGTACGCCAATCTCGAAGCCGGAGACGATGTTTTCCACATTGGATTAAATCGCGCGGTGACGCTGATCGCCGAGAAACGCGCTAAGCCGGCGCGCTTCCGTCGTTTCGGCGCCGATCCGGGGCGTGCGCTTGGCGCGCATCCTAGTAAAGGCGGCCCGATCGTCGCGAAAAACGGCCGCTATGGTCCCTATGTCAGCCATGAGGGCGTCAACGCCACATTGCCAAGCGACAAGACGCCGGAGACGATCACGCTGGAGGAAGCCGCGGCACTGATCGACGCCCGCGCCGATCGCGCACCGGCGCCGCATGCGCGGCCGCGCAAGACCAAGCGGCCATCGCCGGGTACCGCCCGCCACGTCAAGGCTTCGTCCAAACGGCCGGGAGCGCGTGCAACCAAACGCCCAGCTACCAACAAATCGCAACGCAAGACGACAGAAGCTGCCGAATAGATTTTCAAACCACGCCGATTTTTACGCTCTGGCGCCGAAGAGCGGCCCATGAAACGGCAAACTCTCCCCTCGCGCGAGGAACTTTTGGCGTTCATCGGCGAGCGCAACGGGAAGGTCGGTGCGCGCGAAGTTGCGCGTGCTTTCGGCGCCAAGAACGCCGACCGCGCGGCGATCAATCGCATGCTGCGCGAGCTCACTGACGACGGCCGGATCGAACGCCGGCGAAAACGGTTGCACCATGCCGGCGCCCTGCCACCGGTCGTGCTCGCCGACGTCACCGGGCGCGATCGCGATGGCGAATTATTGGCGCGACCGACCGAATGGGACGAAAGCGCCCACGGCGCACCGCCGACGATCCGCATCGTCATCCCGCGCCGCGCACGGCCAAACGAAGTCGCCGGCGTCGGTGACCGCGCGCTTCTGCGCGTCGAGCGCCGCGACGATGAGATGACCGGCCGAATCATCAAGCTCATCGACCGGACCAGGCAACGCGTCCTCGGTATTTTCCGCAGCCTGCCGAACGGCGGCGCCCGTCTGATCCCGATCGATAAAAAGCAATTGGGCCGGGAACTGACGATCAGCGCCGACGGCACCGGCGGCGCCGCCGACGGTGACCTGGTTGCGGTCGAGATGGCCGCGCATGCGCGTCACGGTCTCGCGGCCGGTACGGTGGTGGAGCGCCTCGGCTCGCTGAAGACCGAGCGCACTGTCAGCCTGATTGCCATTCACGCGCACGGCATCCCGCATACGTTTCCCCGGGCGGTGATCGCTGAAGCGGAAGCCACCCGCCCTGCCAGCGCTGAAGGCCGCGAGGATTGGCGAAACGTCCCATTGGTTACCATTGATCCGCCAGACGCCAAGGATCATGACGATGCCGTTCATGCTTCGCCCGATCCGGATCCGCGCAATGTCGGCGGTCATATCGTCTGTGTCGCTATCGCCGACGTTGCGCATTACGTGCGCCCGGCTTCCGCGCTCGACCGCGCGGCCGCCGAACGGGGCAATTCGGTTTATTTTCCCGATCGTGTCGTGCCGATGCTGCCCGAGCGCATCTCCAACGATCTGTGTTCGCTGCGGCCGCACGAGGATCGGCCCGCTCTGGCGGTGCGAATGGTGGTCGACGCCGGCGGCCACAAGCGGTCGCACACGTTTCATCGCGTCTTAATCCGCTCGGCGGCGCGGCTATCCTACGAGCAGGCGCAACTGGCCGTGTCCGGCCGCCCGGACGAGATCACCGAACCGCTTGTTGCAACGGTCCTTGAACCGCTTTACGCGGCGTATCGCGCCGTGCGCCGCGCTCGCGACGAGCGGGGTCCGCTCGACCTCGATTTGCCCGAGCGCAAGATCCTGCTCAAATCGGACGGCATGGTTGACCGCGTGATCATGCCCCAGCGCCTGGAAGCGCATCGGTTGATCGAGGAATTTATGATCCTCGCCAACGTGGCAGCCGCCGAAACCTGCGAACGCGCGCGCGTGCCGCTGATCTACCGCGTGCACGACGAACCATCCCCGGAAAAGCTCAATGCGTTGCGCGAATTCCTGCGTACGCTCGATATTTCGCTGCCCAAAGGCGGTGCGCTACGTCCGGATGCATTCAACCGCATCTTGCAACGCGTCGCCGGCGGAACCGCGGAGCGGCTGATCAACCAAGTGGTGCTGCGCAGCCAGGCGCAAGCGGAATATTCGCCGGAGAACTTCGGACATTTCGGCCTCAACCTTCGTCGCTACGCGCATTTCACCTCGCCAATTCGCCGTTACGCCGATCTGATTGTGCATCGCGCGCTCATTCGCGCAGGCAAGTTCGGCAGCGACGGCCTGCCCGATGGAGCAGACGTCGCCTCCCTCGCTGAGATCGCCGCAAACATTTCCGCCGCCGAGCGTCGCGCCATGAAGGCGGAACGCGAAACCGCGGATCGTCTTATCGCCCATTTCCTGGCGGATCGCGTCGGCGCCACTTTTGCCGGTCACATTTCCGGCGTCACGCGCGCCGGCCTTTTCGTCGAACTTGACGAAACCGGCGCCGATGGGCTCGTCCCCGCGCGCTACATCGGCAACGAATATTTTCGCTACAACGAGGCGAGCCACGCCTTCGTTGGCCATTCGGCAACCTATCGGCTGGGCGATCCGGTAACGGTGGAGTTGGTCGAAGCGGCGCCCGTCGCGGGGGCGCTTCGTTTCCGCCTGATCGGGGACGCGCATGCGGCCCGCACGCCGCGCACTGGACATAAGCCGCGCCAACGGGGAAAGATCGTTCGTAACGAACGACACGGACGCCGGACCCGGCGCGATCAACGAGCATGAGTGATGATTACGAAAGCGCGGTGCCGGGCGGCCGGCTGATCGATCCGCGTGAGGGCGATCGTGGCGTGGCCGACGACGTCAAATTGCCGTATCTGCGCCCGAAGGACTCGGCGACGCTGATACTGATCGATCGTACGGAAAAGGTGCCGAAGGTTTTGCTCGGGCGGCGGCATTCGCGTCACAAATTCGTGCCGGGCAAATTTGTGTTTCCCGGCGGCCGGGTCGAGAGCAGCGATCGGCGGATGCCGGTCGCGCAGCCGCTTCATCCACGCGACACCGAACGGCTTACGCGGCAGGTCAAAAACCCGAGCGCGGCCAGGGCTGCGGGTTTCGCGCTGGCCGCCATACGCGAAACATACGAAGAGACCGGCCTGATGTTGGGAACGCGAACCGGCACGCCGGTCAATGCTCCTTCCGATCCTTGGGGAGCGTTCGCCGAGGCGGGCATATTGCCCAACCTTGGGGCGGTCCATTTTGTCGCCCGCGCCATCACCCCCACTAATCGTCCGCGGCGGTTCGACAGTCGCTTTTTCGCAGCCGAGATTTCCGCCATCGCGCAGCGGGTCGAGGGCTTTGTCGGACCCGAAGCCGAGCTGGTGGAGCTCGTCTGGCTGCCAATTACCGAGGCCAGCAAGCTCGATATGCCGCGAATTACCACGATCGTACTTGAGGACCTACGCGATCGCATTGCCACCGGCATGAGCCACGATCAGTCGGTTCCGTTCTACCACGTCGTCAACAAGCGTTCGGTGCGCGACGTTCTCTAGCGCGGGGCATCTGCCGTCCTTGAAGTTCGCCACATTCCTTGACATTGCCGGCTTGCCGACTAGGTTGGCGGCCAGCAGCAACCGGATAAACGCCGATGGCCAAGAATGTAACTATCAAGGTGAAGCTCGTTTCCAGCGCCGACACTGGTTTCTACTATGTGACCCGCAAGAATTCGCGAACCATGACCGACAAGCTCGTGAAGAAGAAATATGATCCGGTCGCCAAGAAGCACGTCGAGTTTCGCGAATCCAAGATCAAATAGGTACCCGATCGGCTGCGACAAAGCGGGCGCCGCGAGGCGCCCTTTTCGTTGGTTGCGGCCAATGACGACCGGGAGGCAGCACGCGAACCCTTACGCCGCGTCGGGCACGACCCGGTTTCGCCCGTCGCGCTTGGCGCGGTATAGCGCCTGATCGGCGCGCTTGATCAAAGCCGCAGCATTGTCGTCCTGCCCGCGCAACGCCGCGATGCCGATCGACAGCGTCACCGGAAGGGATTGGCTGCCCTGGCTGATCGAGAACGGTTCGGAAGCAATACGGCGGCGCAGCCGTTCCGCCACCATGGCGGCGACGGCCATATCGGTTTCCGGCATGACGACGACGAACTCCTCGCCGCCGACCCGACAGGCAAGATCGATACCGCGGATCGACCGTTTAACGCGTCGCGCAAAGTCGCGCAGCACATCGTCGCCGGCATCGTGGCCATAGGTGTCGTTGATCGATTTGAAATAATCGATGTCGAGCACCATCACCGCCAGCGGCTTGCCGCGTGCAGCGGCCTGCTCGATCAGCGTGCCCAGGTGATTTTCCATGTAGCGGCGGTTGAACAGTCCGGTCAGCCCGTCGGTGATTGCCATTTCGATGGAAATCTGCACGTTGTCGCGCAGCCGTTCGGTGTAACGGCGCTTACGCACCTGGCTGCGCACCCGCGCCAACAATTCGTTTTTGTCGATCGGCCGCATCAGATAGTCGTTCACGCCGATTTCCAGCCCGCGTAACATTCGCGCGCTATTGTCGGGTTCGGTGACGGCAAGGATCGGCACGTTGCGGGTCCGGTCAAGAGAGCGGATCTGGCTGCACAACCGCAATGCATCGAAATTTTCAAGCCCGAGCGAGACGATGATCAGATCGTAATTGCCCTCAGCGGCGCGAAACAGGGCCTCGTTCGGATCGGCCTCGATCTCGACGGCCTGTTCGGTGGCGAGCGTCGAGGCGATGCGCTCATAGGAAGATGGCCGGTCGTCGACGATCAAGACGCGACCGCTGCGGCCGGTGTCGGCTACCGCTTCCCGCTCCGGCGACTCGATACCGATCTCGTGCGATGTCATCACCCGCATGCGCAGTTCGTCGGTGACCATTTTGAGCCGGGCCAGTGAGCGTACCCGCGCGATCAACGCCAGTTCGGCGATCGGCTTGGTGAGAAAATCGTCGGCGCCGGCCTCGAGACCGCGCACTTTGTCGGAGGGCTGGTCGAGCGCGGTCACCATCACCACCGGAATATGATGCGTCGCCGGGCTGGTCTTCAGCCGCCGGCAGACCTCGAAGCCGTCCAGGTCGGGCATCATCACGTCGAGGAGGACGAGATCGCATTCGGCGCGGTCGCAAATGGTCAACGCCTCCTGCCCGCTCATCGCCGTGACGACGTCGAAATACTCCGCCGACAGCCGAGCTTCAAGTAGCCTCACGTTGGCCGGAACGTCATCAACGACCAAAACACGTGCAGTCATTCGCTAGCCTTTACGGATTGCCAAGAAAGTGCCGGATCGTCTCGATGAACTTGCCGACCGAAATCGGCTTCGACAGATAAGCCTCGCAACCGCCTTCACGGATGCGCTCTTCGTCGCCCTTCATGGCAAAGGCGGTCACCGCTACGACGGGGATGGCGCGCAGGTCCTGATCGTCCTTGAGCCATTTGGTGACCTCCAAACCGGAAACTTCCGGAAGCTGGATATCCATCAGGATCAAATCCGGCCGATGTTTGCGCGCCAGATCGAGTGCTTCGATGCCGTTGCGCGTCGCGACGGTGTCGTAACCGTGCGCCTCCAAAAGATCGTGGAAGAGCTTCATATTGAGCTCGTTGTCCTCCACGATCAGGACGGTTTTGGCCATCCCCTTGTCCCTTACTTGCGCCGGCCCACGAACGGATCGAACCTAACCGGGATTCATTACGGAAAGGCAAATGCAACCGCATGAAACGGGCATCGGGCGGAACCAGGAAAGCTGCGGAAATGCTGGCAATTCAGGCGCTTGCGTTCCTCGCTGAGCAACCGGAAGAGCTGGCACGCTTCCTCGACATGACGGGCATTGCGCCGGCGCAAATACGCACCGCCGCGCATGAGTCCGGCTTTCTCGCCGGCGTGCTCGAACATATGCTCGGCGACGAGAATCTGCTGGTCGCCTTTGCCGACAGCGCCGGAATCGACCCAGCGGATATCGGGCGCGCCCGCAGCGCCCTCGGCAAGGGAGCTTAGTGGAGCGAGTATTCTTTTAATTCTAACATTTGCGTGAGTGAGCGCGGTACACACTAGGAAACAGCCGTGAGCGCCTTCTGCCGCGATTGTCTAGCCGACGTCAAGACGAGCGCGGTCCGCTGCGTCGCCTGCGGCTCGCCCCGGCTGGCGCACCACCAGGAGCTTGACGCGCTGTCGATCGCTCACGTCGATTGTGACGCGTTTTACGCCACCATCGAAAAGCGCGATGATCCGGCACTTGCCGCCGAGCCAGTCATCGTCGGCGGCGGCAAGCGTGGTGTGGTTGCCGCTGCTTGTTACATCGCGCGGACCTACGGGGTCAGATCGGCGATGCCGATGTTCGAGGCGCTGCGGCTATGCCCGCAAGCGCGCGTCATCCGACCCAACATGGAGAAATATGCGCGCGCCGGCCGTGAGGTCCGGCAGATGTTGCGCGCGCTCACGCCGCTAGTCGAGCCGTTGTCGATCGACGAGGCTTTCCTCGATTTGTCGGGCACGACGCGATTGCACGGCCTGAGCCCGGCAAAGGTCCTGGCGCGCTTTGCCGCCAAAGTTGAGAGCAAACTCGGCATCACCGTGTCGATCGGGCTATCCTGCAATAAATTCCTCGCCAAAATCGCCTCCGATCTCGACAAGCCGCGGGGTTTTGCGGTGCTCGGCGGCGCCGAAGCGGCGGCGTTTCTGGCGCCGAAGCCGGTGAGCTTCATCTTCGGGGTCGGCAAGGTCAGCGCAGCGCGGTTTGCGCGCGACGGCTTGCATCGCATCGCCGATCTGCAAAAGGCCGGCGAGATCGAACTGATGCGCCGCTACGGCGACGAAGGCCGCCGGCTGGCGCGGCTTGCCCATGGCGTGGATGCACGATTGGTCAGCGCCCAGCGCGAGACTAAGAGCGTGTCCTCCGAGACCACGTTCGATCGCGATATTGCCGACTTCCGCGCGCTCGAACGTGTCCTTTGGGCGCAAACCGAAGAGGTCTCGGCACGGCTGAAGGAGAAGGCATTCGCCGGTGCCACGGTGACGCTGAAATTAAAAACCGCGGACTTCAAGATTCGCACCCGCGCCCATTCATTCGGCGCACCGACCCAGCTCGCGGGCAAGATCTTCATGGCCGCCCGCGGCCTGCTCCAGCACGAGGCCGATGGAACCAAATATCGCCTGCTTGGCGTCGGCATGAGCGCTCTTAGCTCCGCCGACCATGCCGATCCTGCCGATTTGGTCGATGGCAGGGCTGCCGAAGCCGAGTATGCCGTCGATCGCGTGCGCGCCCGTTTCGGCGACGACGCGGTGGTCAGAGGTTTGGCGTTCGAGCCGCCGGAAAAGCCCGATCTCAAGGGCAGGGCTTGACGTCTTTGATCTCGAGCGACGACAGTCTGCCGGTAACGACGAAATCGTTGTAGTCGAGCGACAACGCACGCGAAATGCCGTTCTCGTAAAGCTCGAAACCGATGGCATAGACCGGCGTCTGCTCGGTGCTTTCCTGCGCCTTCGATTTTTCGAAATAGCTGATGCTCACCGGCCAGCGCGGGACCGACGCGAGCTTCGGCTCGTTGTCGGCAACATCGTCATGTTTGCGCTCGTCGGGCATAAGTTTCTTACCGATCACGGTCAGCGTGTCGTAGACTTTGTCGCCGGTATCCGATCCGTCGTACACTGGAAAACTCAGAATAGATTTGCCGGCCCGGGCCGCCTCAATGACCCGGATCATGTGCTGGGTGGGGAATACGACGCCGGCAGCGATGTCCAGAGCCTTGCTTTCGGGTTTGGCGAGATCGATGGCGGTCGCCGATCTGCCATGCTCGGCATGGCCGTCGACGCTGTCGATCAGGCTCTGGTTCAAAAAGTTTTCCGAGGTGAAGTTAAATCGCTTGGCGTCACCGCCTTCCCAGGTCGTCGAGCGCAGATCGCTGGTCGAGGTCTTGCCCTCGCCGGAATCGAGTTCGGACACCTGCCGAAACTGCAGCGTGTAGCCGTTGCAGGCGTTGCCGTCGAAATCATAGAGTATGCGCCCGCGTACCGCCGTGACTGCGGCACCGTCGCGCGCCCGGCCGAGCGTGAGATCGTAGACGGCGCGGTGCGGCACCAATACGACGGGAGCGTCTTGGGCGTGCGCCGCCGCGCAGGCGGCGAAAATCAGACTGCAAGCCAGCATCGTGCGGCAAGTTACAAAGGCATGAGCCACAGACGTGACCTTTCTTCCGTTGCGCTCGGTCGTACTACGCCCCTCCCCGTAATGGCGCGAAGATAGGGACCTTATGCCGACGCCGCAACTGTGGATCACTTTCGCCGGCAATCTTGCGTGCTAAGGTTCAACCCGACAGATAATTCGCAATTTTGCGCGATTGGAGGATTATAATGGCCGGTATGATAGAGAAGAAATTGGGCGAGCTTGGCGTCACGCTCACGCAACCCGCCGCGCCGGTGGCCAACTATGTGCCGTTCGTGCGCACCGGCAACCTGCTTTTTGTCTCCGGACAGATTTGCCATGAGGCTGGCACACTGGTCGCCAAAGGTCAGCTTGGCGGCGGCGTGTCCATTGAGGACGGGCAAAAAGCGGCGCGGGCTTGCGCGATCAACCTTCTGGCGCAGGTGAAAGGTGCCGTGGGCGACCTCGACAAGGTGGTTCGGGTGGTGCGGCTCGGCGGCTTCGTCAACTCGGTGGCGGGCTTTACCGATGGTCCCAAGGTCATGAACGGCGCTTCCGATCTGATGGTCGCGGCGTTCGGCGACAAAGGCCGACATTCGCGCACCACTGTAGGCGTCTCCGCACTGCCACAAAATGCCGCCATGGAAGTCGAAGGCCTGTTCGAAGTGTCCTGATGGCGCGTTGGGCGCTTGACTGGCTTACCGCACGGCCGATAGCCCATCGCGGCCTGCACCACGCCGCGGCTGGCGTCATTGAAAACACGCCGGCTGCGGTGGGCGAGGCAGTGGCGGCCGGCTATGGCATCGAGGTGGACTTGCAGATCAGCGCCGATGGCGAAGCCATGGTGCATCACGACGACGTGCTAGGCCGCTTGACCGAAGGTCAAGGCCGGCTCGACCGAATAACCGCCGCCGAACTCAAGCGCGTGCCGTTCCGCGGCAGCGATGCGCGGATGATCACCCTCGGCGAACTGTGCGATTTGGTCGGCGGGCGGGTACCGATCCTGCCCGAACTCAAGAGCCGTTTCGATAGCGACCCGCGGCTTCCGCTTCGCGTCGCCACGGTCATGTTCGGCTATCGCGGACCGGTCGCGCCGATGTCATTCGATCCGATGCAACTCCAGGTGTTGCGGCAAAAGGCACCGACACTGCCGCGCGGGATTGTCGCGGCAAAATACCGGCCGCACCCATATTGGGATCAAATGCCACCGTGGCTGCGTCACCGCATGGGTTCCCTGCTACCGGCATTGGCCTGCAGGCCACAATTCGTCGCCTATGCGTTTGATAACCTCCCAGCCTTGGCACCCTTTCTCGCACGGCGCCTTTTTCGTCTGCCGCTGCTTACATGGGTTGTGCGCACACCGCTGGCGCGGCAACGCGCCCAACGTTTTGCCGACCAGGTGATTTTTGAGGACTTCCGGCCATGACGGGCGATAAGCGAATGCAGGATCGCCCTGCGGCGGCAGCCGGCGAACTCCGAATTGTAGCCATCAACGCAATTAGCGAGATCGGCACACGCGCCTGGGACGCCTGCGCGAACCCACTTCATCCAAAATGTGAGGAAGACGGTTCTCGCGCTCTAATCTCGCATCAAGACAGTGGGTATAACCCATTCTTGTCGTATGATTTTTTATCAGCCCTTGAAACCTCGAAATCGGTCGGCGGCCATTCCGGCTGGCACGTCCGGCACGTCGTCGTCCAAAACTCGGACGGCGCCACGGTGGCGGCCGCGCCTTGCTACCTCAAGACCCACTCCCGCGGCGAATACGTGTTCGATCATGGCTGGGCTGACGCCTACGAGCGAGCTGGCGGCAGTTATTACCCAAAGCTGCAGGTCGCGGTGCCGTTTACCCCGGCGACCGGCCCCCGCCTGCTGGTGCCACCCGGCCCGCATGCCGGCGACCGACGTCGGGCGCTCGTCGCCGGGCTTCTCGATTTGTGCCGGATCGAAGCCGCCTCCGGTGTGCACGTCACATTTGCCACCGAGGACGAATACCGCTTGCTTGCCGAACAGGGTTTTCTTCAGCGCATGGATCAGCAATTCCACTGGGAAAATGCCGGCTACGGCAGCTTTGACGATTTTCTCGCGGCACTTGCCGCACGTAAGCGCAAGACCATCCGGCGCGAACGTCACGACGCCTTGGCCAACGGCATCGACGTGCATTGGCTCACCGGCCGCGACTTGACCGAAGACGTCTGGGATCACTTCTTTGGTTTCTACATGGAAACCGGCTCGCGCAAATGGGGCCGGCCCTATCTCACTCGCCCCTTTTTCTCGCTCATCGGCGAGACAATGCGCGACCGCATCCTGTTGGTGATGGCCAAGCGCGCCGGACGCTGGATCGCCGGCGCGATCAACTTCATCGGCTCGCAAACCCTATTCGGACGCCACTGGGGCGCCAGCGAACACCATCCGTTTCTGCATTTCGAGTTGTGCTATTATCAAGCGATCGATTACGCGATTGCCCACAAGCTGGCGCGGGTCGAAGCCGGCGCGCAAGGCGAGCACAAGATCGCACGCGGCTATATGCCGACAACCACCTATTCGGCGCATTACATCGCCGACCCAGCGCTGCGACGGGCGATAGCCGACTATTTGAAGCGCGAGCGGGCCTATGTGGCGGCTGCCGGCGCCGAGCTTGCCGCCGCCGGTCCGTACCGGCACGATATTCGTATCGAAGTCGATTGAGCACACGAGTTTTGGGAGACGGTGATGCCGAGCTACGACCCCAACAATCTTTTTGCCAAAATCCTGCGCGGCGAATTGCCGTCACATAAAGTCTACGAGGACGACAAGACCTTCGCCTTCCTCGACATCATGCCGCGCGCGCCCGGACATACCCTTATCATCCCGAAGGCGCCTGTCCGCAACCTCCTCGACATCGCACTGGACGATCTGGCGAAGGTGATGAAGACGACGCAAATGGTCGCGCGTGCGGCCATGGCGGTGTTTGCCGCTGACGGGTTGACGGTGCAGCAATTCAACGAGCAGGCGGGCGGTCAGGTAGTATTTCACCTGCACTTCCACGTGATCCCGCGCAAGAATGGAGTGGCGTTGAAGCCGCCGGCCAGCGTCAAGGAAGATCCGAGCGTATTGTCTGAGCAGGCGAAAAAGCTCGCCGCCGCGCTTGCCGGCACGTGAGGAACGCAGCGACTGCAATTGCGGCTAACGGCCGCGCGAAACCCGCTCGATTTCGGCGCGCACCAAGCGCTCGACCATTCCCGGCAAGTTGTCGTCCAGCCAGGATTTCAACATTGGCCGCAACATCTCGCGCACCAGATCTTCAAGCGTGCGCGCGTTTTGCACCAGCACGGTCTGGGCCAGCGTATTGAACGCCAAGTCCACGGCGGCGCTGGTGGAATTGGAGAGAAGCTGCTCGCGCGGCCCGTTATGCGCTGCCTCGGCCGCCGCTTCCGTCTTGACCATGCCGGGCTCAGGCTCCGTATCGTCGAAGCCCACATCCGACTGCCCGTCGATCTTGCGAAATTGCGGTATCGGTTCGGGCATCGGACTAGGCGCGGGCATCGGAGCCGCCATAGATTCTGTGAGATCGAGAATGTCGACGGCCTGCTCCTCAAGGCTTCCGGTCGCCGCCGGCCGAGGTGGCGATTCGGCAACCGGCGGGCTGGGTTCCGGCGGCGCCGGCGCAGCCGAACGAGCCGGCTGCTCCGACTGCGGAACCGCCTT
>JAGXAC010000050.1 GCA_019075925.1 Hyphomicrobiales bacterium | reverse complement strand
GCCACCGATAGCCGTAGCCCTCGACCCAAACCTTGCGATGGCCCCAATGGCAACCCGGCGCCAACTGCGCGTAAGCGGGTGGCGGCGGGTAGTAGCCGGGCGGCGGCGGATAATAGGCGCCCGGAGGAGGCGGCGGCGGATAGTAGCCCGGCGGCGGCGGTGGCGGGCTGTTGGCGATGGCGCTGCCAACGATCGCGCCAGCAGCAACGCCGCCGAGAATGCCTGCGCCGACGGCGCAGCCAAAACAGCCGGCGTTTGCCGGAGCCGGGGCAGCCAATGCGGCAAGGCCGATGCCCGCAGCGCCGACGAGCGCAATGAGCGACTTGTGCATGTGATCTCCTCAAGAGGACGGGCCGGGCGCCGGTCCTGAAACCGAATGAGCGGAGTCCCCGTAAACCCCGAATTCCTCGCCGCCCCAGTCGCCCGATTAAGGCGGAAATCCGTGGCGGAAGTTTGGTACCCGCATGGTACGCCGCCACTATTAATCAAACTCGGCAGTCTTAAGATTGTCTTGAGCCGTCAGTAGCAGCCACGCACCCAGGCGTAGCCGTTCCAATAGCGACGGCAGCCGTACCCGTAATACGGATAAGGACCATACGGATAATAGGGGCCGTAGCCGTACCAATACGGCGCGGCCAGCGCGCCGCCGATGACGGCGCCGGCAACAAATGGACCGGGGACCCCAGCCCCAGCCGCCGCGCCACCCGTAGCCATGCCAACCGCCCCAGCGGGCGTCGGCCGTACTTGACGTCGCGAGCGCTGCACCACCAATGGCGGCGACCGCAACGAGAGCGGTAAGGAACTTCCTCATGCCATCACCTCGAATTTTCTTCGTTCGTCTAAACCCGCCCCTCGGTCTCTAAGTTCCCATTTGTCGGTGAATGCGCCCTGAACGATATTGCCTGAATAACGCCATCATTAGCGACCGCAACGATCGAAGAAATGCCAGCCAAGTCATTCACTTATGTGATCGGCGACATCCACGGTTCGCTTGGATTGCTGCGGACCTTGATCAAGCGTTGCCGAAGGCATGCCCGCGGTCGCGGCACGACCCTGGTTTTCCTCGGCGACTATATCGATCGCGGGCCTGACAGCGCCGGCGTCGTCGGCTTCATCATGGATCTTCAATCGGAACTGCGAGGGCGCCTGATCGCGCTCAAGGGCAACCACGAGGCCATGCTCATCGGTGTCGTCGACGGCGAGGTGGAGGCAGAGTCCTGGCTGAGCCAAGGCGGCACGCAAACGCTGCAGAGCTACGGCGTGACGAGCGCCGATGCGCTACCGCGCACGCATCTCCAGTGGTTACGATCACTGCCAACGAGCCACGACGACGGCCGCCGCTTCTTCGCGCACGCCGGCATCGATCCAGATCGGCCGCTTTCCGCGCAGCGCGAACGCGACCTGATCTGGATCAGGGAGCCGTTTCTTTCCGACCCGCGCGACCACGGACGCTTGATCGTGCACGGGCACACGCCGTTGAAGGCCGGCGCGCCGGACCTGCGCGGCAACCGCGTGAACGTCGATACCGGTGCGGTGTTTGGCGGCGCGTTGACGGCGGCAGTTTTCGACGATGCGGAAACCAACCCGGTCGCGTTTCTACAGTCCGATTGATAGCGATCGGCAGGCACAAATGGCTGCATCGGCCCGCGCTCTTCGCAAACAGTTCGCTGCGGCGGATTTTGCGCTAACCTTCCGTTCCGATTCGTCGAGGGTCCGGTGAAGCCAAAGCCTGCCAGATCGCCCAAGAACACGCTGGTGCCGCGGCGCGTTCCGTTACAACAGCCGAACCGCGATCGCGCTGGCGCCAGTGAGCTTCCGACCGCGTTACCGCGGCGGCGCGCAGAAACCGCTCATCTTGCTGCCGAGGTGGCCCGGCTCACCGCCGAACTTGCGGCGTCGCGTGAGCGCATCACCGAGCTTGAGGCACGCATCGACGTCGATCCGCTGACCGAAACGCTCAACCGGCGCGGCTTCGAGCGCGAGCTCAAACGCTCGCTTGCCTACGCCAACCGCTACGGCGTGAGCGCGGCGCTGATTTATTTGGATCTCGACGGGTTCAAGCCGGTGAACGACCTGTATAGCCATGCTGCCGGCGATGCGGTCCTCGAGGCGGTTGCCGCCACGCTGCTGCGCCAGGTGCGCGCGTCCGACGTCGTTGCGCGTATCGGCGGCGACGAATTCGCAGTGCTGTTGTGGAACGCGAGCGAAGCGAGCGCGGCCGCCAAAGCCGCCGCGCTCGAAGCCGCGGTGTTTGCGACGCCCGTGCGCTGGGGAAATTCGACGCTCGTGGTTGGCGCATCGGCCGGCATGGCGCCGATCAGCCCGCTAGAGACGCCCGCCGAAGTGCTGGCTCGCGCCGATGCCGCCATGTATGCGCGCAAGCGCGAACGCAACGCGGGTCAGACATAGTCCCTGATTCAATCAAATTGAAACAATCGGGTCTAAATTGTTCGTTGGAGCGCGATCTTTTCGGAAAACCGGCATCCACTTTTCCGGATCGCGCTCTAAGCGATGATATCGGGCGTCAACTGATCTTCGATGAAGGTGACGCGGTCGCGCAAATAAAGTTTGCGCTTCTTCAGCCGCTGTACCTGGATGATGTCGGCTCCGGGCGAAGCTTGCAGCGCTGCAATCGCGGCGTCGAGGTCGCGGTGCTCCTGCTGCAAGCGCGCAAGTTCCGCACGAAGCTCGCGTTCTTCCTCAGGCGTTGCCATTTCCCGCCTTGGTCGTGCCTCGATCAGCGCCATGGACCCGACCGAGCCCCTTCGGGGCATCGTCTAAAGGCCGGTAAGTTCCTATAGATTATCGCGTTTTGGCCAATGCCCGACAAGTGCGTCGGCAGCCGGTGCACAATGGGGATTTCCGGAACCTGCAAAAAGGACTATCTTTACGGTCAGTCTCGCTGGTGTAGCATCCCGCTGAGGGCTGGGTGATTCAACGCAAGGAGGCAAGCCACATGGCGATCGAATCGCATCTTGCGGAACTTGAGAAACGTCATCAGGCACTTGAACAGGAAATCAACGACGCACTGACCCATCCGTCGACCGACGATTTGATCATTGCCGAGCTGAAGCGGCGGAAGCTGCTGATCAAAGACGAGATCGCTCAGCTCAAACTCGACGCCTTTGTCCATTAATCGCTAGTTAGAAGAGCTATTCGGTTTGCCGCCTGCCCGCGCCTGCGAGACGCGGGAGTGTTTCGATTTTTATCCGTTGTCTTCTCAGCTGTTATTTTCTCCGGTATCGCCAGCACCGAAAGGCGTCCGTCACCCTGACATGCGAACCAATATGCGGCTACACACGTCTTCGCCGCGCTAGGCGAGCCGCGAAGGGTGATCCACCGCGGCGCTTGAGAACCATCCTTCGAGGGTCGCTTTGCGGCCGCCGCAGTGTGACAGCGAAAGCCGCAAATGCAGTCGGTTTAAAACGCGGTGTGGAGAGGGAGAGTGATCACGTCCCCTTCGCCATCTCCCGCAGCTTGAACTTCTGCAACTTGCCGGTCGAGGTCTTGGGGATGTCGATGAACACGACGTGGCGCGGGCATTTGTAGGCGGCGAGGTGGCTGCGGCACCAGGCGACCAGTTCATCGGCGGTCGCCGTCGCGCCCGGCTTGAGTTCAACGAACGCACACGGCGTCTCGCCCCATTTCGGGTCGGGCTTGGCGACCACCGCGACGGCGGCCACCGCGTGATGCTTGTACAGCGCGTCCTCGACCTCGATCGAGGAAATGTTCTCGCCGCCGGAGATGATAATGTCCTTGGAGCGGTCCTTGAGCTGGATGTAGCCGTCCGGGTGCACCACGCCGAGGTCGCCGGAATGAAACCAGCCACCGGCAAACGCCGCGTCGGTCGAGGCTTTGTTCTTCAGATAGCCCATCATTACCACGTTGCCGCGGAACATCACCTCGCCCATGGTTTGACCGTCGCGCGGCACGCGCTGCATGGTCTCCGGGTCGAGCACGTCGAGGTCTTCGAGCACCGGATAGCGGACGCCCTGGCGCGCTTTCTTCTCGGCCTGCTGGTCGGCCGGCAGCGCATCCCATTCGCCGTGCCACTCGTTGATGCAGGCGGGACCGTAGGTCTCGGTCAGCCCGTACAGATGCGTGACGTTGAAACCCGCGGCCTTCATCGCCGCCAACACCGCTTCCGGCGGCGGCGCAGCCGCAGTGGCGAATTGCACGATATGCGGCAGCGGTTTCTTCTCCTGCGCCGAAGCATTCAGCAAGGTCGACATCACAATCGGCGCGCCGCACAGATGGGTGACCTCGTGATTGGCGATGGCATCGAAGATCGGTCCGGCGCGCACCGCCCGCAAGCAGACATGGGTGCCGGCGACCGCCGATAGTGTCCAGGTGAAGCACCAGCCGTTGCAATGGAACATCGGCAGCGTCCACAGATAGACCGGATGCTTGCCCATGCCGCAGGTCAGCACGTTGCCGAGCGCCAGCAGATACGTGCCGCGATGATTATAAACCACGCCCTTCGGATCGCCGGTGGTCCCCGAGGTGTAATTGAGCGCAATCGCATCCCATTCGTCGGCCGGCACAACCCACTCGAAATTCGGATCGCCCTCGGCCAATAGATCGTCGTATTCGAGGCTGCCGATGCGTTCGCCGGCGCCGGAAAATTCCGGATCGTCGTAATCGACGATCAACGGCTTCGCCTTGGCGCGCGCCAGCGCGTCCTTCATCACCCTGGAAAATTCGCGGTCGACAATCAGCACTTTGGTCTCGGCGTGGTCGAGGGTGAAGCCGAGAACGGCCGCGTCGAGCCGGGTATTGAGCGTATTAATGACGGCGCCGGCCATCGGCACGCCGTAATGGACTTCGATCATCGCCGGCGTGTTGGCGAGCATGACCGACACGGTGTCGCCGCGCTTGATACCGCGGCGGGCGAGCGCGGACGCAAGCCGGCGGGCGCGCGCATAAAACTGCCGGTAATTCCACGAGCGCGGCCCGTGCACGATCGCGGTAACCTCCGGATAAACCTCGCCCGCGCGCGCGAGAAACGTAATGGGCGTCAGCGGCCGGAAGTTCGCCGAATTGCGCGGAAGGTCGGTGTCGTAAGCCGTCGTCATGTGTTCGCTCCCCAAAGCGAAGCCTAGCGAAAACGGCCGTTGTGGCCAATGGCGCGCGCTGTGACGACAGCACCGCTTGCAAAGCCGCCGCAATCCGTCATCCTGACGTGCGCGCTCAGCGCGTCGAGGCGTCTTCGATACGCTGTGGCGAGCTTCGAAGGATGAACGGCCAATATATGCCCTCCGAGGCCGTCCTTGGCACGGCCATCCCCAGGGCGACGGTGATAATTTGAGGAACGCCATGGACGCCCGTTCGAGCCGCTATCACGACGTCTACGCGCGCTGGCAGCGCGATCCGGAAGGTTTCTGGACGGAAGCCGCAGCCGAACTCGACTGGTTCGAAAAGCCGAAGGCCGCGTTCGACCCCAAGGCCGGGATTTACGGCCGCTGGTTTCCGGGCGGCGTCTGCAACACCTGCTTCAACGCGGTCGACCGCCATGTCGCCGCCGGCCGCGGCGAGCAGGCGGCGATCGTCTACGACTCGCCGCTTGCCGGGGTGAAACAGACCATCAGCTATCACCGGCTGATGACCGAAACGCAGGTGCTGGCGTCTGTATTGCGCGACCTCGGCGTCGGCAAGGGCGACCGGGTCATTCTCTATATGCCAATGGTGCCCGAGGCGGTCGTCGCCATGCTCGCCTGCGCGCGCATCGGCGCCATTCATTCGGTGGTGTTCGGCGGCTTTGCCGCGCGCGAACTCGCTACCCGCATCGACGACGCCAAACCGACGCTGATACTGTCGGCAAGTTGCGGCATCGAACCCGGCCGGGTTGTGGCGTACAAGCCGCTGCTCGACGAAGCGATCGCCCTGTCCGCGCATAAACCCGGCGCCTGCCTGATCCTGCAGCGCCCGCAGGCGGAAGCGGCCATGGTCGCCGGCCGTGATCATGATTGGGCGACGATGCGCGACCACGCGCTCGTTCACGCCCGCTGGGTCTATGACTGCGTCCCGGTTGCGGCCACCGACCCGCTCTACATTCTCTACACTTCCGGCACCACCGGAAGGCCGAAAGGGGTCTTGCGCGACAATGGCGGCCATATGGTCGCGCTCAAATGGTCGATGAAATACCTCTATGGCATCGAGCCGGGCGAGGTGTGGTGGACGGCTTCCGACATCGGCTGGGTAGTCGGCCATTCCTACATCGTCTATGCGCCGCTCATTCACGGCTGCACCTCGGTGCTCTACGAGGGCAAGCCGGTCGGCACGCCGGATGCCGGCGCGTTCTGGCGCGTCATCGCCGAGCACGGGGCGGTAGCGATGTTCACGGCGCCGACCGCGTTTCGCGCCATCAAGAAAGAAGACCCGCAGGGCAAGCTACTCAAGCAGCACGACCTGTCGAAGTTCCGCACATTGTTCCTGGCCGGCGAACGCGCCGATCCGCCGACGCTGGCGTGGGCGGAACAAACGCTCAAAGTGCCGGTCATCGATCACTGGTGGCAGACCGAAACCGGCTGGTGCATCGCCGGCAATCCGGTCGGTCTCGGCAAGCTTCCCGTCAAGCATGGCTCGTCGGCGGTGGCAATGCCCGGCTACGACGTGCGGGTTGTCGACGAGGCGTGCAAGGACGTGCCGGCCAGCGCGATGGGGTCGATCGTGGTCAAGCTGCCGCTGCCGCCGGCGTGCCTGCCGACCTTGTGGCAGGCCGATGCGCGATTCGAGGAAAGCTACCTCGCCGAATTTCCCGGCTATTACAAAACCGCCGATGCCGGCTTCAAGGATGACGACGGCTACATCTTCGTGATGGGCCGCACCGACGACATCATCAACGTCGCCGGCCACCGGCTGTCGACCGGCGGCATGGAGGAGGTGCTCGCCGCGCACCAGGACGTCGCCGAATGCGCCGTGCTCGGCATCAAGGACGAACTCAAGGGTGAGGTGCCGTGCGGCTTCCTCGTGCTCAAATCCGGCGTCAACCGGCCACCAACCGAGATCGAGAAGGAATGCGTCGCGCTGGTGCGCGAGAAAATCGGGCCGGTGGCGGCGTTCAAGCTCGCCATCACCGTTGGACGGCTGCCGAAGACACGCTCGGGCAAAATCCTGCGCGGCACCATCAAGAAGATCGCCGACGGCGAAAGTTGGACCATGCCGGCGACCATCGAAGACCCGAAGGCGCTCGACGAAATCGGCGCGGCGCTGAAGGACAAGGGATTGGGCGGTTAGGAAGTCTCTGCCGGCAATCCGTCGCCCCGACCGGCTCGATCAGCCGAGTTCGCGCGTGATTTCGAACAGAATTCCGGCCATCAACAGCACGCCGGCGATTGCCAGCAATACGCCGAACCAGAGTAGGCCCGGGTAGCGGCGCAGCACCACGAGCGGCGGCGCAATGCCGAGCGCGACAATCACGGTTGCCGGCGCCACCGCCGCCCATTCCATGCCGTCACCTTTGCGGTTGGTGTGCCAGGCGATATAGCCGATGGCCGCGATCCACAGCGCCACCTGCACCGCGACGGCGATATAAATAACGCCGCGCAGCGGTTGCGGCCGCTGCGCGTGTGCATTTGTCTCGTCTTGGCTCATCTCGCCTCGCCCGGTGCCGTAAGCCGAAGCTCACCGGCGCCGCGAACGTTTCGCCTTCTTGCCGGCGGCGCGGACTTCGCGCGCTTTGCGTCGTTTGCGCGCCCGTCGTTTGCGGCATGGCCCGCAGCGGCAGCCGCCGTCCTGACGGAAACAGTCCAGATATTCGTCGCCATAGTGATAGGTGATTTCCTCGTCGGGCGCGATGGGCCGGTCGGCGACAATGACGATGCCGCCGTTGCGCCCGACCGGCCGGGCGTTCGGCCGGCACGAATGGTTGATGTAGCGCGCCACGTTCCAGCGCGGCGAGCCATCAATGCTCCATTGCTTGTTGAGATAGAAAATATAGCACGCGCCGCGCTCGCTGCGGCGATCGCCTTCCTTGGTCGTGATGCGCCGGCCGCGATAGGTGGCGATGTAAGCGTTGCGTTTGATCGGCCTGGTGGCAAACATACCAAGCCCGGTGCGCGAACGGCCGATGCGAAAGAAGCTCGACATGATGTTTAAGACTGCCAACAACCTTCGCCGGCGGAAACCATCCCGCCATATACCGCGCCAACTAGCACGATTCGCGCGCGATGCAATCGGCGCCCGGTTATAATCAGATCTGCGGGTTCTGGTTGCGATCATCGACGCTCCGAAAGTATAATCCCAGCGATGAGGACGATCACGCTCGAAGAGCATTTCGCCACGCCGCGCTTTCTCGACGGCCCCGGCCGCGACCTCAAGGAGCAGGCGGAGAAATTCAACGAGCCCCGCGCCAAAAAGCTCGTCCCGCAGCTCTGCGACGTCGGCGACGCGCGCATCGCCGAGATGGATGCGGCCGGCATCGACATGCAGATCGTGTCATTGACGTCGCCAGGCCTCGAACAATTGGAAACCGCCGATGCAATGGCGCTGGCAACCGACACCAACGATTTTCTTGCCGACGCGATCAAAAAACATCCGCAGCGCATCGGCGGTTTCGCGGCGTTGCCGATCGGGGCGCCGGAAAAGGCCGCACAAGAACTCGACCGCCGGGTGCGCGGGCAAAAATTCGCCGGCGCCGTCATCAACGGCCATCACCGCGGCCGCTACCTGGATGATAAATTCTTCTGGCCGATCCTGGAGAGTGTGGAGACCCTCGGGGTCCCGATCTATTTGCACCCGACCAGGCCGCCCAAACCGGTTGCCGAGGCGTCGTTCGGCGGCTTTTCACCGCTCGTGAGCGAGATGTTCGCCGGCCCAGGCTGGGGCTGGCACATCGAAACGGCCGTCCACATTCTGCGCATCATCCTGGGCGGCGCGTTCGACCGTTTTCCAAAATTGCAATTCGTCGTCGGCCATCTGGGTGAAGGCCTCGCCGCCATGTATCAGCGGGTCGACGTCATGGCGCCGGCGGTCACCAAGCTGCAACGTCCGATCAGCGCCTATCTGCGCGAGAACGTGCATTACACGATCTCCGGATTTAATTATCCGGCGACATTCCTGAGCCTGATGCTCGAACTGGGCGGCGTGGATCGGATCATGTTCTCCGCCGACCATCCCTACCAGCCGATGGTGGCGGCGCGCGCCTTTCTGGAGGCACTGCCGGTCAGCGCCGCGGACCGCGAACGCGTCGCCCACGGCAATGCAGAGAAGCTGCTCCGGCTTTAGACATTCGGACTGAAAGGATCGCTGCCGGCAACGGCGGCGCCGGGGCACGATTCCGCCGCTGCCGCGTTTGATCGGCATGACCCGATTGGCGGCAGCCGTTATCGTTTGTGCGCTGGCGCTTGCCGGCGCGGAGGCGCATGCGCAAGCCGGCGCAGCGCCGCCATCCCCGGACCGGAACCGCGAACACGCGTCGCAACCGGCAGCGCACGCTCCCACCGCCGACGACATTTGCCGTGCGCTCGAGCGCGATGCGGCGGAGAACGCATTGCCGGTGACTTTCTTCGCGCGCGTGATCTGGCAGGAGAGCCGGTTCAACGCACAGGCGGTGAGCAGCAAGGGCGCCGAAGGCATCGCCCAATTCATGCCGCGCACGGCCGACTGGCGCGGGCTCGCCGATCCGTTCGATCCGATCGAGGCGCTGAAAAACTCGGCCGGCTATTTGCATGAGTTGAAGGTCAGATTCGGCAATCTCGGCCTCGCCGCGGCCGCCTACAATGCCGGCCCCGGCCGGGTTGGCGCCTGGCTCGCGAGCCGCCGCGCGTTGCCGGAAGAGACGCGCAATTACGTGTCCGTTATTACCGGCTGGCCGGCGGACGCCTGGGCCTCGCCGTCGCCACCGCAAACCGCCGATACCACCATCCCGCAGGGCGTGCCGTGTACGCGCCTTGCCAATTTCAGCCTGGCGCCGCTGCCGGAACAGCAGCGCATCGCGTCTTGCGTGCCGCGCTGGGGTGTCCGGCTTGTCGCGCATCTCTCCGAGAGCAAGGCGTGGGCGCTCTATCGTGGCATTCAGAAACGCTACGCCAAGCTGATCGGCGACCGCGAGCCGATCGTGCTGCACAAGCGGCTGCCCGGCATGGGCCGCGTCGCGCGCTATATCATTGTTATCGCCGACGACAAGCGCACCCCGCTCGACACGCTATGTGACAAGCTGATGGCGGCCGGCGGCGCCTGCGAAGTGCTGCGCAATCGCCGAGGATAGCAAACTTCCCTCTCCCGCTCACGGGGGCGAGGTGTAAAAAGAAAACGCCGCGCCATGTCGAACTGATTAAAACGAGGAGAACAGCCATGAACGCCGACGCCAAGAAAACCGTGCTGCGGATGATCCCCTACGGCATCTACGTGCTCACCGCCGACGATGGCGCGGGCAACATCGCTGCCGCAACGGTGAACTGGGTGACGCAATCGGCGTTCGCGCCGCCGCTCGTGGTCGTCGCCGTCAAGACGGACTCGGGCGCCTATAAGACCGTGACGGCGGCGAAGACTTTTGCCCTCAACATGCTTGGCAAGGAGCAAAAGGGCGTCGCCTTCACCTTCTTCAAGCCGACCACTGTCGCCGACGGCAAGCTTTCCGGCCAGCCCTATCGCAAGGGCACGACTGGCGCGCCGATCTTGAGCGACGCGCCCGGCGCCATCGAGTGCAAGGTGACCGCCGTCGTCGAGCAGGGCGACCATCACATTGTCGTCGGCGAGGTGATCGAGGCGCATCTGCAAAAGCCGCCGGCCGGCCGGCCCGACGCGGCGATCCTGGAAATGAAGGACCTCGGCGACAACGTATTTTACGGTGGCTGAGGCGGCGCGCGGCGTGCCGGGCTGCATCCGCTGCTTCGGGTGCCCGCGACAAGCGCGGATGTGAGAACTAAAGTGGCTGATTGGACGCCGATCACGTTTGAGAGGATTCCCATGAACGCCCCCCTCACCTCTCACCCGACCCCGCCGTACAGGCACACGCCGCTGTTTCCGCTCGGCAAGGACGCGACGCCATACCGGAAAATTTCGACCGAAGGCTTGCGCGTCGAAGCCATCCTCGGCGAACAGGTCGTGGTGGTGCCGCGCGAAGCGATGCGGGCGCTGGCGGAAACAGCCTTCACCGACATCAATCATCTGTTGCGGCCGGCCCATCTTGCCAGCCTCAAAGCCATCGTCGAGGACCCGGAAGCCTCGGATAACGATAAGTTCGTCGCCTACGATTTTCTCAAGAACGCCAATATCGCCGCCGGCGGCGTGCTGCCGATGTGCCAGGACACCGGTACCGCCATCATCATGGGCAAGAAGGGCCGGCTGATCTGGACCGACGGCAGCGACGAGGCGGCGCTCGCCGAAGGCGCCCGCGACGCCTACCTCAAGCGCAATCTGCGCTATTCGCAGCTTGCGCCGCTGTCGATGTTCGAGGAGACGAACACCCGCTCCAACATGCCGGCGCAGGTCGAGCTTTATGCCGAAGGACACGATCCCGAACACCCCGCGCACGACGCCGAATACAAGTTTCTGTTCATCGCCAAGGGCGGCGGCTCGGCCAACAAATCGTTCCTGTTCCAGGCGACGCCGTCGATCCTGTCGCGCGAACGGATGGCCGCGTTCCTGAAAGAAAAAGTGCTGACGCTCGGTACCGCCGCCTGCCCGCCCTATCATCTCGCCATCGTCATCGGCGGCACCTCCGCCGAGCTGACCATGAAGACGGTCAAGCTCGCCTCGACCAAATACTACGACACGCTGCCCGAGCACGGCTCCGAGGACGGCCATGCGTTCCGCGACAGGACGATGGAGCGGGACATCCAGACGATGACGCAGTCGCTCGGCGTCGGCGCGCAATTCGGCGGCAAATATTTCTGCCACGACGTGCGGGTGATCCGGCTGCCGCGGCACGGCGCTTCGCTGCCGGTCGGGCTCGGCGTGTCGTGCTCAGCCGACCGCCAAGCGCTCGGCAAGATCAGCCGCGACGGCGTGTTCCTTGAAGAACTTGAACATAACCCGGCGAAATATCTGCCCGAGGTCGATACCTCGCGTCTCGGCGGCGACGTGGTGGCGATCGATCTGAACAAGCCGATGAAGGATATCCTCGCGCAGCTCGGCAAACATCCGATCAAGACGCGGTTGTCGCTGTCGGGACCGATGATCGTGGCGCGCGACGCCGCGCACGCCAAACTGCGCGAGCGGCTCGAGCGCGGCGAGAAGCTGCCCGAGTATTTCAAGAACCATCCGGTCTATTACGCCGGGCCGGCGAAGACGCCGGAAGGCTACGCATCCGGCGCGTTCGGGCCGACCACCGCCGGCCGCATGGATTCCTTCGTCGCCGAATTCCAGGCCGCCGGCGGCTCGATGGTCATGCTGGCCAAGGGCAATCGCGCGGCAACGGTGCGCGAGGCATGCAAAAAATACGGCGGCTTTTATCTCGCCTCGATCGGCGGCACGGCGGCAAACCTCGCCGAGCATTGCATCAAGAAAGTCGAATGTGTCGAATATCCCGAACTCGGCATGGAAGCGATCTGGCGGATCGAGGTGGTGGATTTTCCGGCCTTCGTCGTTATCGACGACAAAGGCAACGACTTCTTCAAGGAACTGAATTTGGGGTGAAGTCTGCCTTGAGCCGTCATCCTTCGAGGCTCACGAAGCTTGTCATCGGATCGGCCACTTCGCGCCGGATCCGTTAGTTCGCCCTCAGGGTGAGGGGGATAACGAGGTGGACTTACGCCGCTTCGGCGCTGCGGCCGGGAGTTCGCCTTGCCGCGGTGCGGATCAATTCGCCGCCGCAGCGTCGGCACGCATAAATGGTGTCTTCGACTTCGGCGCTGATCGGGTGGCGGCCTTTGTACATCATCCGGCCCGCGCAAACGGGGCACGGCATCATCAGCGAAGGAAGACTTGACAACGGTGCGACCGATTGATGACGCATTGCGTTATCCGGCTGTTACAATTTTGTAATCTTCTGCCCTGTTTTGCACCGTGTCAATGATTTTTGTGCGCTGCACGCGTTAACCGGTGCGTCGCGATAACTATCCGGTCTCGTTCTGCTTTTTGCCCTTTCAGGCGGCCGCGATGCAGGGAATACCGAGGCTGGCAAGACTCGTCCGCGTCGCCGCGACGGAACCGCCGATATCGATGCCGCGGCAGGCATCCTCGATCACGAAGACCCTAAAACCCTCGCGCTGCGCATCCTCGGCGGAGAACCGGACGCAAAAATCGAAGGCAAGGCCTGCGAAAAACAGCCGCGTCCAGTTGCGCACGCGCAAATAGCCGACGAGGCCGGTCGGCGTGGTGCGATCGTTTTCGTAGAGCGCCGAATACGAATCGATCGAGCGCGCCATGCCCTTGCGCAAGATCAACGCGGCATGCGGAACGTCGAGCGCGGGGTGAAATGCGGCGCCGCGCGTTCCCTGCACGCAATGATCTGGCCAAAGAGTCTGCGGGCCATAAGGCGCGATGACGGTCTCGAACGGCTGTTTGCCCGGATGCGACGACGCGAAGGAAAAATGTCCAGGCGGGTGCCAGTCTTGCGTCAGCACGACGTTGTCGAACCGCGCCGCCAGCCGGTTGATCGTCGGCACAATTTCATCGCCGCGCGGCACGGCCAGCGCACCGCCCGGACAGAAATCGTTCTGCACGTCGACGACGACGAGGACGTCGCCTTCGCCGATGATTGGGACTTCGCTCATGGTGCTTATCTTGCGCCCATGCCCTTATTTGACGTCAGCGTTTTGCGCTTGGATGCGGCGATCGAACGCAGCCGCAAGCTCGACGAGTTCGGCGGCGACTTCAACCGGATAGGCCGGACCCGGCTGCAGGGCCCGCAATGATTCCGGCAGGCGCTCGAATTCGCGCCGGGCATGGCGCCTGATGTCGTCAAGCGAGGGCGGCGGCCGCAGGCGTTTACCGCCCTGCATCACCAATTCGAGCAGCGGCTCGCCCGATTTCTCGTCACCTTCGCGCGCCAGCAGATCGCCCGCCATGCGGCCGTCGGCGCCGTAGCGGCGCCACACCTGTTTGCGGCCCGGCCAGGTGGCCTTGTTGACCGCGCGCTTGCGCCGCGGCCGGCCCGCATATTCCTGGAGCTTGTAAACGCAATCGAGCGCCGGCGCGTCCGACGATGTAGTCAGGCTGGTGCCGACCCCGAGTCCGTCGATCGGGGCGCCTGCTTGCATGAAACGCGCGAGCGAATCTTCGTCGAGTCCGCCGCTGGCAAAGATGGTGACATTGCGCAATCCACCGGCGTCGAGGATGGCGCGCACGTTCTTTGACAACGTAACGAGATCGCCGGAATCGAGGCGAACCCCGGCGATGGCGATGCCGGCCGCCTTCAGCTTCGGCGCCAGCGCAACCGTTTTCCGCGCCGCGGCTTCGGTGTCGTATGTATCGAGCAGCAGCACGAGGTTGTCCGGACGGGCGTGCGCAAATGCTTCAAATGCCGCGCTTTCATCATCGAACGCCTCGATGAAGGAATGCGCCATGGTGCCATAGAGCGGAATGCCGAACTTTTCGCCGGCGAGCACCGTCGCCGTGCCGGCAAAGCCGGTGAGGTAGCTCGCGCGCGCAGCGAGCACGCCGGCTTCCGCGCCGTGCGCGCGCCTGAATCCGAAATCGACCAGAAGCTTGCCGGGCGCGGCCAGCATCATGCGCGCGGCTTTCGATGCAATCAGCGTCTGAAAATGCAGGATGTTGATCAGCCGCGACTCGACGAACTGCGCCTGCGGCATCGGCGCGGTGATGCGCAGGATCGGTTCGTTGGCAAAGACCACGGTGCCCTCGGGGATGGCGTGCACGTCGCCGGTAAAGCGCATGCCGGCGAGATAATCGACCGCGTTTTTGCGGAATCGGCCGGTACGTTGCAGCCAATCGATGTCGCTGTCGGAAAGATGAAGCGTTTCGAGATAATCCAGTGCCTGATCGAGCCCGGCGGCGACGAGAAAACCGCGCCGCTCCGGCAGGTTGCGGATGAACAGCTCAAATACGGCGGTTTCCGTCTCGCCATGGTCCAGATAGGCCTGGATCATCGTGATCTGGTAGAGATCCGTCAGTAACGCGTCCGGGCGTTCGTTCACGGCCATTGGCTCCCCGCTCCCGAAATGGAGACTAGCGGGTTAAATCCTCACGGAACCAAGTATTTACCCGCAACCGAGGGTAGTATCCCGCCCGCGGTTTCAGGAAGTGCGCGGGAGACCTCCGCCCCGCCGTGGAATCCCCGATTAAGGGCCGGCCATGTTCACCTTTTATTTACATTATTCTTGCCGCAACCCCTGATTTATAGCATGTTTGAGCCGCTCGTCGGCATGGGGACCTGCCGCGCGCAAACCTGTCCGGAGGGGTTGGTGATCGTACACGCTTGAGGGCGTGGCTGGGAGCGTGGAATGGCCTACACGACCGCCGAAGGCGGCTACGGGGCAAGTGGTTCCGTCCTTCATTTTAGCGCCGCGCACTCCGACACCATCATCATTCCCGATGCCGCGCTGCTGTTTACCGGCGACTTCAAGCGGCACGGGCCCGACCTCGTCCTCACCGGCCACGACGGCCGCCGCCACGTTGTCCCCGATTATTTCTCCAGCGAAAAACATCCGGCGCTGGTCGCTCCCAACGGCGCCAGCCTTTCGGCCGCCCTCGTCGATCTTCTCGCCGGCTCGCCGACGCCGGGCCAGTTCGCGCAGGCGTCGCCGACGCCAACCGATCCGATCGGCAAGGTCGAGAAAGTCGTCGGCCACGTCGTCGTCATTCGCAATGGCGTCGCGATCGCGCTGAATGTCGGCGACGCCGTCTACAAGAGCGACATCATCCAGACCGGCGCCAATTCTTCTTGCGGTGTCGATTTCCCCGACGGCACCGCGCTCAATCTCGTCGCCAATACGCGGATGGCGCTGAACGATTATTCCTTCGCCGTCGAGCGTGAAGCCCGCGATGGTCACGTCGGCACGGGGACCTGCCACGCGCGAGCCGTCCTGGGGTTGGCTGTGTGCGCCGTTAGGGCGCACGACGGGAGCGCTGAATGGCTTACGGGTCCACTGACAGCGGCTATGCTGGTGCGTCGGTATTTCACCTCGACGCGTTGCACGCCGACACGGTCTTCATTCCCGACGCAGACCTGCTTTTCAACGGCGCGTTCAAGCGGCACGGTCCGGATCTCGTCCTCACCGGCCATGACGGTGATCGCCATGTGGTACCCGGATACTTCTCCGGCGAACACCATCCGGCCCTGGTCGCGCCGAACGGCGCGAGGCTGTCGGCCGACCTCGTCGATCTGCTCGCCGGCTCGCCTGCACCCCACCAATACGCACAAGCATCCTCGACCGCTCCGGCCAGCCCGATCGGCAAGGTGGAGAAGATCGTCGGCCACGTCGTCGTCTTCCGCAACGGCGTCGAGGTCGCGCTCAATGTCGGTGATGCCGTCTACAAGGGCGACGTCATCCAGACCGGCGTGAATTCCGCCTGCGGCGTCGATTTCCCCGACGGCACCGCGCTCAATCTGGTTGCCAATACGCGGATGGCGCTAAGCGAATTTTCGTTCGATCCGAACGGTCATTCCAACGACGCGCTGTTCAGCCTGGTGCAGGGCACGTTCGCGTTCGTCGCCGGCAAGGTCGCCCACACCGGCGACATGAAGATCGAAACGCCGGTCGCGACCATGGGCATCCGCGGTACCACCGGCTTCGTGCAGGAACAGGTCGCGACGATTTCAGCCAATGTCGGCAACGTCACCTATTCGTTCGCGGTGGTCGAGGATTACGGCACCCACCGGCTAGGCGCGTTTGAACTGGTCGACAATAATCCGACTTCGCCGACCTACGGCCAGGTCGTCGCTACCGTATCGCAGAACGGCTTCCTGACGTTCGTCACGCCGCAGGGACCGAACCTGCCGCCGATCGTGACCACGCAGCCGATGAACAATTCACAGGTCGGCTTCGAGCAGCAGATCATCGATCAACTGTTTCAGATTCTCAATTCCGGCGCCGTCAACCCGCAGTCGACTCCCGGCACGCCCGGCTCGTCGACGCCGCCGGATGACATGCCGCGGTTTTTGCAGCTTTTGCAAAACGACTTCGGCAACACCTACACGTTCAATGTCGCAAATGGCGGCTACGGTCAGGTTCCGGTGACCGCGCCGGCAACGGCACGTGGACAACGCCGACCTGGAGCCAGCCCGGCTTTCCCAACGCGGCGGCCGATACGGTTGAGGTGCTGTCGGGGCCGCTCGTTTACGACAACAACAACTTCACCATTGGCAGCTTGTACGTCGCGCCTGGCGTTGTCTTCGACATCGTAGGCGGTTCGCTGACGGTTTTGGGCGCGGTCGACGACGAGGGCACGATCCTGGTCACCGGCGACCCCCCGGCGCTCAAGATCGAAGGTCCGTTGACCATCGGCAGCAGCGGCCACCTCCGCGTCAGCGGCGCCGGCGATATCGTCGAGATTGACGGCAACGCCGACAATTCCGGCGTCATCGCCGCGACCCATCGCGGCAAGATCGTCTTCGATCACTCCGATCTGACCAACGAGGGGACGCTCAAGGCGGACGACCGCGGTACGATCAAGATCAAACACTCGACGGTGGAGAACACCGGCAAGATCGAGGCCAAGGACAATGGCACCGTCACGTTCGACGATGCCGACGTCCACAACAACGGTCACCACGCAAAGATCGTCGCCTCCGCAGGCGGCTCCATCGACTTTGCGTGGGATTCGAGCGTCATCAATTCGCATAAAGCGCTGATCGAAGCCAAGGATGGTGGAACTGTTTGGTTCGGCGGCGCAACCGTCGTCAACAAGCATCAAGGCACAATCGAGGCGGCCGATTGCGGGCTTGTCGTGTTCTGTGGCGTGTCGGATCTCATCAATAAAAGCGGCGGTAAAATTCTCGCCGAGGATCACGGCGCGGTTAAGTTCGCCAATTCATCCGTTGCCAACGACGGCGGCACGATTGCAGCCTTCGGCTGGGGCGCCAAGATCGAGCTCGCCGATACGTTCATCGGCGGCGGCACGCTGAAGACCGACAACGGCGGCGTCATCGAAACCGTTTACGGGTGCAGCACGCTCGACGGTGTCACCATCGGCTGCAACAGCTATCTGCTGGTCGATGCCTGCACCACGCTGACACTGAGCGGCGGCACGACGATGGACGCAGGCACGCTCTGCATCGGCTGCCACGGCACGCTCGACATCGAGACATGTCAGGGCGCAATGCTCGACGGCGTTGCGGTCTGGAACCGGGGCACTATCGATGTCGGCGAGTCGGGCCGCGCGACGTTGACGCTTGCGGACGGCACGAGCATCCATGACGGCACGCTGTGCATCGGCTGCCACGGCACGCTCGACATCGAGACATGTCAGGGCGCAAGCCTCGATGGCGTCACGGTCTGGAACCGTGGCGACATCCAGGTCGACGATTCACGGCCGGCAACGCTGACCCTTGCGGACGGCACCGCCATCCATGACGGCACGCTCTGCATCGGCTGTCACGGCACGGTCGATATCGCGACCTGTCAGGGCGCCACGCTCGACGGCGTCACGGTGTGGAACAGCGGCCAGATTCAGGTCGGCGATTGGCATCCGGCGACGCTGAAGCTTAGGGGCGATACATCCATCGGCGGCGACGGCACATTCTCCGTCGGCGGCGGCAGTACCGTTATCGCGGACGAGAATACGGCGGTCAGCATTGCCGCCTTTATCATCGACAATTGCGGAACCATCGAAGCGAGCTACAGCGCCGCGCTGACCCTGGCGACCAGCGATTCGTTTTCCAATGACGGGACAATCGAGGCGACGGGGAACGGTTCGCGGATCGATATCGCGGCAAGCGCCGACGGCGACACGGTTCAGAACGGCGGCACGATCGAGGCGACGAATCATGCCACGATCAACTTTCAGCACCCGGCGGGCCAGCCGACCCTGACCATCGACAACAACGGCGGCACGATCGAAGCGATTGGAGACGGCGCGACCGTCGCGCTGCATCACGTCACTGTCGACAATACCGACGGCGGCGCCAACGACGGCGTCATCAAAGCGGGCGGCACCTCGACCGTCGAGCTTTTCAATGGCACCGATATCATTGGCGGCACAATTTCGGCGTTCGGCAGCGGCGTCGTCGAGATCACCGCCGGCCATACCGGCGCCAACGTCACCTTCGACGGATCGGAGACGGCAAGCGGCAGTATTATCCAGCCTCTGACAATCAACGGCGCCGGCGACATACAGGTCGATCCCGACACGTCGCTGACGCTCCAGGGCACCATCGCCAATCACGGCACCATTGATGTCGGCGACGGCTCGGGCGGCGCCAGCCTGATCATCGACGCCACTGGCGGCGGCGTTAAACTCACCGGCAGCGGTGACATTATCCTCGCGGGCGACAGCCAAATCGAGGGCAACGGAACCCACCACAGCCCGGACACACTGGAGAACGTGAACAACACGATCTCGGGTGCCGGAGCGATCGGCGACGGCAGCGGAGATCTGACGCTGATCAACGACGCCAACGGTCCGATCGACGCAACCGGTATGCTGACCATTGAAACCGGCAACAAGGCAATTACAAACACCGGGACGCTTGAAGCGACCGGTCCGACAGGTCACCTGATCGTGGCCAGTGCGGTCACCGGCACCGGGTCGGTAGACATCGGCAACGGCGCCGTCGTTGAATTCGAGTCGACCGTTTCGTCGCATCAGACCGTGACCTTCAGCGGCGGCGGCTACGGGGAGCTCATCATCGACGATGGAGCCGGATTTTCCGGCAAGATCGCGGGCTTCACCGGTACGGCCGCCGATAGTCCGAGCCTGGCGACAACGGACGAAATCGACGTAACCAACATCGACTACACGTCCGACAGCTTCACCGAGCACTACAATTCGGTGACGGGCGTTTTGAAGATTTCGGACGGAACGACCACGGCCAAGCTTACGTTTGTCGACTTCACCGGGACATTCCAGTTCGCCACCGATGGATCCAACGGCACGCTGATCTTCGACCCGCCGGCAGCGAACTCCGCAAGCCCGTCTGCGTCGCAGGCCAACGACAGCTTCGTGTTCAACACGAACGCCAACAGCGGCAATACCGGTGCATCGTGGGATGCTGGCGCGCACGATCACACCGACTGGGCCCACACGCAGCGGGAGTGGTCGCAGATTGCGGGCGACATGAACGGCGCGCCCGCTGCTCCTGAAATCGCGCAGCACGCCGAA
>JAGXAC010000235.1 GCA_019075925.1 Hyphomicrobiales bacterium | reverse complement strand
AGGGCGAGATTGAATTGATATTCGGGAACACCGCGGGCGCTGTCGGCGCCGGGCGAGTCAATCGTGTGACCGACGTCGATCACGACACGAAACGCCGAACGGTGGCAGGCCGGTTTTGCGGTTGCTGCCGGCGCCGGCTGCTTGGCAGATGCCTGGTGCGCGGCGCCGAGGCCGACGAGGAGGGCGAGCGCGAGTGCGAACCGTCCGGAAAACCGGCTTTCGCGCATCCGACCGGAGCAAGCCCATTGCCGCGGCATGACCGGACCCCTAGTTGGTTCAACGTCGCCCATAGCGGGCTCTCTACTGCTTGTCCACGCGCCTGGCCATGCTTGTGCGAAAGTCGGTCCCGGCGTACCAGACAAGGCCGGAAAGCATGAACTGAGCCGGCGTCGATGGACGACGCCGTGGGTGCCCGAGGCCGTGTGCGGTTCAGCGAGGTGATGGCATGACGATCGTGCGCGAGCCGGTGTTGACCACCGTCGCGATTGTCGACCTGCGGCCCACGCAGATCACCGTCGGCATGCGCGAAGTAGAGGCCAAGCGCAAGCATTGGCGTGAAACCGCGAAGAAGACCAAGAAAAAGGCCGGCGAATTCCTCGGCAGGCACGTGATTCCGGTGGTGCTCGGCCGCAAGGATCGACATTACATTGTTGATCACCATCATCTCGCGCGCGCGCTGCACGACGAAGGCATCAAAGACGTCGCCGTCACCGTCGTTTCGAATTTGGGTGCGCTCGATCGCGATGCATTCTGGGCGGTGATGGATAACCGTGGCTGGATGCATCCGTATGACGATCAGGGCCGCCGCCGGCACCACAACTATATTCCGAAATCGGTCATCGAAATGGTCGACGATCCGTTCCGTTCGCTCGCGGGAGAATTGCGCCGGCAAGGCGGCTTCGCCAAGGACACGACCCCCTTCAGCGAATTTTTGTGGGCGGATTTCCTGCGCCGGCGGATCAAGCGTAAACTGATCGAAACCAACTTTGACGGCTCGCTCGAGCGGGCGATGCAGTTGGCGAAGACGGAGGAGGCGGGTTATTTGCCCGGCTGGTGCGGCCCGGTGCCGGCAAGCTGAGAGCGGCGTTCAGGAGTCTTCGCTCCTCGCCTGATAAAGCTCCCAGTCGTGCAGCACGCCTTCCTTGACGGACTTGTTCTCGGCACCGCGCCGCGCGCGGGGTACGGCAGCCTGTTTGAGCTTTGCGGCTGCCGCGACGATCGAATCGGACGCGGTGGTCGATGCGAGGTCCGGCTCGACGAAGCGGTTTTGATCGGACTGGATTTGCAGGGTGTAGCGGAAGCCTTCCGGCGCATAGTTTGCCTCCACGTTCCGGCAAAAGCTTTTGGCGAAGTCGCCGAGGATGCGGCTGCCAAAGCCGGAACTGCCCGGCGTCGCTACCGTGGGGCCGCCGCTCTCCTGCCAGACGAAAGTCAATACGAATGACGTCCAGTCGAGTTGCAGGTTGACGCGTCCGTCGGGGACTGACAACGCACCGTATTTCAAGGCGTTGGTCAGAAGCTCGTGCAGGATCAGGGAAAAATTCTGGGCCATCTGCGGGCCGAGCACCAGTCCGGGATTGCCGACAACCGCGACACGAGATTCGAAGCCGCGAATGGTGTTGTTGAGGAGGTCGATCAGGCGGATGCCGCCACCCATGGAATCGGTGATTGCCCGGTTGGTCGCCGACATCGCCTGCAGGCGATCCATCAGCCGCTCCTTGATGACCGATTTTGCAATCGCGCCATCGCCCGGCAGGCTGAAGCGGATCACCGCCTGGATCACCGTGAACAGGTTTTGGATGCGGTGATGCAGTTCGGTCGCCAGAAGGTATTGATGCTGCTTGGCCTGCTTCTCAAGGTCGATGCCGGCGACCAGCAAATCGAGCGTACGGTTGATGAAGACGATCAACGACACGGCGACGGTCGCATCGAACACGTAAGTAAGTACGGCGAACCAATGCAGTTGCGGTATGAAATACGCCCATTGCGACAGGCCGGCCAGAATCGCGGAGAGGGCGCCGGCGCCGAGACCGCCGATCAGCGTGGTCAGGATGACCGCTGGATAAATCGTCAGAAAGGGCGCGCCGCCATAGGCGCTTTCGAACGTCCATTGCAGCAAACACGCCAGCCCGACCAAACCAATGGCCGTTGCGTAGCCGAGCAACGGATGCTGCCGTAGTCTTTTCGACAGTTGCAGGATGCGGATCGCCGCCGCCATCCCGGCCTGGTTAAACGAGGAAGCGCGCATCAGCCGCCGAGAAGCCCACCGTCAGGAGACGAGTTTATTCGCTGAAATCGGTCATTTCATCCAATCAATCGCAGCGATCCACTAAAGAATCGTGAGCCGCAGGAGCTTTGCGCCGTTTGCTGTTTCGTTACCATGCGGTCCCCAGTGCAGTTAAAGACATACTCCCCACGTGGGTTCCATGCCTCGGCGCCTAAACTTGCGGAGCATGCCAATCGGCACGGCGGTGGCCGCCCCCGAAGTCCCGGCAAAAATTCCGGCCGCGGGCGCGGTCGGCCGAGCTGGGCAGCACTCCAAACATGGCGCGTAGGATGATCTATGCGGCAACGCGCTTGTGGAGGATGAACTGTGCTCCTGCGGACTGCGCCTTTGGTAGAATAATCTTCTTTTTCAAAGACTTAGATGCGATTATATAGAAGATCGTTTTCCGCCGGCGCCAGCCGGCGCCAAAAACCCCGGAGGCGCTCCAATGACCTCACCCCTCGATCAAAAAATCAAAATCACCGGGCCGGTCGTCGTCACCGCCAACCGCGTCGGCGACGGGGCGGTTGTGTATCGCCGCGCCGACGGCGGCTGGACCACGCGACTGCCCGACGCCGCGGTGACCAGCAATTCGGCGACCGCCCGTGAACTGGTCGCCGCCGCGGTCGCCGACGATCTGCGCGCGGTCGGTCCATATATCGCGCCGGTCAAGCTTACAGCCGACGGCGGCGTGCGGCCGGGCAATTTGCGCGAGCTGATCCGGCTCGGCGGCCCGACCATCGATCTGCCGGTGACGTTCGGCATCTAGGCCGCAGTCGCGTCGTCCGCATGTACCTTTACGACGATCTTGACCGTACGCTGGTCGCCGAGCGGGTCGCGGATTTCCGCGACCAGGTCGCGCGCCGCTTGTCCGGTGAGTTGAGCGAGGAGGAATTCAAGCCGCTGCGGCTGATGAACGGCGTCTACCTGCAGCTCCACGCCTACATGCTGCGTATCTCGATTCCCTACGGCACGCTGTCGTCGGCGCAATTGCGCAAGCTCGCGCACGTCGCCCGCACCTACGATCGAGGCTACGGCCACTTCACCACCCGGCAGAACATCCAGTTCCACTGGATCAAGCTCGAACAGCTCCCCAACGCGATGGCCGACCTCGCCGGCGCCGGTATGCACGGCATGCAGACGAGCGGCAACAACGTGCGTAACGTCACGACCGATCAATGGGCGGGCGTTGCGCCCGACGAGATCGAGGATCCGCGCATCTACGCCGAGGTGATCCGCCAGCACGTCACGCTGCATCCGGAATTTTCGTTCATGCCGCGCAAGTTCAAGATTGCGGTCGGCGCGGCGGTGCACGATCGCGCGGCGCTGCGCATCCACGATCTGGCTCTGCAACTGCATCGCAACGGCGCCGGCGAGCTCGGCTTCGAGGTGATGGTCGGCGGCGGACTTGGCCGCACGCCGTTCCTCGCCAAGACCATCAAGCCGTTCCTGCCCAAGCGCGATCTTTTGAGTTACGTCGAGGCCGTGCTGCGCACCTACAATCAGTTCGGCCGGCGCGACAATATCTGGAAAGCCCGCATCAAGATCCTGGTCCACGAACTCGGCGCGGAAGCGTTCGCCAAGGAGGTCGAGGCCGAGTGGGCGAGCATCAAGGACGGCGTGCTGGCGCTCGATCCGGCCGTGTTCGCGGAAATCGCCGGACGTTTCGCTTATCCAGACTATGTGCAACTCGAGGATTCGCCGCGCGCGCTTGCCGAGGCTCGCGGCGCCGATGCTGCGTTCGAAGCCTGGTTCGCCAATTCGGTCGCCAACCACAAAATGCCGGGCTATTCCATCGTGACGCTCTCACTCAAGGC
>JAGXAC010000049.1 GCA_019075925.1 Hyphomicrobiales bacterium | reverse complement strand
GGCTTTCGCGGCCGCCGGCTGCCGTTATCTGCAGCTCGACGAAGTCAATCTCGCCTATCTGTGCGATCCATCGCTGCGCCAGCATATTGTCGCGCGCGGGGAGGATCCGGCAAAATTGCCGGCGATCTACGCCGGCATGATCAACGCCGCGCTCGCGAACATTCCGCCGGACATGACCGTCACCATGCATCTGTGCCGCGGTAATTTCCGTTCGAGTTTTGTTGCTAGCGGCGGCTATGAGCCGGTGGCCGAAACGCTGTTCAATAGCATCAACGTTCACGGCTACTTCATGGAGTATGACAGCGATCGTGCCGGCGGCTTCGAGCCGCTGCGCCACGTCCCGAAAGGCAAGACCGTCGTGCTCGGGCTGGTCACCAGCAAATCCGGCAAACTCGAAAGCCGTGACGACATCAAGCGGCGTATCGAGGAGGCGACCAAATACCTGGCGCTCGATCAGCTCTGTCTTTCGCCGCAATGCGGCTTCGCCTCGACCGAGGAGGGCAATGTCCTTGGCGAAGAGGAGCAATGGGCAAAGCTGCGCATGATCGTCGAGCTTGCCGACGAGGTATGGGGCTCATGAGCGAACGGACCAAGCCGCCGTTCCGGGCCGACCACGTCGGCAGCCTGTTGCGGCCGGCCGCTTTAAAAGCGGCGCGCGAGCGCCGCGCCAAGGGCGAAATCGACCACGCCGCGCTCAAGGCGGTCGAAGACCGCGAGATCGAAAGGATTATCGGCCAGCAGGAAGAGGTGGGGCTGCAATCCATCAGCGACGGCGAATTCCGCCGCTCGTGGTGGCATCTCGATTTTCTGTGGGGACTCGACGGCGTCGAACGGCACGTGATGAATGCCGGCATCAGTTTCGCCGCGGTCACCACGCGTAACGAAGGGGTGAAGGTCACGGGCAAGATCGGCTTCTCCGGTCACCCGATGCTCGACCATTTCAAATTTCTGCGAGCGCACACCCGGCGCACGCCGAAAATGACCATTCCGGCGCCTTCGGCGATCTACGGCCGGCCATCGCCGACGCCGATCGACAAAAAGGTGTATCCGCAACTCGATGAGTTCTTTGACGATCTCGGCCAAGCGTACAGGAAGGCCGTGCGCGCCTTTGCCGACGCCGGCTGCCGTTACCTGCAGCTCGACGAGGTTTTTATCGCCATGCTTTGCGATCAGGGCTATCGGGCGCGCATGAAAGAACGCGGCGACGATCCGGACCGGCTCGGCGTGCTGTACGGCGATCTCATCAATACCGCAATCTCGGATATCCCGCCTGACATGACGGTCACCATGCATCTGTGCCGCGGCAACTACAGATCGACCTTTATGGGTTCGGGTACCAGCGGCTATGACGCGATGCAGGAGGTGCTGTTCGACCGGATCAAGGTGCACGGCTATTTCATGGAGTACGACACCAGCCGCGCCGGCGGATTTGAGCCGCTCAAACGGCTGCCGAAAGGGCGCGTCGCCGTGCTAGGCCTGGTAACGTCCAAGAGCGGTGCGCCGGAAGGCAAGGACGCGATCAAACGGCACCTTGAGGAGGCGGCCAAGTTCACCGACCTCGACCAGCTCTGCCTGTCACCGCAATGCGGCTTCGCCTCGACCGAAGAAGGCAATATCCTCGCCGAGGACGAGCAATGGGCAAAGCTCAAGATGATCGTCGAGGTCGCCGACGAAGTGTGGGGCAAGGGGAGATAGCGATGCCGGGCATCGTTGACGGCAAAGTCGCCATCGTTACCGGCGCAGGCCGCGGCATCGGTCGCGGGATTGCGCTGCTGATGGCGCAGGAGGGCGCCCGCGTCGTCGTTTGCGACATCGGCGTCAGCGTCGAAGGCGAAGGGTCCGATGCGACGCCGGCCCATGAGGTGGTCAGCGAGATCAAAAAGGCCGGTGGTCGGGCGATCGCCTCGACGCTGTCCATCAGCGAGCCCGCCAACGGCGACAAAATCGTGAAGGCGGCGACCGACGCGTTCGGCCGCGTCGACATCCTGGTCAACAACGCCGGCATCCTGCGCGACCGTATTTTTCACCGCATGAGCTGGGCCGACTGGTCCGACGTGATCAACGTGCATCTCAACGGCAGCTTTATCATGAGCCGCGCCTGTGCGACGGTTTTCCGCGAGCAGAATTCCGGCAGTTACGTGCACATGACCTCGACCTCCGGCCTGGTCGGCAACTTCGGTCAGGCCAATTACGCGGCGGCGAAAATGGGCATCGTCGGGCTGTCGCGCGGCATCGCGCTCGACATGGCGCGGTTCAACGTGCGCTCGAATTGCGTTTCGCCGTTTGCGTGGACGCGCATGGTGCAGACGATTCCGTCGGAAACGCCCGAGGAGAAGGCGCGCGTGGCCCGCGCCAGCCAGATGGTCCCGGAAAAGGTCGCCCCGCTCGTGGTTTATCTCGCCTCGGAAAGCGCCACCGGCATCACCGGCCAGGTTCTCGGCGCCCGCAACAATGAAATCTATCTGTTCAACGCCAACCGTCCGATCCGCACGCTGCATCGCTCCGACGGCTGGACGCCGCACAAACTCGCCGAACAGCTCAAAGGCGCCTTCGCCGCGTCGTTCACCCCGCTTGAGCGCTCGCAGGATGTGTTTGCGTGGGATCCGGTGTGACATGCCGATCGCCTACGACCAGTTGATGGCGATGCAGATCGAACCGGCGGAGCAGGCCTACGAGCCGAAGGACTGCATGCTCTATGCGCTTGGTGTCGGCCTCGGCCACGATCCGTTGAATGAGGACGAACTGGCGTTCGTCTACGAGAAAAATCTGAAAGTGCTGCCGACCATGGCGACCGTGCTCGGCCACACCGGCTCGCTTGCCCAGCGCTCCGACACCGGCATCAACTGGTTAATGGTGGTCAACGGCGAGCAGGGCTTTACGCTGCATCGGCCGCTCACCGGGCGGGGCGTCGTGATCGGCCGTACCAAAATCGTCGAAGTGGTCGACAAGGGCGCCGGCAAGGGCGCGCTCATTTTCACCGAGCGCGCGATCAGCGACAAAACAAGCGGTGCGCCGATCGCGACGGTGACGCAGACGATCTTCTGCCGCGGCGACGGCGGTTTCGGCGGCCCGCCGCGGCAGACTCCGCCGCCGCATCCGATGCCGGCGCGCGCGCCGGATGTGGTGTGCGATCTCGGCACCCGCCCGGAGATGGCGCTGATCTATCGCCTCAGCGGCGACTACAATCCGCTGCATGCCGAGCCCGCCTTCGCCAAGGCCGCTGGCTATGAACGGCCGATCCTGCACGGCCTCGGCACCTTCGGCGTATCCGGCCACGCCTTGCTGAAGACGATGTGTGGCTACGATCCGGCGCGGCTCGTTTCGTTCGCCGGCCGATTTTCAGGTCCGGTGCTGCCCGGCGAAACCATCCGCACCGAGATGTGGCAGGACGGCACGATCATGAGCTTTCGTGCCCGCGTACTTGAGCGCGACGTCATCGCCATCAATCACGGCCGCGCCGAGGTGAGGTCATGACCGAAGGCGCGGACCTAGCGCCGATCCGCGCCTCGGTCCGTGCGTTGTGCGCGAATTTCCCCGGCGAATATTGGCGGCAGCTCGATCGCGAACGCGCCTATCCGGACGCGTTCGTCGCGGCGCTGACCAAGGCCGGCTTTCTCGCCGCGCTCATTCCCGAGGAACACGGCGGTAGCGGACTCTCCATGCATGCGGCCGTAGCGATCATGGAGGAAATCCAGGCGTCGGGCTGCAATGGTGCCGCCTGCCACGCGCAGATGTACACCATGGGCACGCTGCTGCGTCACGGCAGCACGGCGCAGAAGAAACTTTACTTGCCGGCGATCGCGCGCGGCGAGCTGAGGTTGCAGGCGTTCGGAGTAACCGAGCCGACGTCCGGGACCGATACGCTCAGCCTGCGTACCACGGCGACGCGCGACGGCGACGGTTATGTCGTCAATGGCCAGAAGATCTGGACCTCGCGCGCCGAACATTCGGATCTGATGTTGCTGCTCGCCCGCACCACCCCGCGCGAGCAGGCGAAGTCACGCACCGGCGGGCTTTCGGTATTTCTCGTCGACATGCGCGCGGCCAAAGGCAACGGCCTGACCATCCGCCCGATCCGCACAATGATGAATCATGCGACCACCGAAGTATTTTTTGAGAATATGCGGGTCCCCGCCGACAGCCTGATCGGCAGCGAAGGCGATGGCTTTCGCTACATTCTGTCCGGCATGAACGCGGAACGCATCCTGATCGCCGCCGAATGCATTGGCGACGCCAAATGGTTCGTCGACAAGTCCGCGGCTTATGCGCGCGAGCGCGTGGTATTCGGCCGGCCGATCGGACAGAACCAGGGCGTGCAGTTTCCGATCGCGCGCGCCTATATCGGCATGCGCGCCGCCGCCTTGATGGTGCGCGAAGCGGCGACCCTGTACGAATCTGACAAGGAGTGCGGCGCCGAGGCCAACATGGCCAAGCACCTTGCTGCCGAGGCCTCGTGGGCGGCGGCGGATATGTGCGTGCAGACCCATGGCGGCTTCGGCTTTGCCGAGGAGTTCGATGTCGAGCGCAAGTTCCGCGAGACCCGGCTCTATACGGTGGCGCCGATTTCCACCAATCTGGTGCTGTCCTATGTCGCCGAGCACGTGCTGGGTTTGCCGAGGTCGTATTGACGTTTACCGCCATCTCGAGGTGCGAGCGATCGGCGCGTTCACGCGCATCTTCGACCACATGCCATGGCGAGCCTCGAAGGATGAACCGCCCGGACCGTCGCCCTTCGAGGGCCGCGGAGCTTGTCATCGGGCCGGCCACTTCGGGCCGGACCCGTTGGCGGCCACCGCGAGGTGACGGCACATGACCTTGCCGCTCTCAGGCCTGCTCGTCGTCTCGCTTGAACAGGCGGTCGCCGCGCCGATGTGCACCTGCCGGCTCGCGGACGCCGGAGCACGCGTCATCAAGATCGAACGGCCGGAGGGAGATTTCGCGCGCTTTTATGACGATTTCGCCAACGGTGAATCCAGCTATTTCGTCTGGCTCAACCGCGGCAAGGAATCGGTGGTGCTCGATCTCAACAAGACCGGGGATAAGGCGCTGCTGGAGGCAATGCTCGGCCGTGCCGATATTTTCGTGCAGAATCTCAAGCCGGGCACGACGGCCAAGCTCGGATTCCCGATCCCGCGCCTGCGCCGCGATTATCCGCGTTTGATCTGCTGCTCGATTTCCGGGTTCGGCGAGAGCGGACCATTTGCCGCGCGCAAGGCGTACGACCTGCTCATTCAGGCCGAAGTCGGTCTTGCCGCGATCACCGGCACAACCGAACCGTCACGCGTCGGCGTGTCGGTGGTGGATGTCGGCACCGGCTTGAACGCGTACGAAGCCATTCTCGAAGCCCTGTTGGCGCGGCAACGCACCGGCGAAGGCGCCGAGCTGTCCGTGTCGATGTTCGACTCGATGGCCGACTGGATGGCGGTCCCGCTGATGCAGCAGGAAGCCGGCAAGCCGCCGCGACGGGTGGGTCTCACACATGCCGCCATCGTGCCGTATGGCGCTTATCCGACCCGTGACGGTGTCGATGTCCTCATCGGCATCCAGAACGATCGCGAATGGCGGCTACTGGCGGAAAAGGTCCTGGACGATGTGGCGCTTGCCGCCGATCCGGATTTTGCCACCAACAAAGCCCGCGTCGCACGCCGCGCCGAGACCGATCGAAAAGTTGCCGCCATCACCAGCCGGCTCGATGCCGCAGCCCTGATGCACCAACTCGCCGCCGCCGATATTGCGTTTGCGCGCGTCAACGACGTGGCCGGCCTTGCCGGGCATCCGCATCTGCGCCGCGTCACGGTTGAGACGCCAAGCGGCAGCGTTTCTTACTCGGCGCCCGCCGAGCAACGGGCTTCGGAGTCGCGCCGCTACGGCCCGGTGCCGGCACTCGGCCAGCATACGGAAAAAGTGCGGGCGGAATTTGCCGCTTCGCCGGTTGGCGATTGAGCAAGGAGTGATGTGATGGATATCGGCTTTATCGGCCTCGGCAATATGGGCTCGCACATGGCGCGCCGGCTGATCGAGGCCGGCCATCGCGTCGTCGTCTACGACGTTCGCCAGGAGGCAATCGGCAATCTTGCCGCGCTGGGCGCAGTCGCGGCGCGCTCGCCGGCAGAGGTCGCCGACGCGGCCGAGGTCGTGATGGCGAGCCTGCCGACGCCGGACGTGGTGCTTAAAGTCGCGACCGGTCCGAACGGCGTCATTCACGGCAAGCGGGTCCGGCGCTTCGTCGATGTCTCAACCACCGGGGCGGTTACCGCGCAGCGTATCTTCACGCTTCTGGCGGCGCGCGACATCGTTCAGATCGACGCCCCGGTCAGCGGCGGCGTGAGCGGTGCCGAGAAGGGTACCCTTGCGGTGATGGCTTCCGGTCCGCGCGCCGACGTGGCGGCGGTCGAACCCGCGCTGAAGGTGATCGGCAAGGTGTTTTTCATCGGCGAGCGTTCGGGTGCCGGGCAGACCATGAAGCTTGTCAATAACGTGCTGTCCGCAACCGCCATGGTGGCGACATCGGAGGCGATGGTGACCGGAATGAAAGCCGGCCTCGATCCGCGCCTTATGCTCGACGTGGTCAACGCCGGCACCGGCCGCAACACCATGACGGAAGACAAGGTCGCGCGCGCGATCCTGCCCGGCACGTTCGATCTCGGCTTCACGGCGGGCTTGTTGTTGAAGGACGTGAATCTGTTTCTTGCCGAGCGCGATACGCTGGGTGTGCCGACCGAGGTGATCGCGACGGTTGCCAAGGCTTTACAGCGGACTGTCGACGAACTTGGCTCAGACGCGGATGTGAGCGCGGTCATTTTGCCAATCGAGAAACGCGCCGGCGTCAAAGTGCGCGCTTCCTGAGTAAAATACATTCATGAAATCATGGCGTTATCATAACCGCCCTTTCTGTGATGGCGGTCACTTCGCCATCCGCTAGGGCGATTAAGGTGTGGTTAAGCAAATGGCCTGGTTCGCCGCGTAGCCACGCATCCCCCCGACCCCCTGCGGGCCGCCGGCGACAGCCTAGGGGTGGACTCTCGGTCCCCAACACCCCTCCGACCCTCATCGGGTCGACCGAGCCCGCCCGGATTTCTCATCCGGGCGGGCTTTTATTTTATGGCGTGGTTGGTCCGTAGACGCCGCCTATGGTGAGGCGGAAAGCGGGTGTTATAGTCTCCGCTTCGGAATCGCCGCGTCCGATGCGGATCGCCGGCAATGGCGGGTTCGACTTTTCGGGGGGCCACATGCGCGCACATACCGCCTCGCTGGTCGTTGCACTTTTATTTGTGCCGACAGCCACGTTTGCCCAGAACTCGGCGCCGCTGGCGCAACTCTCGCCGGCGACGCGCGCCGAATTGTTGAAACTCTCGCCGTCCGAGCGCGCGGCGCTTGCGCGTCAATTGCTCGGAAATCGGACCAAGGCCGTTGTCCCAGCAACGGCAGCTCCGCCGATCGCGCCGCCGCCGCCAGTGGTGGCGAAAGCTGCGGCGGCGCCGCCACTGAAGACGGACGGAAATGATTTCCTATGCACGAATTCCGGCTGCGTCGGCGGGACTCTCATGATTGGCGCAGGCGCATTCGGTGCCGAGCCGCAAGGGACCTATCCCGACAACTTCGGCGCGTTCGGCGGCGGCAATGCCGCAGCGCCGATTCCCGTACTTGAGGCATTCGGGTTCGGGGCGCAATTGGCCGCAACGACCGGCGTCTACAATTTCGGCGGCAAAGTCTCGCCCGGCGCGACGCTCAATGAAATGTCGTCGCAAAGCTTCCTTTCGGCCGGATTATTTCGTCGTCCGGACCCCTACGGGCCGTTGCTCTCGCGTTTCGGTGTTGGCTTCGTCTACGACGTGTCGTTCAACAACAACATGAACACGTTCGGCCAGAACTACACGCTGGAACAGTGGCGCTTGAAAGCTTCCTACGACATTACGCCGACGCACGAGGTCGGGGTTTGGGCCGCCATCCACGCCAACTCGGTGACCTGCGCCACCTGCGCGTTCGGCACCCCCAACACCATACGATCGCTTGATCAGCTCAACTTTTTCTACAAATACAATCTGGCCGACGGCGGCTTCGTCGACTTTTATGCCGGTCCCGGGATCGACCATTTTTCGATTGCACCCAACGGGTTTGCGGTTGCGGGGAATTATCAAGGTTTGAAATGGACGATCGGCGCCGACGCTTCAGTACCGATTTCCGATTACTTTGCAGTGTTCGCCGACGTTGCGTATGGAGCGCCGAATGCAAACCCCGCCATCGGATTTAGCCCGGCAGGAGGTTTTGCCGCCGCCGAGCAGGCTTGGATGGCAATGGCAGGTCTGCGGTTCTACTGGGGCGGCAACGCGAGGGTCCACGAGGATACTGGACGACACTGGATGCCGTACTTGGCCGACCCGAATAACGGCTCCATGTTCCAGTTCGCCAACAAGACCGAATAACGCAATTGGCGGGACGTGCTCGCGGCGCCAGTAGCGTCTACCAGGTCGGAGTCGCATGACCGAAAAAAGCCCGCGTCCATCCCCGAGCCTGCTGTCGGAACTGCCAGGAAGTCTGGGAACGGAGCTGTTTACCGGCACCAAGCCCATCAAGTTGCGCGCCGATGAGGTACTTTTTCTCGCCGGCGATCCTGGCGATGGCTGCTACCGGGTCGAGGAAGGTTTGCTCAAGGTAACGATGATGTCGAGTGCCGGCAGCGAACGCATTCTCAATTTCTTCGGTCCGGGCGGCATCGTCGGCGAATTGTCGATGATCGACGGGCTGGCGCGATCGGCGACGGTGATTGCGGTTCGCGACGCATCGTTGAGTTTTCTCAGCCGTGCCGCCTTCGAAACATTCGCGCAAAAGCATCCCGAGCTTTACAAGTCGCTTATCGCCCTGCTCGCGGCGCGGCTGCGCGAGACCGATACGGTGGTCGCTGCCGGAAGCTTCTTGCCGCTCAAAGGTCGTGTCGCTTCGACGCTGCTCGAACTGGCCGACCATTTCGGCCAGGACGTCGGCTCGGGTCGTATCGTCATCCGGCAAAAAATCGGGCAGGCCGACATCGCCGCCATGGCCGGTATCGCGCGCGAAAATGTCAGCCGTATCCTCAATGAGTGGAAGCGGCGCAAGCTTGTGAGCCGCTTGTCGGGCTATTATTGCCTGGAGAACAAGGCACAGCTCGAACGTGAAGCCGAGCTGTGAACGCTGCCGTGAATTCTGTCCGTGCCACCATGCAAACGCCCGCGCTCGCCGATTTCCGCCGCGTCGTCGTGAAGGTCGGCTCTTCGCTCCTGGTCGACTCGCAGGCCGGCGGGCTTAAGGAAGCGTGGCTGGCGTCGCTCGCCGCCGATCTCGCCGAACTTCACCGCGACAAACGCGATTTACTGATTGTGTCTTCGGGCGCAATCGCGCTTGGGCGGGCGGTGCTCAGGCTTCCCGCCGGTCCCTTGAAGCTCGAGGACAGCCAGGCCGCCGCGGCGGTCGGCCAGATCGCGCTGGCGCGCACCTGGACCGAGGCGCTGTCGCGCCACGGCATCATTGCCGGTCAGGTGCTGGTGACGCTCGGCGATACCGAGGAGCGGCGCCGCTACCTGAATGCGCGCTCGACCATCGACACGTTGCTGCAATGGCGCGCCATTCCGGTCATCAACGAAAATGATACCGTCGCAACCAATGAGATCCGGTACGGCGACAATGATCGCCTCGCGGCGCGCGTTGCTACCATGGTCAGCGCCGATCTGCTGATACTGCTCTCGGATATTGACGGTCTCTACGAGGCGCCGCCGGAGGAAAATGTGGCAGCCCGGCACGTGCCGAGCGTTGCGCGCATCACGCCGGAGATCGAGGCCATGGCGGGCGCGGCACCTTCGGAACTTTCGCGCGGCGGCATGCAGACCAAGATCGAAGCGGCGCGGATCGTCACCAATGCCGGCACGCACATGGTCATCGGTTCCGGCCGCCGCGACCATCCGTTGCGCGCGATTGCCGAAGGCGCGCGCTGTACGTGGTTTCTCACGGCGGCGAATCCGGTGACGGCGCGTAAAAAATGGATTGCGGGCGCACTCGAACCGAAGGGCACGCTGACGATCGACGCTGGTGCGGTGGCGGCGCTGCGCCGGGGCAAGAGCTTGCTGCCGGCCGGTGTCATCGGCATCGACGGTGCGTTTGCGCGCGGCGACGCGGTCATCATTCGCGGCCCGGACGGCGCCGAAGTCGGCCGCGGGCTTTGCGCTTACGACGCCGAGGATGCCCATAAAATTCGCGGCCGTTCCTCGGCGGATATCGCTTCGCTGCTCGGCTTCAGCGGCCGGGCGGAAATGGTTCACCGCGACGACTTGGTCGTCAGTCCGCAATAGCGCATGCTCGTTCAGCCATAAGAGAGAACCCCCGGCCACTTTCGCGGCCGGGGGTTCGACGCCGGGTGATTGAGGGTGAGGGGCTGGGGGGCTTCGCCCGGCGCTGCAACATCAACGTGGCAGGGGGCGGCTGGTTCCGTGCCGTGCCGCGAATTTTTTGCCGATCGCAGGCGTACGGCCCTTGGATCGGGCAGGCTTTGCGGGCGTACGGCGGAAAGGCAGGGCCCGCGACGTCGGCAAGGGAAGTTCGGGAGGAACGTTGATCCGGCGACCGCTCGGCAGCAAGACATAGCGCGCGATGACGCGCAGGCTGCCCGAATCGGCGCCGCAACCCTCGACAACATATTTGGCGCCGAGCGGGAACCGGCGCGGCAGCTCGGTGGGACGATAAATCGGCAGCCTCATGACCCTCTCCTTCGTGCGAACCGCGAACGAAACGCCATCGCCAACGAAGAGGTTCCTCGGATTCCGTGACAGGCCCGCGAGGCACTGTTACAGTTTTGTAACAGTGCCGCCCGCGAAATGCTGTGGAGTGATGTGGACAACCCTGCTAGGGGAGCCAGCCTCGCCGGCCCTTGCCGAACATGGTAGGAACCCTTCGAACGCAAGCGGGATCAAGGCCATGAACGCTCCGCTGACGGTGATCGGGAACCCGGTCGGGCTCGCCACGACGATGCGCGAGATTGGTCGCGACGCGCGCGCGGCCGCCCGTACGCTCGCGCTTGCGCCGGCGGCGCAAAAGAACCGTGCGCTCGCAGCAATGGCCAAGGCCATCAGAGGATCGCGTGCCGCTCTTCTCGCCGCCAACGCCGAGGACTTGTCCGACGCCAAGGCGGCGGGTGCCACGGCGGCTTTTCTCGACCGCCTGACGCTTACTCCGGAGCGGATCGAGGCGATGGCAAAAGGTCTCGACGCGGTGCGCAAACTTGCCGATCCGGTCGGCACGGTCGTGGCGGCGTGGCGGCGGCCCAACGGCATGCGCATCGAACGCGTGCGGGTGCCGCTGGGCGTGGTCGGCATCATTTACGAAAGCCGGCCCAACGTGACGGCCGATGCCGGCGCGCTTTGCCTGAAAGCCGGCAATGCCGTGATCTTGCGCGGCGGCTCGGAAAGCTTCCGCTCGATCCGGGCCATTCACGCCGCCCTGGCCGAAGGTCTCGCCGCCGCCGACTTGCCGACCGCCGCAATATCCATGGTGCCGACGCCGGAACGCGCCGCCGTCGGCATGATGCTGGCCGGAATGGATGGCGCGATCGACGTTTTGGTGCCGCGCGGCGGCAAGGATCTGGTCGGCCGCGTGCAGACGGAAGCCCGCGTACCGGTCTTCGCGCATCTGGAAGGCGTTTGCCATGTTTATGTCGATCGCTCGGCCAAGTTGCCGATGGCCAAGGCGATCGTCCTCAACGCCAAAATGCGCCGCACCGGCGTGTGTGGGGCGGCCGAAACGTTGCTGATCGATCGCGCCGGCGCATCGAAGTTGCTCAAGCCGCTGATTGCGGTGCTGATCGATGCTGGTTGCGAAATCCGCGGCGACGACGCCGTGCAAGCGGTCGATGCGCGCGTCAAACCCGCCAGCGAGGCCGACTGGAGCACCGAATACCTTGACGCCATCATCACCGCCGGCGTGGTCGACGGCGTGGACGCGGCCATCGCCCATATCGAGCGTTTTGGCTCGCATCATACCGATGCGATCGTCACCGAAAATTGCAAAACCGCCGAAAAATTCCTGCGTGAGGTCGATTCGGCGATCGTGCTGCACAACGCGTCGACACAATTCGCCGACGGCGGCGAATTCGGCTTCGGCGGCGAAGTCGGCATCGCCACCGGCCGGCTGCACGCGCGCGGTCCCGTCGGCGTCGAGCAGCTGACGACCTTCAAATACAGAATCCGCGGCAACGGACAGACGCGACCAACGTGATGGGTAGGCTCCGCCGTAATCGGCGGGCAGAGTGTGGGGCAGGGGGCGTTGCTGACCGATATGAACCGCGAGTTCCCGCTGTTGCGGGCGGCGCATGCCCGGGCCGATGCGATACCCCGCCTCGTCCTGCCCCCGCACGCACCCGGTATGCGCATCGGACTGTTCGGCGGAACCTTCGATCCGCCGCACGCCGCGCATCGGGCGGCGTGCCTGTTGGCCATGAAACGGCTCGGGCTGGACCGAGTCTGGTGGCTGGTCACGCCCGGTAATCCACTCAAGGATACCGACGGTTTGGCGCCACTTGCGGTCCGCGTGGTGGCGGCGCGGCGACTAGCGCACCATCCGCGCATCGATGTTACCGATCTCGAGGCGCAGATCGGTACACCCTATACTTACGAGACCGTCAGATACCTGGTGCGGCGTTGTCCGCAGGTCCATTTCGTCTGGATCATGGGTGCCGACAATCTGCGCAGCTTCCATCGCTGGCAGCGCTGGCGCGGCATCGCCCGGTTGGTGTCAATCGCCGTGGTCGACCGGCTTGGCCCGAGCCTTTACGCCTCGGCCGGGGTCGCCGGTCAGGCGCTTGCTTATGCCCGCGTTCCTGAAACGGCGGCCAAGATACTGCCGGAACGCACCCCGCCGGCTTGGATTTATCTGCACGGGCTCAAGTCGCCGCTGTCGTCGACGGCGCTACGGGCGGCACGGAAATTGCGACGGTAGTGAAGCCGGAACGGCCGCCGTTTGTTGCAATACTGTGACGGCAAGGCGGTTGAAACTGTTAACGTTGCATGCCTATCTTAACACCAGCCCCGCGCTCGGTGGGGTCGAGAATGGAGCGAAAGGATAAGGACCCCTGCTTACACCTGTAACTCGTCGGGCCGAACGTCGCGCGCCCGAATCGGTCTCCAGAATGCGTCCTGACGCCGAGGAGATTCTTCGTTTGGTCCTCCACCGCCTCGACGACATGAAGGCGGAGGACACCCTCACCATAGACCTGCGAGACAAATCTTCGATCGGCGACTACATGGTCGTTTCGACCGGCCGGTCGCAGCGCCATGTCGGCTCGGTTGCCGACAGGATTGTCGAAGACCTGCACAAGGCTGGTGTTGCCGCGCATGTCGAAGGCGTTCCACATTGCGACTGGGTGCTGATCGACGCGATCGACGTGATCGTTCACGTCTTCCGCCCAGAAGTTCGCGCCTTCTACAACCTGGAAAAGATGTGGCAGGGTAGCCGGCCAGCGCGACACGCGAGCCAGGCGTAGGACGAGGGTCTTTTTACGGGTTCACTTGACCATGAAGCAAAGGCTTCATGTCCGTCAGGTGGTGCGCAGTCCAACCCGAATGCGAGTGCTCGTCGCAGCCGTCGGCCGTCTGAAACAGGGACCCGAACGCGAACTCGCGGCGTGGTATTGCAAACGCGCGCAGGCGACCGGGCGTCCGTTGGGCCTGCGGGACTTTGAGGTCATCGAGATTCGCGAAAGCCGCGCCCATGACGTCGAACGCCGGCGCGTCGAGGAATCGATCGCGCTTGCCAATGTCATTCCGCCGGACGCCGTTGTCGTGGTTCTCGATCAGCGCGGCGAGAATCTCGACAGCCCGGCGCTGGCGGCTCTGCTGCAGCAATGGCGTGCACAAGACCGTGCGGCGGTATGTTTCGTCATCGGCGGTGCCGACGGCATAGCGCCGAATTTAATCGATCGCGCCAAGTTGCGGCTCGCCTTCGGCGCGGCCACCTGGCCTCATCAGATCGTTCGCGTCATGCTGTTGGAACAGCTTTATCGGTCCGGCACCATCCTCGCCGGTCACCCCTACCATCGGGCCTGAAATCGGCGAGGCGCGAACCTTGCACGTTCTTAATCTTGCCTCACCGTTATGTGACGAAAACGGCTGCTTTGGGCCTTAATCCGGGCGTATCAGGACCGTCGGCGTATTGCCTTCCGGAACTCGGTCTCTACCTTTGGGCAACATGATTCTCCGCCGCTCGATCCGCCCTGATCCACGCGTCTTGCTCGGATCGGCTCTGGCGTTTGCTTTGCCGTTTGCAGCCGATCTCGTTGCTTTTGCCCAGACGGCGCCCCGCCAAGCCCCGGTTGGTTCGGTCCAAGCGCCGGCCAAGGCGCCGGCCGCGCAGCCGTCGGTGGCGCCGCCGCCGGCCGCAGCGTCCGATGCCGACGCACTCAAGCAGCGCGATCAGGAACTTGACGCGGCGCGAGCCCAAGAGCGGGCGTCGGCGGAAAGCCAAGCCAAGTTACGTCGCGAGATTGACGCGCTCGGCGACGACCGGCGCGCGCTCAATCAACAACTCATCGACACCGCCGCGCGCGTGCGCAGCGTGGAGGCCAATATTGCCGCCACCCAAACGCAATTGAAGCCGCTGGATGAGCGGGCGGCAACCTTGCGCAAGTCCCTCGACGAGCGGCGGGCGGCGATCGTCGAAATTCTCGCGGCACTGCAACGGATCGGTCATCAGCCACCGCCGGCGCTGGTGGTCCAGCCCGAAGACGCGCTGCAAGCGGTGCGGACCGCGATCGTGCTCGGTGCCATCGTCCCGGGCATGCGCGCGCAGGCCGATGCGCTGGCGAGCGATCTTACCGACGCCGTCAAGCTGCGGAAGGAAATCGACATTGGGCACGACCGTCTGGCGCGCGACCTCGACACATTGGGGCGCGAGCAATTGCGCCTGACCGTGCTGATCGATGAACGCCAAAAGAAGCAGACTGTCACCGAACAGGCGCTTGATGCCGAACGGACGCACGCGGCCGATTTGGCGCGGCAGGTCGACAGCCTGAAGGAACTGATCGGCAGGCTCGAATCGGACCTCGATCCCGCCGCCCGCACGGCACACGCAGAAGCCCGTTCGATCGAGGAGGATGCCACCCGGCCGGATCTTGCTGCGCTCAAGGACCCCGGGCGGCTTGCCCCGGCGGTGGCGTTTGCCGCCATGCGTGGCCACCTGCATTTGCCGGTCAATGGCGTCAAAGTCCGCGACTTTGGCGCCTCGGATGGGCCCAATGGAACCCAACGCGGACAATCGATCTCCACCTTTCCAGGCGCGCAGATTACCTCGCCCTGCGACGGTTGGGTCGTTTACGCCGGCGCGTTTCGCAGCTATGGCCAACTCTTGATCCTCAATGCTGGCGGCGGTTATCATGTGCTGCTGGCGGGAATGGACCGGATATCCGTCGATCTCGGGCAATTCGTGCTTACCGGTGAACCGGTGGCGGTAATGGGCGGCGGATCGCAGGTATCCGTGGCCACGGCGGCTAAGTCCAAACAACCTGTGCTCTATGTGGAGTTCCGCAAAGACGGCACTCCCATCGATCCCGGCCCGTGGTGGGCGACAAACGAAGGTGAAAAGGTTCGCGGATGATGCGCAAAACTTCGCTTATTTTCCTTGGTGCCCTCGCAGGCGCCGGACTGACCTTGTTGGCGACCCAACCACACATCGCGTTCGTCGGATCGAGCGCGAAAGCGGCTTCGTCTGACACTTACCGCCAGCTCAATTTATTCGGCGACGTGTTCGAGCGCGTGCGTGCCGATTACGTCGAGAAGCCGGAAGACTCTAAGCTGGTGGAATCGGCCATCAACGGGATGCTGGCCGGGCTCGATCCGCATTCAAGTTATATGGATCCGAAGAGTTTCCGTGACATGCAGGTACAGACCCGCGGCGAATTCGGCGGACTTGGCATCGAAGTCACCATGGAAGACGGCCTGGTGAAGGTAGTGGCGCCGATCGACGATACGCCGGCGGCCAAAGCCGGCGTCATGGCCAATGACATCATCACCAAGCTCGACGACGAGCAGGTGCAGGGCCTGACGCTCAATCAGGCGGTCGAGAAGATGCGCGGGCCGGTGAACACCAAGATCAAGCTCACCATCATCCGCAAAGGCCAGGACAAGCCGATCGACATTTCCATTGTGCGTGACGTGATCCGCGTGAAGTCGGTGCGTTCCCACAACGAGGGCGAGGATGTCGGCTATATCCGCATCACTCAGTTCAACGAGCAAACCACCGATGGACTGAAGAAGGCGATCAGCGATCTCACCAACCAGCTTGGCGCCGAGAAAGTCAAAGGCTTCGTCGTCGACCTGCGCAACAATCCGGGCGGTCTGCTCGATCAGGCCATCTCGGTATCGGACGCCTTCCTCGACAAGGGCGAGATTGTTTCCACTCGCGGACGTAACGCCGAGGAGACGCAACGCTTCAACGCTCGGCCGGGCGATCTCACTCACGGCAAGCCTCTGATTGTTCTGATCAACGGCGGATCGGCTTCGGCATCGGAAATTGTCGCCGGCGCGCTGCAAGATCATAAGCGCGCCACGCTGATCGGCACGCGATCCTTCGGCAAGGGTTCGGTGCAAACCATCATCCCGCTCGGTGCCGGTAATGGCGCGTTGCGGCTGACCACGGCACGGTATTTCACGCCGTCCGGCCGCTCGATCCAGGCCAAAGGCATCACCCCCGACATCGAGGTGTTGCAAGACGTGCCGGACGATCTCAAGGCGCGCACCGACACCAAGGGCGAAGCATCGCTCCGGGGCCACCTGAAGGCCGAGGGCGCCGAAGAATCCGGCTCGCAGTCCTACGTGCCGCCGGACGAGAAGAATGATCGCGCGCTTAAGGAGGCGCTCGACCTGCTGCGCGGCGCCACCACCGACGCGGCCTTCCCGCCGAATCCGAAAGCCGCGGTTCCGAACTAACCCGCGGTTTATCGAACGTACATTCGGGGCGGCTGCAAAGCCGCCCCTTTTTGCATCCGGACCGGTCGTTGGGCCGGTCCTTGGGGCGCGGTCCCTGGGCCGGCCTTGGGCGGGGTCCTGGAACGGCCGTGATAGACTCAAGGCCCATGATTCGCCGGGGGGCGCCTTGCCGCGGATTGTCCGGGCATTGCCGAAGGACTTGGCCTGATGATGGCCGATGACTTGAATGCGCCGCTCGGCCAGCACGAGCGGAAGCGCCGACGCAAATTTCCCGTGCCGATCCCGCAGGTCATTGCCGCCGCACTGGCGCTGTTCGTCGGCGTTTTCGTGGCGTGGGCGGTGATCGTCGACGATCCGTTCGGCGGCGAACCAATGGTGGCCGTGCCGATCGCTTCCCGCGCCGATGCCGGTAAGGGTACCGACGTTGCGAAATTGGCGGAAACTGCCGCCGGCGCCCACATTGCCAATCGTTACGACGGTCCCCGGGCGGGGCGGGCGGAAGGCGCAGCGCCGAACCAGCCGTCCGGCAACACCAAGACCGTTACCATCATCGATGGCAAAACCGGCACCCGCCAGGAGGTGGTGATCCCGGCCGGCAACGATGCGAAAGAGGACGGTCCGGCGGAGCAGAAATTCGAAGAAGTCACGCCGCACGGTCCAATTCCGAAAATCGCGACTGACGGAACCCGGCCCGCCGAAGCGTTTGCGGTGCCGGTCAAACCCTTGCCCGGCCGGCCCGACGCGCCGCGTGTGGCGCTGATTGTCGCCGGGCTTGGCATCAGCACGAGTGGAACCGCCGCGGCTATCACCAGGCTGCCGGCGGCGGTGACGCTCGCTTTCATGCCCTACGGTGCCGATGTCGCGCATATGGTGGCGCGCGCCCGCGGCGAGGGTCACGAAATCCTGCTGCAGGTGCCGATGGAACCGTTCAACTATCCCGACAACGATTCCGGGCCGCAGACGCTGCTGACGTCACTCACGCCGGCACAGAATCTCGACCGCTTGCATTGGTTGATGGCCCGCTTCCAGGGCTATGTCGGCATCGCCGGCGCGATGGGCGCCCGTTTCACCGCCTCCGAGCAGGCGTTCTCGCCGGTCCTGCATGAAACCGCCAAGCGCGGGCTGATTTTCGTCGACGACGGCACCAATCCACGCAGCGTCGCCGGGCGCATCGCCGGCGCCGACAACCTGCCATTCGCAAAAGCGGACATGGTGCTCGATTCGGTGCCTACGCCAGTCGAGATCGACCATGCGCTTGGCCGCCTGGAAATGGCCGCACGGGAACACGGCGTCGCCGTCGCTATTTCGTCGGCGCTGCCGGTCTCGATCGATCGCATCGTCAAATGGGCGAAGGCTGCGGAAGCTCGCGGCTTCCTCCTCGTCCCGATCACGGCCGTCGCCCTGAAGGCGAAGCAGAGCTGATAACAGCGAATGGGCGAGGCGCCGAACGAGCGGAGTAAGTAAATTGGCCTGGTGCGCCATCCGCACACCCGAATCATCGCTTGTCCAATGTTGTTTGTCCCATGGTGACTTTCGAACAACTGCCTTATCGTCCCTGCGCCGGCCTGACGGTTCTCAACCGGGCAGGTCTTGTTTTCGTCGGCCGTCGTAACGGCGGCCCGGAACATTCCGACGCAACGCATGTCTGGCAGATGCCGCAAGGCGGCATCGATGCCGGCGAAGACCCCTGGCCGGCGGCCGTGCGCGAACTGCGGGAGGAGACGAACATCACCTCGGTGGAGCGGCTCGGCGAGATCGCCGAGTGGCTGACTTACGACATTCCGCACGAAATCCTCGGTTCCGCCTGGAACGGCAAATACCGCGGCCAGAAGCAAAAATGGTTCGCCCTGCGTTTCACCGGCGACGAGCGCGAGATCAACATTCTGCATCCGCCCGGCGGCCATGAGCCCGAATTTGTCGAATGGCGCTGGGAGAAGCTCGACAAGCTTCCGGACCTGGTGGTGCCGTTCAAGCGCAGGGTCTACGAGCGGGTGGTCAGCGAATTTAAGAAGTTCGCATGAACAGATAGGCGTCGATCATTATTGCTGCGATCAGCGCTTGAGCGCTGCTGGCGGGGTGGTTACCTCAGTGCGCTGCCGAGGCGGGCGCGCCAAGCGCATCCTGCAGCGCTTTCAGTTGCGCCAAATGGCGCGCGAGCTTATCGCGCAGCGAGTCGTCCTTGGCGTCGGCAACGTCTTCTTCGGCATCCTTGATTTCAGCGCTGAGCGTGGCGAGATCGAAATCCTGCCGCGCGACCGCGCGGTCGGCGAGTACGGTCAGCCCGGCGGGCCCGACTTCGGCGAAGCCGCCGGTGACCACGATCGCTTCATTGGCGCCGCCCCGATAAATGGTGACGATGCCGGGCCGCAGCACCGTCACGAGCGGCGCATGACCGGCGAGAATGCCCAAATCGCCTTCGATGCCGGGCAGATCGACCTGCTCGACATCGCCGGAGAACAGCACGCGTTCGGGTGAAACGAATTCGAAGTGAAGCGCAGCCATGGTTTGGATTCTTTGTCGGCGTATATCCCGGATGATGCGTTAGGATTCTTCCGCCAGCTTTTTACCCTTCTCAACCGCTTCCTCGATGGTTCCGACCATATAGAACGCAGCTTCCGGAAGGTGGTCGTATTTGCCTTCGATCAGGCCCTTGAACCCCTTGATGGTGTCCTGCAGGTCGACGAGCTTGCCGGGCGAGCCGGTGAAGACTTCGGCAACGTGGAAGGGTTGCGAGAGGAAGCGTTCGATCTTGCGCGCGCGCGCGACGGTCAGCTTGTCCTCTTCCGAGAGTTCGTCCATGCCCAGGATGGCGATGATGTCCTGGAGCGCCTTGTAACGCTGCAACACTTGCTGCACCGAGCGCGCCACTTGGTAGTGCTCGTCGCCGACAATCAGCGGCGACAACATGCGTGACGTGGAGTCCAGCGGATCGACGGCCGGATAGATGCCCTTGGCTGCGATGTCGCGGGATAGCACGGTGGTGGCGTCGAGATGCGCGAATGAGGTCGCCGGCGCCGGATCGGTGAGGTCGTCGGCAGGTACGTAAATCGCCTGCACGGACGTTACCGAACCCTTCGTAGTGGTGGTGATGCGCTCCTGTAGCGCGCCCATATCGGTGGCAAGCGTCGGTTGATAGCCGACCGCTGAGGGAATGCGGCCGAGCAGCGCCGAGACTTCCGAGCCGGCCTGGGTAAAGCGGAAGATATTGTCGACGAAGAACAACACGTCCTGACCTTGATCGCGGAAATGCTCGGCGACAGTCAGCCCGGTCAGGCCGACGCGCGCGCGCGCACCGGGCGGCTCATTCATCTGGCCGTAGACCAGCGCGCATTTGGAGCCCTCGACCGTGCCTTTATGCGGGTCCTTGTTGACGCCCGATTCGATCATTTCGTGATAGAGGTCGTTGCCCTCGCGGGTGCGCTCGCCGACGCCGGCGAATACCGAATAGCCGCCGTGCGCCTTGGCGACATTGTTGATCAATTCCATGATCAGCACGGTCTTGCCGACGCCGGCACCACCGAACAGGCCGATCTTACCGCCTTTGGCGTAAGGCGCGAGCAAATCGACCACCTTGATGCCGGTCACGAGGATGGCCGCCTCGGTCGATTGATCGGTGTAGGCGGGCGCCTCCTGGTGGATTGCCCGTTTCGCCTCCGCTTTGACCGGACC
>JAGXAC010000234.1 GCA_019075925.1 Hyphomicrobiales bacterium | reverse complement strand
CCATGGGCGACGATTTCAAGCCCGCGCGGCTCCTGGAAACCGTGGTCGCCGACAAGAAGCGCTTTCAGGATTTATAGGCGCTGCTCTAGGGCGTGGACGCCGCGGCGGTCGTTCACCCGTGCTACGCTACGCGGCTTGTTCGGCAGCATGGCTTGATGGCGGCCCATTCGTGGTCGGTAAATTCATAGCGCATGATTCGAACCTCCCCAGTTTAGGAGCTTGAATCACAAGCGCCCGGCCCAGCTCAACGCGCTTTACGCCTTCTACCCTCGCCTCAGGTCCGCTTTCAGGGCGAAGCGGACATGAATCGGCAGGCAAAACCGGCCAGACAAATGACCCATAGCGCTTTCCCGCCGTCAATTGAGGCGCCGCCGGAGGTTCATTCGATCGCTTCGTCGGCGGTGGCGAGTGACATCGCCTTCGGTTTCGCGCCCGACGAGATATCGAGCTATAAATAGTTTCGCGAAATTCGCGGTTGCAGCAATTTTTGTTTATCGCATCCTAACCAAGGAAACTTTGGTTCGGAATATTACGTACGTTTACGGAAAGATTTGCCGCTTCAGATCGGTCACAACACAGTAGCGCGTGTTGCCCGGTTCGGGAGGCTTCGATATGTGCCAAGGGTGTTTCAACCAGCTCTTGCTTCGCCACGAGTTTCATTCCGGCGGAATGGCCGGCCTTCTCGGCAAGGCGGTGGGTATACCGACCCGGCGCGCGTTCATGGCCTATTCCGTCGGCGCAGCCTCTATGCTGACGGCCGTTGGGGCCGCTCCCGCCTTCGCGGCGGACGGAGGTGCCGACCTCATTCTCCGCGGCGGGACGATCCGTCCGCTGCCGGGCGCGGCAGTCTCCTCCGCGATCGCGATCAAGGGGAGCAAAGTGCTTGCCGTTGGCGACGAGAGCGCGCTGTCTGGCCTCAAGACGGGGAACACCAAACTCGTCGATCTTGCCGGCCGCACATTGCTGCCAGGGCTCATCGACCCACACTGCCACACGCTCCTCGCCTCGCTGATCTTCGAACTGCTTGACGACGTCGGCTACGCCAAATATCCGAGCCGCGAAAAACTCATAGCGCATTTGAAGCAGGTCGCGGGGACCACGCCAAAAGGACAATGGATCGTTGGCTCCAATTTCGACAATCTTCTGCAAGGCGGGGATTTCACGCGGACGGAGCTGGATGCGATTTCAACCGACCAGCCGATTTTCGTCTGGTACACCAACGGACACGACGCCTGCGTCAACAGCGAAGCGCTTCAAATCGCGGGAATCTCCGAGGATGTAGGCGATCTGCCGGGCGGCGGTCATTTCGGCCGGGGCGCTGACGGCAAACTCAACGGCCTGGTTTACGAGGAAAGCGCGATGCTCAAATTCGCGGTTCACTTCCTCGGCAAAATCACGCCCGAAGTCGCGGCGAAGGCTGTCGCGCATTATTCCTCGCATATGGGTTCCGTCGGCAACACAATGCTGCACGAGCCGGGCACAATCCGCTCGGACTGGATCGAGCAATTCGCAAAGCTCTCGACTACGCTTGCCTGCCGCACCAGTGCAAGCGTGATGTTCGACGACATGAAGGGTCTGGCGCCCTGGCGCAGCCTTGGTCTCGGGCCGAAAGGCGCGACCGTCGCCGATTCCCTGTTCTCGCTCTATGGCGTAAAGATCGTCGGCGACGGCTCCAACCAGACAGAAACCGGTGCGCAGACCAAGCCCTATCTGAACTCGACCTCCAAGGGTTCACCGAACTTTGACGCCGCTCTGATGAAACACATGGTCGCCGAAGTTAAGGCCTTCGGTCTGCCGGTGCTGATCCACTGCAACGGCGATTACACGATCGACATTTCGTTGGATGCAATTGAGGCGGCCTACTCGGGCTCGACCGCCTATGGCATTAACCGCATCGAGCACGCGACGATGGCGCGTCCAGACCAGATTCTGCGCATGAAGAAGCTCAATGTGCAGCCGAGCTTCCTGATGAACCACGTGCGCTTTTACGGCGCCGCGTATCGCGACCAGATTTTCGGCCCGGAACGTGCGGCCTTCATGGACCCCGCCGCAGCCTGCGTGAAAGCTGACTTGCCCTTCACGCTGCACACCGACGGGCCGTGCTCGCCGCCGGGACCGCTCGCGCTCATCAGCACGGCGGTGACGCGTCGCTGCATAATCGACAATTCTGTGGTCGGCCCCGATCAGGCCGTGGCGCTTGACGAGGCGATCCGCGCCGTGACGATCGACGCCGCCCGCCAGATCGGACAGGGCGACCGCCTCGGCTCGCTCGAAAAGGGCAAGGAAGCGGATTTCACGATCTTGGAAAGGGATCCCTACAAAGTGAGCTCGGATGCGATCGCCGACATCAAGGTCAGCGAGACGTGGGTGGCGGGGGAGCGGAAGTTCGCGGCGTGACGGGGCGGCCTCCCGCCCTCTGTTGAATGCGTTCTTCAACAATATCGAGTCATAAGAGACATGTCATAATTTGATGAATGCGCCGGAATTCTGCAACGAGGTACGCGACGTTGAAGAAAATCCTGGTTCTTACGATTTGTGTCTGGTTTTCGATTGGACCGGGGAGCGGCCTTGCGGAGGCTCAGCTCCAGACCCCAGCCTTCTACGAGGCCGCCAGCAAGTTACGTCCGGAAGGTGCGCTGGGGCAGATTGTTGGCCGGGAGTCGATACCGACCCCGGTCGCCGGAGCGCAAGCTTGGCGCATTGCCTATATTTCCTCCGACGTATCGGGACGGAAAACCATCGTCACCGGACTGGTCGTGGCCCCCGTGGGATTGGCGCCGGCGGGTGGCCGCCCCATCATGGCGTGGGCACACGGCACGACAGGAACCGCGGAGAACTGCGGGCCGTCTCAGGTGCTGAACCCGGCGCAGGGGCTCAATGAATACTTCCTCATGGATGGCGACTCCTGGACGGATTATGGGCTGCCAAACGTTGAGGCCTTTATCCAGGAAGGCTACGTTGTCGTCGGCACCGACTATCAAGGGCTAGGTGGCGGCGGCCGGCATCAATACGCTGTCGCTGCAACGCAGGCGCGCGACGTTATCGATTCGATTCGCGCAGCCAGTTCCATGAAGGCCAGCGGCGCGGGCAACAAAGCGATCATCTATGGCTGGTCACAGGGAGGCGGCGCTACCATCGCCGCCGCAAGCCTGCCGGATTACATCGCCCGCCAAGGCACGGCATCGGACAATATTCTGCTTCTGGGATTTGTCGCCCTGGCGCCGTTCGACACCGCTGCGTTGGCCGCGGGAACGCCTCCGGACCAATCAGGTTCCGAGAAGCTGATGGCTGAACTCACCGCCAAGTTTTCCGACAACGTGTTCAATTTTACCCATTTTGCAATGAACATGTGGGGAACGCAGGCTGCCTTCCCTGACCTGTCTCTGAATGACCTTTTTACGGATGATGGCACCAAAGCTGTGGACAGGGTGTTCTCGAACAAGTGCATGCATGCGGCGGCCGACACCCTCAACTATGCCTATTCGTCGGAATACAAAACGTTGTTGAACCCGCAGCCGAAAAACACATTGGCGTGGACGGGGGCGCTTGTTCGAAGCAGCGTCGTCCCAGTAAAGCCGGTCGCGCCGGTCGTAATATATTGGGGAACAAAGGACACGGTGATGCCGCCGGTGATGGGGAAACTGTATCAGGTCCAGATGTGCAAGCTGGGAGGCAATGTGGAGCGGATACAGCTGGCGGGAGAGCAGACGCATTTTTCAACGCCGCTCGCTGCGGCGCCGCTTTATCTGACTTGGGTGAAGGATCGAGTGGCCGGCAGACCGCTCACAAACGGCTGTCCTGCGAACTAGGTGATTAGCACCGAGGGCCTCCGCTTCCGTTAGCTTTGGGCCAACCAAAACACCTGATCGAATTCCCGAGGGGGGTTGCTTTCGGGGTCTTGCCGCCGCCCGAGATGTCGCTACTGGCACTTTCGCGTCATTTGGCTGCAGCGGGAAAATTCGGTCGTTTTTGGACCGAAGCCGACGTCGCGGCGGGTTTTATGAGTACACGGCCTAGGCGTTGCCGGTGATGCGAACAATAACGCCGATGACCAGGTTGGTCGCTTGCGCCAATGCGCGGGAGACGAAGCTGAGATCGAGACCTAATTGAGCGCCCAACAGCGGCAGAATGATAAAAACCCCGAGCAGGATGAGCAACCCGAACGGCTC
>JAGXAC010000233.1 GCA_019075925.1 Hyphomicrobiales bacterium | reverse complement strand
CGCGGCGTCATCGACCGGCCGAATTTTTCGTTCAACGCCTATATGGCCAAGCAGCCGGGCGGACCGACCGAAATCCACCAATGGATCGGCAACCTCTATGCCGAGTTCCGCGACTTCGAGCTGCGCCTGCTGATGGGCCGGCTCGACTCGTCGATCCGCGGCGCGCCGGCGCGGCGAAAAAGTCGGCCCGCGCGTTAAGCCGCGCGCCGCCGCCGCTCAACGGCGAACCGGACGGACGGCACGAAAAGCTCAGGCGACTTTGATTGTCTGCGGCGGCGCCGTGAAGCAGCGGAAATCGAGCTGCGCGGCCGGACCGGGCCGGCCGAACAAATAGCCCTGGGCGTGCGTGCAGCCCGCGGCCTGCACCAGCAGAAGCTGGTCCTCGGTTTCGACGCCTTCGGCGACGGTGCCGATGCGCAGGTTGCGGCCGAGGCTGGCGACCGCCGAAACGATGGCCGCGCAATCGGCGTTCTTGGCAAGCTCGTGCACGAAGGAGCGGTCGATCTTGATCTTGTCGAACGGAAACATCCGCAAATAGCTGAGCGAGGAATAACCCGTCCCGAAATCGTCGAGCACGATCGAGATTCCCATCTCGCGCAGCCGATGCAGAGTGTCGACGTTCTCGGCGTTGTCCTGCAGCAACACCGACTCGGTGATTTCCAGCTCGAGACGCTCGGGCGGCAGGCGGGAAACGCGCAGCACTTGATTGAAATTGTCGACCGGCCCGATTTTGCGAAACTGGACGGCGGAAAGATTGACGCTGACCTTGATGTCGGCGGGCCAATGCGCGGCATCGGAACATGCCTTGCGCAAAACCCATTCGCCGATCTGATTGATCAGCCCGGTTTCTTCCGCAAGCGGGATAAACTCGCCCGGCGGCACCATTCCGCGTTGCGGATGGTGCCAGCGGATCAACGCTTCGATGCTTGTGATGCGCCGGGTCTGGATGTCGACAATCGGCTGATAGTACAGCTCGAACTCATCCTTGGTCAGCGCATTGCGCAAGTCGATTTGATGAGCGCGCCGGGTCAGCACCTCCACTCCCATCGAGTCTTCAAAAAAGCGGTAGGCGTCGCGGCCTTCGGATTTTGCCTTGTAGAGCGCGAGGTCGGCGTTCTTCATCAGCTGGTCGACCTCGGTGCCATGCACGGGCGCAAGCGCGATGCCGATGCTGGTCCCGATATGGAGATTGTGTCCTTCCAGATCGTACGGCTGGGAAATCGCAGCCAGGATTTTTTCCGCGGTGCCGATCGCGGCGTCCCGCGGGTCGCCCTCGAAGGTCGCCAAAATCGCGAATTCGTCGCCACCCAGGCGCGCCACCGTATCGGTCTCACGGATGCAGCCGAGAAGGCGGCCGGCTACCGCCTTCAATAATGCGTCGCCGACCGGATGGCCGAGCGAATCGTTGACCGTTTTAAAGAGGTCGAGGTCGAGCAGGAAAACGATGAAATGGCTGCCGTAACGCCGCAGCCGCGCCAATTCCTCTTCCATCTTCTCCAGCAGCACGGCGCGATTGGCGAGGCTGGTCAGACCGTCGTGGCGCGCCATATAGGCGATTTGCGATTCGGCACGCTTCTGGGCGGTAATATCCTGATGAATGGCGACCCATCCGCCGTCCAGCATCGGCCGGTGATTGACGGAGAAGATCCGGCCGTCGGGCATCACATCCTCGACATAGAAAGGCTCGCCGCGGCGGATCTGCCCTAAACGCCGCTCGATATACCGCCGCGCGTCGTCGGGCTTCAGATCCACCACGCGCGACTCGAGGATGGAGAGCAGCGTGACGCCGCGCCTGGTCACGCCCGGGTCCATGCCGTACATCGTGCCGTATCGTTCGTTACAAACGGTCAGGCACTCGTTGCGATCGAACATCGAGAGGCCATACGGCATGTTCTCGATCGCCGCGTCGAAGCGAAAGTTTTGCTCCCGCAATTCGGCTTCGCGTTCTCGCAAAGCGGACGTGCGCTCCTGCACCAGTTGATCGAGCCCGAGATTAAGCTCCTCAAGCTCTTCGACCATCAAGGCGATCGAGCGGTCGGTGCGCTGCCGGTCGCTGTCGGATTGATTGTACGCCTCGGAAACAAGTTCCAGCAGGACGTCAAGATCGAGCTTGCCCGATCGCTTGGCTGCCTTCGTCAACTGTCTGGCGAGAAGCTTATGCACCACCGTGACCCGCCGCTTCGGCGATCGTGGTGACGGTCATCGTCTGGTTGTGCAATTCGCAGACACCGGACGCGCGATGCGGCGAGATTTCCCCATAGGAGTAGAAGCCAAGCTGCGGCACCTTCGGGTCGAACTCGGCGCTCGCCGCTTCAAGCTCATCGGCCGCATTCTGACCCATCAGCAGGCGGCGTCCGATGCAGCTTACCAGGATGGCAAGCTGATCGCCGGCTCCATTCGCGCCGCCACCGTCGACGGCCTGCCGCGCCGCTTGTGCGGCACCCGCAGCCAGCCGGTCGAAATTCCCCCGCATCAGTTGCGCCGTCCATCCTTCCGGCACGTCGCCCGCGAACGTCATCGACCTTCCTGCACGGTCGACCGCTAGAATGGTGCGGACGATGTCATGATCCGGCCGCTCGGGATCGAAGATACGCAGCGGAAACAACAGCCCGGAACCGGGCAGTCCGCGCGCCTCTTCCTCGCCGAGGTAACGTTCGTAGAGATCGAGCGCCGGTTCTCCGTCGAACTTGAACAACACATTGCCGTTGGATCGGGTAATCCGGCGACGCGGTCCGAACTCGTCCCAGCCGCCGGCGCTGCCGTGGCCGATACGAATCGCGTTGCCGTAAAATCCGACCGCACCGACCGTTTGCGTGCGCGGTGGAGCGTCCGCTCCGACCAACGTTTCCCGAAATTCGGCGCCGTCACCGGCCAAGCCACCGGTGACTGACACATGCTTATCGATCGCGCTCGTGATGCCGGCAACAAGCTCGCTGCCGTTGACGTTCAAACCGTCGGAAAGAACGAAGATGGCGGCCAAATCCGGCGCCGCCAGTGCCCGACCGATCGCCTTGCCGCAAGCCCGCGAACGATCCGGCGACGGCGCCGGTTGGCTGGCGACCCGCACCTTGGTTGCATCGAAACCGATGGCCGCGCCGGTAATTTCGTCGTCGGTGACGTCCTGGTTGCGAATTTGTCCGCCGGTGCTGCAACCGAGAATATGCGCACCCGGATACATCGCACGCAACTCATCATAGCGCGCACCGCCAGCCAGCGCTTTGCGGGCGCCAAAGAAAAAAACAAGATCTGCTTTCGCTTGCAAGGCCGGAGCAATCGACCAGCCCGCCGTCTCTGTCCACGACATTTGAGCTACGTGCATCGTGATCGCCGCCCTGACATTGAATTAGTTTTGTTATGAATAGGGTTTTACGGTCGACCCCTGAAAATTCAGTTTATGTCCGGAAGAACGGACGTTTCATCGCCCGTAAACCCTGCGCAAATGCGGCAGGGCCGACCGCGCGGAAATAAACGGTTTTCATCGGCTCGACCGACTGCCGACGCAACAAAGAGGCGAGAAATCCGGCCGCGGCGTGCCGCCGCGGCGACATGCTTTCCAAGTCGAAAACCGATTTGGCGCAATCGTCAGCACTTGCGCCGTCTTGGCTGGCGTGCGGGCAAACTTGACATCGAACCGGGCACGGCGCTGAAATCCTTTGTTAAGCCTGCCCGAACCAGAGAACTCGGCATTGCTGACGCTTCAAGGCCGCACGGCCGTCGTAACGGGCGCCGCCGGCGGGATCGGCCGGGGAATTGCCCTGGCGCTTGCCCGCCGTGGCTGTCATCTCGCGCTTGCGGACATCGACGACATCGCGCTCGCGCGCACGGCAGCCGAAATTGGCGGCCAAAACGTGCAAGTCAGCCGGCATCATCTCGACGTGGCCAACCGCACCGCCGTCGCCGAATTTCCCGATCGCGTGCTCGCCGAACACGCCGGCGTCGACATTCTGGTCAATAACGCCGGCGTAGCGCTGGCTGGAACCTTCGAGCAAGTCGATGAAGCCGACTTCGAATGGCTCATTAATATCAATTTTTGGGGCGTGGTGCGGATGACGCGCGCCTTCCTGCCGCTGCTGCACAAGAGCGACGAAGCGCGTATCGTCAATCTCTCCAGCATATTCGGAATCATCGCTCCGCCGGGCAATACGGCCTACGCCGCCAGCAAGTTTGCCGTG
>JAGXAC010000048.1 GCA_019075925.1 Hyphomicrobiales bacterium | reverse complement strand
AGCGGCAGGCTCTCGCATGAAGACCTCTCGGTCTATAACGCCGTGCAGAAACTGCTCTATACCGGCATTCTGGTGATGGGCGTCGTGATCGTGCTGACCGGTCTGTCGATCTGGAAGCCGGTGCAGGTTCACTATTTGACGAGCTTTTTCGGCGGCTATAATACCGCTCGTTACGTCCATTTCGCCGCCATGACGGCCATTGTGACGTTTCTGGTCGTCCATGTGACGCTCGCGTTGCTGGTGCCGAAAAGCCTGCGCGCCATGATCGTCGGCCGCTGAACTGGAGACACGATGCCGCGCCAGCGTAAATCCATTCCAGGCGTCGATCCGAAACTTCTGATCAAAGACGCGGCCAAGCTTTTGCCCGACCCGTCGCGGCGGTTCTTCCTGCGCGGAGCCGCCAGCCTCGGCGCGCTTGCCGGACTCTCCGGCTGCGACATCATCGACGGCGACACCGCGGAGAGCGCGCTGCGCGTGATCTCGAGATTCAACGACCGGGTTCAGGCGTTGTTGTTCGATCCGAACACGCTGGCGCCCGAATATCCGGAAAGCATGATCACGCGGCCGTTTCCTTTCAACGCCTATTACAGCGAGGACGAGGCTCCCGACATTGATCCGGACAGGTGGCGGCTCGAAATCGGCGGCCTGGTCGACAACAAGAAGCCGTGGACTTTGCCCGAGCTTAACAGGTTGCCGGAAGTCTCACAGATTACCCGCCATGTCTGCGTCGAGGGTTGGAGCGCGATCGGCTCGTGGCAAGGCGTCAAGCTGTCCGATTTCCTCAAGATGATCGGTGCAGACACGCACGCCAAATACGTCTGGTTCCAGTGCGCCGAAGGTTATTCCAACACCATCGACATGCCGACCGCGTTGCACCCGCAGACCCAGCTCACGCTCAAGTTCGATCATCAGACCTTGCCGCGCGCTTATGGTTTTCCGGTCAAGATACGCATCCCCACCAAACTTGGCTTCAAAAATCCGAAATATGTGACTGCGATGTGGGTGCAGAACAACGACGCCGGCGGGTACTGGGAGAACCAGGGCTACAACTGGTTCAGCGGGTTGTAGAGGGTCGTTCGCGCCCCGCCGCCGCTGCTTACTTCGCGTAGCCGTGCTCCCGCAAAGTCTTCTCGAAAGACTCGGTGACCTGTTGCTGTAGACCTTTCATGCGGGGGACCAGCGTGGTCATGAACTCGCCGGTGACTTGCGGCATTTCGCGCAGAGCCTTGGCGCCGATCGGCGTGCGGTAAAAGGCCGACAGCTCGTGCAATTCCGGCACGGTGAAGTGCCGCGCATAGATGGCTGGTGCATCCTTCATCGCGCCGGCAAGAAAAGCGGTCTGGATACGCTCGAAATCCGCGCGCATTTCGGCGAGCGTCGCATCGTCGATCTTTCTGGCGCGGGCCATCTGCACGACGGCGGGCCAGAAGGCGTTGCTGATCTGGGTGGTCATCTGCCGCGTCATATCCGGGGAGATCACCGAGAACAGCTCGGTGGCGGCCGCTATCGCCTCGGGCGAGGGCTCATCGGCGCGCGCATGGCCCGCCGCCGCCGCAAGTACCAAACCAAGGAGAAGGACTTTCAGACCGCGCATCACTGACCTCATCAAACAACTCGGCGCCAATCAGGCCGAATTCGGACTTGGCTTGCCAAGTCTTCCGCTCCCCTTTAGCAATCTTCGCCGTAATCAGCGAGGCGTCGTTTCATGGCCACCTACAAGCTCCTCCTTCTCCCCGGCGACGGCATCGGCCCGGAAGTTATGGCCGAAGTGAAGCGGCTGCTGCGCTTCTATGCCGAAAGGGGAATTGCCGATTTCACGATTGAAGAGGGTCTGGTCGGCGGCTGCTGCTACGACGCGCACAAGGTCTCGATCACCGAGGAGACCATGGCGAAGGCGCACGCCGCCGACGCCGTCATTTTGGGCGCTTGCGGCGGCCCGAAATGGGACAACGTACCCTATGACGTGCGGCCGGAAGCAGGACTGTTGCGGCTGCGCAAGGAGCTCGGCCTGTTCGCCAATATCCGTCCGGCGATCTGTTATCCGGCGCTGGCGGAATCGTCGAGCTTGAAGCCCGACGTGGTCGAGGGACTCGACATCATCATCCTGCGCGAACTGACGGGCGGCGTTTATTTCGGCGAGCCCAAGACCATCACCGATCTCGGCAATGGCCAGAAGCGTGCCGTCGACACCCAGGTCTACGACACCTATGAGATCGAACGTATCGCGCGCGTCGGCTTCGAGCTGGCGCGAACGCGTCGTAACAAAGTTACCTCGATGGAGAAGCGCAACGTCATGAAAACCGGCGTGCTCTGGCGCGAAGTGGTCGCCGATGTGCATGCGCGCGGTTACAAAGACGTAGAACTCGAGCACATGCTGGCGGACGCCGGCGGCATGCAGCTGGTACGCCGACCGAAACAGTTCGACGTCATCGTCACCGACAATTTGTTCGGCGACATGCTCTCCGACATCGCCGCGATGCTGACCGGCTCGCTCGGCATGCTGCCGTCCGCTTCGCTCGGCGAAGCGGATCCCAAGACCAAGCGGCGCAAGGCGCTCTATGAGCCGGTGCACGGGTCGGCGCCGGATATTGCCGGCAAGGGCATTGCCAACCCGATCGCCATGCTGGCCTCATTCGGCATGGCGTTGCGTTATTCATTCAACATGGGCAAGGAAGCCGACCGGCTCGACGCCGCGATCGTCGCCGCGCTGAACAAGGGCCTGCGAACCGCCGACATCAAGTCGGAGCGCGGCACCGCGGTCAGCACCAGCGAAATGGGCGAAGCAATAATCGGCGAACTGGCGCGGCTTGAGGCGTAGCGATTACCCGCCTTGCGATGCCATCAGTACGGCGTCGGGTAATTCGCGCCGAATCCCTGCAGCAGATCGGGTTGCGCCAGCGGCGCGCCACCGATACCGGCGGTGTCGGGGCCGAAATACCAATATGCCCGCCCGGGGTCGCCGCCCGGTGGAAACGCGTAGTCATTGGTGCGCGGATAGCCGACAGGAACTTCGTTGCCGACATCCAGATACGACCGCCGCCGCACCACAATCACGGTGGTGGTGCCGTCGGGATTGTGGATGATCGTGCGCGTCGGCTGGATCACGGTGCCCGCCGCGGTGCGTTCGACGGACGGCTGTTTCTTCTTGTGAGGTGTTTGTGTTTGTGCGGAGGCGGCGGTCATCACTGACAAGCCCAAAATGACGCAAGCTACAAACGCGATAATGATCCGCATGACTCCTCGCTTTGATTGTTGGAGTCTATCCGGCCCGCGCTGCCGGCGATAGTGGCTTGAACCATATGTTGGGAACCCGGCGCCTGCCGGTTCCGTTCCGGTCGCCCCCGGATGCCGCCCGCGCGTGACCGTCTTTGCCAAAGGTCGGCAAGGTTTATCGTATTGATCGTAAACGAATAATCTTTCCGGCCATCGCTTTCGATCGATTTCCGCTTCCGGCCATCGCTCGACCGAAAGCGAGGTTGGCCCTCGGAATTGCCCTATTGCGCTTTTTCGCCATCGCAGCCCCGCAGGGTCTGCATGGATTCATCGAATTCACGCACTTGAACCCGCGCGGTCGCCAAAAATGTTGGCCGGTTATCTGCGACGGACTGCGCGTTGTGAGTTTTTCACCATATAAACCGAACATTGTATTTGCGGCCGTTCTCCCCTAGAAAACGGCCCCCGAAGGAGTTCTGAACGATGGGTTACAGCGTCGCCGTGGTCGGCGCGACCGGCAATGTCGGCCGGGAGATTCTAGGCATCCTCGCCGAGCGGGAGTTCCCCGCCGATGAGGTTGTGGCGCTGGCTTCGCGCCGCAGCCAGGGCGTCGAGGTGTCTTATGGCGAGCGGACGCTGAAGATCAAAGCGCTCGAACACTACGACTTTTCGGGGATCGACATTTGTCTGATGTCGGCCGGCTCCGCCGTCGCCAAGGAATGGGCGCCGAAGATCGCCGCTGCCGGCGCTGTAGTCATCGATAATTCCTCATGCTGGCGCTACGATTCCGACATTCCGTTGATCGTGCCAGAGGTCAATGCCGACGCGATCGAAGGCTTCCGCAAGCGCGGTATCATCGCCAATCCGAACTGCTCGACCGCGCAACTCGTCGTCGCGCTCAAGCCGCTGCATGACCGCGCCAGGATCAAGCGCGTCGTTGTCGCCACCTATCAGTCGGTCTCCGGCGCCGGCAAGGAGGCCATGGACGAATTGTTCAGCCAGACCAAGGCGGTATTCCAGATCGACGAGGTGGTGCCGAAGAAATTCACCAAGCGCATCGCGTTCAACGTCATTCCGCATATCGATGTCTTCATGGACGACGGCTTCACCAAGGAAGAATGGAAGATGGTGGTCGAGACCAAGAAGATCCTCGACCCGAAGATCAAGCTCGTCGCTACCTGCGTACGCGTGCCGGTGTTCATTGGCCATTCGGAGGCGGTCAACATCGAGTTCGAAAATCCGATTACCCCCGATGAAGCGCGCGATATTTTGCGCAACGCGCCCGGCTGCATTGTGATCGATAAGCACGAGCCGGGCGGTTATGTGACGCCCTATGAGTCGGCGGGCGAAGACGCGACTTACATCAGCCGCATCCGCGAGGACGCGACGGTGGAGAATGGCCTGTCGCTGTGGGTCGTCGCCGACAACTTGCGCAAGGGCGCGGCGCTCAACGCGATCCAGATCGCCGAGTGCCTGATCAAGCGTAAGCTGATCACCGCGAAACGGAAGGCCGCCTAGAAAGAACGGCAGGCTCTAACGCCGGAGTTTGATGCCATGCTGGCGGGAATCTAGCCAATCGATCTGCCAAACAGCCGAGCGTGCTCGTCGGCAGCCGCCTGTACGAACGCGCCGGTCTTTTCATCACGCACCGAAAGCTTGCCGGCGGCGACGCCGAAATAGGCGCCGTGCGTGGCGACTTCGCCATTCTCGATCAGCTTGCGCAGGCGCGGGAACGTGAGCAGGTTGGCAAGGCTGTTGCCGATGTTCGCCTGCTCCAGGCGCGTCACGTATTCGGCGTGCGAGATGCCCTCCGGCGGACCTGCTTTTTCCACGGCCGGCGCCATCAGCCGCATCCAATTGCCGATGAAGTCGCTGGGCGTCAGCGGCGCGGCTTTTTCGGCGAAAGCTTTTACCCCGCCGCAATGGGCGTGGCCCAGCACGACGATGTGCTTGACCTTCAGCGCGGCGAAAGCAAATTCCAGCGCCGCCGAAACGCCGTGCGCATTGCCGTCCGGCTGATACGGCGGAACGATATTGGCGATGTTGCGGACCACGAACAACTCGCCGGGCCGCGCATCGAAGATGACTTCCGGTGAGACGCGCGAGTCACAGCAGCCGATGACCAAAATTTCCGGCGATTGGCCGCTTTCGCCAAGCTCGCGATAGCGATCCTGCTCATGCGACAGCCGGCCATTGAGAAAGGCGCGATAACCTTCGATCAGGCGTTGCGGGAATGCCATTGTCGCGGATCAGCCCCGGCATGCGTGCAAATAGGCGGTGCGGGCACCACGCTCGGATTCGACCATGGGTACCGGCTGCCGCAGGCACCATTGGAAATGGACGTCGCCGTTTGGTGTCCAACGCGGTCCCCTGACGCCGGCGGCGCATCGCGGGTTGGCAAGCCCGGCGCGCACCTGGTTCACCGCCGCCGTCGCATATTCGCGGCAGAATTCCACCGGAGCAGCTTGCGCGGAAAGCGACATCGCAAAGGTGAACGAGGCGGCAACGATCAGCTTGTTGACCACGTGATCCTCCATGAAGCGTGTCGGAAATCTCGCTCATCATGTCCGGTTGGCATGATGCCCGCAAGCCGGTTACGCTGCCGCCGCGAAAGAGGGAGCAAGTAATGACCGTCCGGCCTCGGCGCAGCGTGCTTTACATGCCCGGCTCGAATGCGCGCGCGATGGAAAAGGCGCGCACGCTGCCGGCCGATGCGGTGATTTTCGATCTTGAGGACGCGGTCGCGCCAGATGCCAAAGCGCAGGCGCGCGAGTTGATCATGCAGGCGCTCAAGCAGGGCGGCTTTGGCCGCCGCGAAGTGCTGGTCCGGATCAACGGGCTCGACACCGCTTGGTGGCGCGACGATCTTGCCGTCGCCGCGGCCAAACCCGATGCCATTCTGGTGCCGAAGATTTCGGCGCCCGAACAATTGCGCGAAGTAGCCAAGCATCTGGTCGGGGTTCGTACCCAGGCGGACATCCGTATCTGGGCGATGATGGAGACCCCGCTCGCGATGCTCAATGCTCGCGATATCGCGGCGGCGGCGCGCGAGGAAGGCACGCGGCTCGCCGGCTTCGTCATGGGGACCAACGATCTCGCCAAGGACACGCGTGCACGGCTCCTGCCCGGCCGGGCGCCGATGCTGCCTTGGCTGATGAATTGCGTCGCGGCGGCGCGCGCCTTCGGCATCGATATTCTCGACGGTGTCTACAACAATATTGGCGATATGGAAGGCTTTGCCGCCGAGTGCGCCCAAGCGCGCGATCTGGGCTTTGACGGTAAGACACTCATCCATCCGCAACAGATTGCGCCTTGCAACGAGGCGTTCTCGCCAACCACGGATGAGGTGGCATGGGCACGAAAAATCATTGCCGCCTTCGATCTGGCGGAGAACGCCGGCAAGGGCGTAATTTCCGTCGATGGCCGCATGGTCGAGCGGTTGCATGCCGACATGGGTCGACGGACGGTGGCGATCGCTGACGCCATCGCGCAGGGATAACCGGCGCGGCGGTCAGCCCATCTCGATCTCGGTCGGAACGCCACGGTCAAGCAGCCGCAAGCGTTCGCTGACACGGAGCGCCTTGAACGACTGCACCAAATCGTCGGCGTTCTCGCTGAAATGTGCCCAGCCCTCATAGTGGACCGGAACGATCGTGGCATCGGGAAACGCGCTCGCCGTGTCGAGTGCGTCATTGGCGCTCATGGTCAGATGGAACGCGCCGCGGGTCTTGGCCGCACCGGCAAACAGCAGCACCAGGCCGGCATCAAACCGCTGCGCCACATCGGCCACCCCGGCATACCAGACGGTATCGCCGGTAACATAGATCGGCCGAGTCCACGGTGCCGAAAGAATGAAACCAATGACGTCGCCGGCGAGCGGCTCGATACCGGCTGGTCCGTGCCGCGCCGGTGTCGCCGTGATCGTCAGCGAGGTGCCGTCCGGCTTCGTCAGTGCGACGCTGTCCCACGGTACCAGGCCTTCGGCGACGCCGCCGAGCCGTTTTGCGCCGACCTGCGTGGTGAGTAGACGCGGAGCGCGCATCGCGTAGGTCCTGCCGGCGTTGTCGAGATTGTCGGCGTGCTGATCATGGCTAAGCAGAACCGCGTCGACGGCGCCAACTTGCTCCGCCGTCAGCGCAGGCCCTGACAGCTTCGTTAGCGTCACGTGCGGCAGTTTGTATTCGCCCGGTGAGTCGAAGGTAGGGTCGGTGAGCAGGCGGAAGCCGCCAACCTCGATCAACGCGGTCGGCCCGCCGATCAGAGTGATTTTCACCGTGCCCATGAGCGACCGCCTTTCGTTGCGCTGTGTTTGCGCGTTATGCGTTCTACGTCTTCAACCGGTAGCCGGTTTTGAAAATCCACCAGACGATTGCCATGCAAACCGCCAGAAAAAGCAGGATTACGGCAACGCTGATTTCAATGTTGACATCCGCCAGTTCAAAAAAGCTCCAGCGGAACCCGCTGATCAGATAGACGAGCGGGTTGAATAGTGTGACCGTGCGCCAGAACGGCGGCAAGAGGTTCGTCGAATAAAAGGTGCCGCCGAGAAAGGTGAGCGGCGTGATGATCAGAAGGGGGACGACTTGCAGCTTGTCGATGCCGTCGGCCCAGATGCCGATGATAAAGCCGAGCAAGCTGAAGCTCACCGCCGTGAGAACCAGGAACGCGAGCATCCAGACCGGATGGGCGATGTGGAGCGGCACGAATAGCGCCGATGTCGCCAGGATGATCAGGCCAAGTCCAATCGACTTGCTCGCCGCTGCGCCGACATAGCCGAGCACGATCTCGAAAGCCGACGCCGGTGCAGAAAGAACTTCATAGATGGTCCCCGAAAAGCGGGGAAAATAGATGCCGATCGCGGCGTTGCTGACGCTTTGCGTCAACAGCATCAACATCATCAGCCCGGGTACGATGAACGCGCCATAAGCGACACCTTCGATCGTCTTCATACGCGAGCCGATCGCCGCGCCGAAGACGACGAAATAGAGCGAGGTGGAAAGGACCGGCGAGACGATGCTTTGCATCCAGGTGCGCCGGGTCCGCGCCATCTCGAACCGATAGATTGCGCCGATGGCGTACAAGTTCATTGTTGTTGCCTCACCAGCCCGACGAAAATGTCCTCCAGCGAGCTTTCGGTGGTAAAAAGATCCTTGAAATGCAACCCGGCACTGCGGAGGTCATCAAGCAGGTCGGTCACGCCGGTATGCTCGCGTTGGGTATCGTAGCTGTAGATCAGCTTGCAACCGCCGTCGGCAAGCGTGAGGTTGTGCTTGGCTAGCTGCGGCGGAACGGCTGCGATCGGCTCGCGCAGCTCCAGCGTCAGTTGCTTCTGCCCGAGCTTGCGTATCAGCTCGGCTTTTTCCTCGACCAGTATCAGCTCGCCCTTGTTGATCACGCCGATACGGTCGGCCATCTGCTCGGCTTCTTCGATGTAGTGCGTGGTCAGGATGATGGTGGCGCCGGAGTCGCGCAGTCCGCGCACCATGTCCCACATTCCCTTGCGCAGTTCGACGTCGACGCCCGCCGTGGGCTCGTCCAGGAATAGAATGCGCGGTTCATGGGACAGCGCTTTGGCGATCATCAAGCGGCGCTTCATGCCGCCTGATAATGTCGCGATCTTGGCGTCTTTCTTGTCCCACAGCGACAAGTCCCTGAGGACTTTCTGCAGGTAAGCGGGATCGGGTGGTTTGCCGAACAAGCCGCGACTGAACGACGTCGTCGTCCATGGCGACGAGAACATGTCGGTGGAGAGCTCTTGCGGTACTAGACCGATCAGCGAGCGGGCGGCGCGATAATCCGCGATAATGTCGTGGCCATCCACCGTTACGCGGCCGTTTGTTGGATTGACGATGCCGCAGATAATGCCGATCAGCGTTGTCTTGCCCGCCCCGTTCGGGCCGAGCAGCGCAAAAATCTCGCCATGGCGGATTTCAAGATTGATGTTTTTGAGTGCCGCAAAACCCGACGCATAAGTCTTGTCGAGATGCGAAACGGAAATGGCGGAGGTCATGACGCTGTTTTTGTCATTCCGGGCCGAGCGGAAACGAGGAGCCCGGAATCAATACGCTCGAGCGGTGAATATGGAATCCGGACTTGCCGCTGCGCGGCAATCCGGAATGACGTCGATCACACCCAAGGCCGCGCCGCTTTCGACTTGTCCTCGAAACGCTGGATCTGGTCGCTCTTGACCATGGTGAGGCCGATATCGTCGAGGCCGTTGAGTAGGCAATGCTTGCGGTGCGGATCAATCTCGAACCGCATCACGCCGCCGTCGGGGCCGCGGATTTCCTGTTTGTCGAGATCGACGGTGAGGGTTGCGTTGGCCCCGCGTTCGGCGTCGTCGAACAGCTTCTCCAGGTCCTCCGGCGAAACCCGCACCGGCAAAATGCCGTTCTTGAAGCAGTTGTTGTAGAAAATATCGCCGAACGAGGTCGAGATTACGCAGGTGATGCCGAAATCCTTGAGCGCCCACGGCGCGTGCTCGCGCGAGGAGCCGCAACCGAAATTATCGCCGGCGACCAGAATTTTGGCTTTGCGATAGGCCGGCTTGTTGAGCACGAAATCCGGATTTTCGCTGCCGTCGTCGCGCAAGCGCTTCTCAACGAACAGGCCTTTGGCAAGCCCGGTACGCTTGATGGTCTTCAGAAATTGCTTGGGGATGATCATGTCGGTGTCGACATTGATCATCCTCAATGGCGCCGCGACGCCCTCCAGAACGGTAAACTTTTCCATGAGTTGCTCTCGCAAGAGAATGCCTTTGGCATACGGCTAAATGGCGGCTTCGCGGAGACAGGTCAAGCGGTTCCGATAGGGCGTCCCGGCCCAGCCGGGCTAGCATTGACGCTGGTAAACCGGTCGTCCAACGATCATGACCCAACCGTCGCATCTCATGCATTCCTCGATCTTGGCCAGCTTGGCGATTGCGGCTGCGACGATTCGGTCCGAAACTGCTGCGGGCGCGTCGGCATCCCAATAAACGCGATCTGGCCGGTCCCTTGCGGCGCGGCGGCAACAAACCGACCGTTAGACCTTGAATTTCGATTCGCGGTCAAGCGTGCAAACTTGCACGCTGTACTCGGTGTAATACTTCTGCCGTGCCATTTTCTGAGCGGCGAGGTGCTCGGGATTGGTGCGCCACGTGCGTAGTCCTTCCTCGTTCTCGAACTCGACGATTGTGCACCTTTCGCCATCGTCGGCGTGAAAGGTCTTGTGCGAGATATAGCCCGGCATGGTGCGCGCGAGTTCGCTCATGCGCTCCACGGCCGCCGAATAGTCATCATGCGCGCCCGCGCACAAACGCGAGCGAAATACGGTCACCAACATGGTCGTGTCCCTCGAAGAATCCGATCGTTCCGGTGTTTAACACAATTCGCCGGTTCGGCACGTGTCGTCGACGTTCATGTTGTGGCTCTCCCGAGGTGTTCGGTCGAATTCTCGATCGCTTCCATGGCTGCGTCGGAGAAGCCAAAATGGTGGCCGATTTCATGCACCAGCACATGCTTGATAACGGCGTCGAGCGCCTCGTCGTGTTCCGCCCAGTAATCGAGGATCGGTCGGCGATAAAGCCAGATCATATTGGGCATTTGCACCGGGGCGCTTTCGGAACGAAACGGCAGGCCGACACCTTGGAACAGGCCGAGCAGGTCGTATTCGGTCTGCGCGCCCATTTGGTCGAGCACGTCTTCGCTTGGGAAATCGTCGATCCGGATCACAAGATCGACGCACAAGTCGCGAAACTTCCGCGGCAGGCGGGCAAACACTTCGCCTGCGAGCGTTTCGAACTCGGCCAGCGAGGGCGCCTTCGCGCTGCGCCATGCCGGCGGATCGGATACCGGTTCTGCCATATTTGCACTTTACCAGATCGGCTAAGATAGGCGGCGATGAGAATGAACTCCCCGATCATTGCGCTCGCAGCTTTGCTGCTTATCGGCTTGACCTTGCCGGCTGCGGCCCAGAACCCGCCGCAGCGCCGGCCGGCACCGCGAACGCGCGTGGAAGTCAATCCGGCGCCGCGATTGCTCTATCGTCGTTGCAACTATTGGTACGAGATACAGCACCGGCCGAGCGGTACGGTTTTATTCCCGGCGCAGCACTGCTGGTGGGTGAGGGGCTAAGCCGCATCGCGGGGGTGCATGGGTCTTCCTTGGTTGCGCCGTCGCCGGCCCGCTCGGCCACGCATCGCTCGAGGTCCGTGAGATTGTTGCGGATCTGCTGCAGGGCGAAGCCGAGCGCGAAGAGTCGCTCGACCTCTTCGACGGAAAGATTTCGTGTTAGGCCCACGCGGCGAAGCGCTGCCATTTCGGCAGCATAGGCGTTGAGAGCGGCATCGGCGGCGTCGAGCGCGGGCGGCGGACGATGTGCCTGGAGTGCGGCCGCGCTGGCGCGCAGATAGTCGGTGACGGCCGCGCCGATCTGCCACAGCGGAGTTTCGAGCCGCGATCGACAAGGTTCCGGGAGGGGGCTGGCGGCCGCTCTCCCAATCATCACAAGATCGTGGCGCAGCCTCAGCAGCATGCGTAGCAACGGGCCGGTGTCCGGCCCGATGGCGAGGCCTGCCGCCCGTTCGTGCTCGGCTTCCGCGCCGACTTCGTTCATCTGCACCAGGGCGTGGCCGATGCCGTCCTGAATGCGATGGAGCGACTCCACATCAAGGCTCTTCGTCAGGCCGGCGAGCAAGGCCTCAAGGGCGCGCGCCATCTGATTCAGCGTTCGCGCTGCCGCCTCGATGACCAAAGGGTGCGCATTCGAGGGGAACAGGATCACCGACACCACGGCACCGGTGATGCCCCCGAGCGCGACCTCAATGATGCGGTCGCTTGCCGAGGCGATCGCGCTGCTGTGCGTAAGTTGGGGAAGCAACAAAACGATGATGCCGGTTATCGGCGCAGCCGAGAATCGCGGTTTGATCGTCGCGATGAAGGCAAGCGGGCCTACGACCACGGCGAGAACCACAAGCAGTGCGATTTCGTTCGCATGCGGAATGATCACCGTGACGGCACCGCCGTAGACAGCGCCGCCGAGTGTTCCGACCAGATAATCAAACGACGCCTTCAATGACCGTCCGACGCTCAATTGCGTGACGATGACCGCCGTGATGACCGCCCATAACGGCAACGGCAGTTCGAGGAGCTGCGCAAGCACCAACGCCGTCAGCGCGGCAACCGTGATCCTGATGGATAAAGCTATTTGTACCCGCCGGCGCCGCACGAGCCCGCGGAACTCCACCCGCCATCTGCTGACGCGGCTCACGACAGGACGCCTGGCCTGAACATTTGAATGCAGCCGAAGTTGAGTGCGACGCCTGCTTTTATTGCCGCTTTCGCAGGGTCAGTTCCACTCACGCACGTCGACGAAATGACCGGCGACCGCCGCCGCGGCGGCCATGGCTGGCGACACGAGATGGGTACGGCCTTTGTAGCCCTGCCGGCCCTCGAAATTGCGATTAGAGGTCGAGGCGCAACGCTCACCCGGTGAAAGCTTGTCCGGATTCATGGCAAGACACATCGAACAGCCAGGCTCGCGCCATTCGAAGCCTGCCCTGACGAAAATCTTGTCCAATCCTTCCGCTTCGGCTTGCTCTTTCACCAGGCCGGAGCCGGGAACGATCATGGCGTTCTTGATGTTGGAATGCACTTTCTTGCCGTCGACCATCCGCGCTGCCGCCCGCAAATCCTCGATCCGCCCGTTGGTGCACGAGCCGATAAAAACGCGGTCGAGTGCGATGTCGGCGACTTTCTCGCCGCCTTGCAGACCCATGTAAGCGAGCGAGCGCTCGGCGGCCTCTCGCTTGTTGGCGTCGGCGATGTCCTGGAGGCGCGGCACGCGGCCGGTGATCGAGACGACTTGTTCGGGATTGGTGCCCCAGGTGACCAGCGGCGGGAGTTTCGCGGCGTCGAGCCGGATTTCGCGGTCGAACTGCGCGCCATCATCGGAACGCAACGTATCCCAGTAGCGCCGCGCCTCGTCCCACGTTTTGCCTTTCGGCGATTTGGGGCGATCCTTCAAATAATCGTAAGCTTTCTGGTCCGGCGCCATGAAGCCGGCTTTGGCGCCGGCCTCGACCGACATGTTGCAAATGGTCATGCGCCCTTCCATCGACAGTGAAGAGATGGCTTCGCCGGCATATTCGAGCGCGTAGCCGGTACCGCCGGCGGTGCCGATCTCCCCGATGATGGCGAGGATGATGTCTTTGGCGGTGACACCTTCCGGCAGTTTGCCGTCGACCACCGCGCGCATATTCTTCGATTTCTTCTGGATCAACGTCTGCGTCGCCAGCACGTGTTCGACTTCGGACGTGCCGATGCCGTAGGCGAGCGCGCCGAACGCGCCATGCGTGCCGGTGTGGCTGTCGCCGCAAACCAGCGTCACGCCGGGCAGCGTAAAGCCTTGTTCCGGCCCGATGATGTGGACGATGCCCTGGCGCTTGTCGAATTCGTCGAAATACTCAAGCCCGAACAGCTTGGCGTTCTCGGCCAGGTAGGCGATCTGCGCCGCGCTTTCTGGATCGGGATTCTTTTGCCGGCGGTCGGTCGTCGGCACGTTGTGATCGACCACGCACAGCGTCTTGCCCGGCGCATGCACTTTGCGGCCGGCGAGTCGCAAGCCCTCGAAGGCCTGCGGGCTTGTCACCTCATGCACGAGGTGCCGATCGATATAGATGAGGCAGGTGCCGTCGGGCTGTTCGTCGACGAGGTGAGCGTCCCAAATTTTATCGTAGAGCGTACGCGCCTTCGCCATGGACTACTCCGCCGTCTTACCCCCGGCGGCGGCGGTTTCGACCTGCCCGCCGTGTTCCTGACGCTCGACGATACGGGCCGACTTGCCCCGGCGTCCGCGCAGATAATAGAGCTTGGCGCGGCGCACTTGGCCTTTTCGCACCACCGTGATCGAGTCGATCATCGGCGCATAAAGCGGGAAGACCCGCTCGACGCCCTCGCCATAGGAAATCTTGCGTACGGTAAAATTCTCGTTCAGGCCGGAGCCGGCCCGACCGATGCACACGCCCTCATACGCCTGGATGCGGGTGCGTTCCCCCTCGGCGATTTTGACGTTAACGATCAGCGTGTCGCCGGGTTGAAAATCGGGGATTTCCTTGCCGGCAGTGAGCTTGGCCACCTGTTCGTTTTCAATCTCTTTGAGCAGGTTCATGGCAAATTCTCCAACGGCGGCGCTTCGGGCGCACGATCCGGCCAGGGGTTAAGCGGGTTTGGCGAGCTTCTACGCTACCCCGCCGGATTTGTCACCTTCCCGTCAGCCCGCCCGCGAGCCGCGAAATCGGGCCAAAAAGGCACTCCACAGGTCGCCGCGGCGCTCCCTCGTCAGCCGTTCCGCCTCGGCGCGCCGCCAGGCGGCGATCTTGGCGTGATCGCCCGACAGCAGCACCTCGGGAATCGCACGGCCCTCCCACACCTGGGGACGGGTATAGTGCGGGTATTCCAGCAGTCCTTCGGTGAAACTCTCCTCGGTGCGCGAAGCCTCATCGCCCATGACCCCCGGCAACAGCCGCACGCAGGCATCGATCAGCACCATCGCCGCGAGTTCGCCACCGGATAGTACGTAATCGCCGATCGAGACTTCTTCCAGGCCACGTCCGGCGATCACCCGCTCGTCGACGCCTTCGAAGCGGCCGCAAGCGAGCACCACGCCGGGCTGTTGGGCCAGCGCCTCGACACGCGCCTGGGTCAGCGGCGCGCCGCGCGGCGAGAGCAAGAGGCGAGGGCGCGCGTCGGTCGCGGCCGCATCTATGGCGCGCGCCAGCACATCGGCTTTCATCACCATACCCGGGCCGCCGCCGGCGGGTGTATCGTCTACCGTGCGATGCTTGTCGGTGGTGAACTTGCGAATGTCGACGACATCGAGCGACCACGTGTTCGCCGCCAGCGCCTTGCCGGCGAGGCTCGCGCTCAACGGCCCTGGGAAAATATCCGGCAGGATGGTCAGAACGCTTGCGCGCCACATCTGCTAGCGTCCTTCCGGCAAAATCACGACGATCCTGCCTGCGGCGACATCGACCGCCGGTACATGGGTGGCGTCGAACGGCACCAGATGTGTGCGATCGTCGTCACCCGACTTCACCTCGATCAAATCGCCGGCGCCGTAATTCTGAATCGCGACGACGGTGCCGATCGCCCTGCCGTCGCGGTCGACGGCCGTCAGTCCGAGCAGGTCGGCGTGATAAAACTCGTCGGCTTCGGTCGGCTCGGGCAGACGCTCGCGCGGGACATAAAGCTTGAGGTTCGCCAGCCGTTCGGCCGCATTGCGGTCGCCGATGCCGGCAAGCTTGGCGACGAAGTGATCCTTGGCCGGACGCATCGTTTCGATTTCGAACACGCGACCGTCTTCGGTCGCGAGCGGGCCGTAGCGCGCGATCGCCTCCGGATCGGCGGTGAACGAACGCAACCGCACCTCGCCGCGCACGCCATGAGCGGCACCGATTTGGCCGAGACAGATGCGCGCGCTCGCCATGTCTCGCTTGGTCAGGCGGCCGGCGGTGCGGCGTCCGCTGCCGGGGCAGCGCTCGCAGCCGGCGCGGCGCCTGCCGCGGCTTTGGCCGCTTCTTCTTTCGCCTTGCGTTCTTTGCGCGGGATGGCGCGCTGCGGGTTGTTGCGCTTCTCGCGCTTGGCGATGCCGGCGGCATCGAGGAAGCGCATCACGCGGTCGGACGGTTGCGCACCCTTGGCCATCCAGGCTTTGACCTTGTCGAGATCGAGCTTGAGACGCTCGGGCTTGTCCTTCGGCATCAGCGGATTGAAATAGCCCAGGCGCTCGATGAAGCGGCCGTCGCGCGGTGCGCGGCTGTCGGCGATGACGATATGATAAAATGGCCGCTTCTTGGTTCCGGCGCGGGCCATGCGGATTACAACGGGCATTGTCTTTCCTTTCGCTGATTTAAATTCAGAATTTCTCGCGGACCAATATGCGGCCTTTGGCGCCGACGGCGGTCTCGCCGGTTTCGTTGCGGATACGGCCGCGCAAATCGATCACGTCGCCGCCGAGCCGGGGATTGTGCTTCACCGACACGACCAGCCACTCCAGGGTGATGGTTTCGTCGGCATAGACCGGCCGCCGGAAGCGGACCCAGAATTCCAGCCCCAGCATCGCTCCGCGTTTGGAGAAGTGCGACGCCGTCAGCGCCAGCAGATGGGCCGTCGTCTGGGGCCCGCTGGCGAGCAGCCGGCCAAACCGCGAATTGGCCGCCAATTCGGCGTCATGATGCACGGGGTTTGTATCGCCGACGGCGTGCGCAAATGCACGGGTGGCCTCGGGCTCAAGCGCCACCACGGCGGAAAATCTTTCATGCGGCTGCGCGTACATCATTTCTTCTTTCCGAAGCCCGGAAATCCCGGCGGCAGGCCGCCGGGCAGCTTGGGTCCGAGCCCCGGCAATCCGCCGGGAAGACCGGGCAAATTCGGCGGCAGCCCGCCACCGCCCGGCATCTTTTTGGCGAGTTCCGCCATTTGCTCGGGGCTCGGCATACCGCCGCCCAAACCGAGCATGTTGGCGAGCCCGGCCATCGGTCCGCGCTTGCCGCCGCCCATCGCCTTCATCATGTCGGCCATGGTGCGATGCATTTTCAGGAGCCGGTTGATGTCTTCCGGGCGGGTGCCGGAGCCCGCGGCGATGCGGCGCTTGCGGCTGGCCTTGAGTATATCGGGATTGCGCCGTTCGGTTGGCGTCATCGAATCGATGATCGCCATCTGCCGCTTGAGCACGGTTTCGTCGAGATTTTTTTCCGCGATTTGATTCTTGATCTTGGCGACGCCCGGCAACATCCCCATCAGCCCGCTCATGCCGCCCATGTTCTTCATCTGCGCCAGTTGTCCGCGCAGATCTGCGAGATCGAAAGCGCCCTTGCGCATCTTCTCGGCGACGCGCGCGGCTTGCTCGGCGTCGATCGTCGTGCGGGCTTTTTCTACCAGCGCGACGATGTCGCCCATGCCGAGGATGCGGCCGGCCACGCGCGCCGGATCGAAATCCTCGATGGCGTCCAGCTTTTCGCCAGTGCCGAGGAGCTTGATCGGCTTGCCGGTTACTGCGCGCATCGACAGCGCGGCGCCGCCGCGGCCGTCGCCGTCGACGCGGGTGAGGACGATGCCGGTCAAGCCTACGCGTTCATCGAAGCTCTTCGCGAGATTGACCGCGTCCTGCCCGGTGAGCGAGTCGGCGACGAGCAGCACTTCGTGCGGTGACGCGGCGCGGCGTACCTCCGCCGCTTCGCTCATCATCGCTTCGTCGAGCGTCAGCCGTCCGGCGGTATCGAGCAGGACGATGTCATACCCGCCAAGCCGGCCCGCCTGCAGCGCGCGAGCCGCAATCTGCACCGGCGTTTGCCCGGCAATAACCGGCAGCGTGTCGATGCCGGCCTGCTGTCCGAGCACAGCGAGCTGTTCCATGGCGGCCGGCCGGCGCGTATCGAGCGAGACCATCAGCGCTTTGCGCTTTTGTGTGTCGGCAAGGCGCTTGGCGACTTTGGCGGTCGTGGTGGTTTTGCCCGACCCTTGCAGCCCGACCATCATGATGATGACCGGTGCCGGCGCATTGAGGTCGATCGGCTGCGCACTCGATCCGAGTGTTTCCACCAGCTGATCGTGCACGATCTTCACAACCATCTGGCCGGGCGTGACCGATTTGATCACTTCGATGCCGACGGCGTGCTTCTTCACTTCATCGGTGAAGGCGCGGGCGACATCGAGGGCGACGTCGGCTTCAACGAGCGCGCGCCGCACCTCCTGCAGTGCGGCATCGACGTCGCCTTCCGACAGCGCACCGCGCCGGGTCAGGCGGTCGAGGACGGAATTCAGACGCTCGGAAAGACTGTCGAACATGCGCTTCCTAAAGTCTGCACCACGCCGGGCCAAGTCCGGCAACGACAAATGGCGCCCGAGGGCGCATCGCGCTGTCGGGCGGGGGCCTCCGGCCTCATGGGCCGGTCAGCAATTTCAAGAACGTCACGTCTCATTCGAAAGTGGCCGGAAAATAGGTGCAGACTTGGGCTCCGTCAACCGCGCAGATGCGGCCTTGCCGGAGGCGCAAAGCCGTATAGAACGGCGTCAATGTCGCGCTATTACAACGGTCCTCGCTCCGATCACTTCGACGGCGAGCGCTTTTTCGATCGCAGCGGGGTGTCGCCGAAGGGCCGGCCGGATTTGTTACGCTGGATGCGGGATCGGCATTTTCGCCGGACCAAGGCCAAATGGCCGGCTTGGGCGCCGTCGCCCTATGCCGACCGCCCGCCGGAACGGATAACCGGCGCAAGGTGGCGCATCAGTTACGTCGGCCACGCAAGCTTTCTGGTTCAGGCCGGGGGCCTCAATATCCTGCTCGACCCGGTGTGGTCTGCGCGCGCGTCTCCATTTCGTTTCGCCGGCCCGAAGCGGGTCAACGATCCCGGCATCGCCTTTGCCGACCTGCCGCCAATCGACGTCGTCCTGGTGTCGCACGCCCACTACGACCATCTCGACGTGCGAACGCTTTCACGACTGGCGTCCTCACATCGTCCGCGCGTGATCACGCCGCTCGGCAACGGCACGATCATGCGCAGCCACGATCCCGCTATCGCCGCGCAAGAATATGACTGGCACGATCGGGTCGAGATCGCGCGCGGGGTTGCGGTCACGCCGGTGCCGACCCGCCACTGGTCGGCGCGCAGTCTCTCCGACCGCAATATGGCGCTATGGGCATCGTTCGTGATCGAGACGCCGAGTGGAGGCATCTATTTCGTCGCCGATTCCGGCTACGGCGAGGGGCGGCATTTCCTCGCCGTCCGCGAGCGTTACGGTCCGTTGCGTCTCGCCATTCTGCCGATCGGCGCTTACGAACCGCGCTGGTTCATGCGCGATCAGCATATGAATCCCGCCGAGTCGGTGCAGGCCCTCATCGATTGCGGCGCCGAGCTTGCGCTCGCGCACCATCACGGAACGTTCCAACTTACCGACGAAGCAATCGATGCGCCGCGGATCGCGTTGTCCGAGGCGCTCGTCGATGCCGGAATTCCCGCCGAGCGTTTCCGCGTCTTGCAGCCTGGGCAAGTATGGGAATTGTGAACCGCCGGGCTGCTTACTTCACCATCACATAGACGTTGACGACCAGATGGTCCTCGTTCGTCGTTACCGGATCGGTTTGGTATTGCTCGATGAACATATCCTTAGCCTCCAGCCGGTGTTCATCGAGATAGTTGGTGATCGCCTCGTAGGTGTTGTCGAGGCCGTCATACGATCCGCGATGGACGAATTTCAGCGCATGGCCTGCCGGCGACATGCCGACCATGATGTCGCCATGCGGCGGAGTCTTCGGCGGCTCGGCGACGGGAATGGCGGCTTGGTATTGAAAGCCGGTGTCGTCGGTGGCGGTGAACAGCGTCATCGGCTGGCCGTCGGCCTTCAATCCTTCCTTATCGACATAGGCTTTCACGGTTTTGAGCGATTTGGTTATGGTTTCGAACGCATTGTCCCAATTGCCGGTGCCCTTCACGTAAACCATCGGCTTGGCAGTAAGCGTCGTGTCCTCGCCGAACGGATCGCCCGGCTGGGCGGTTGCTGCGGCCGGCGCGGCCGGCACAGCGTTGGGTTTGTCGATCGGCGAAGGTGCCGCCGGCGCCGTTTTTTGCGCTTGGGAGGTTTGCCCCGCGGCGGCGGTGAAGGCTGCGGCGGCGAGCGCGATACCGAGCGCAAAACGGCGGAACATTCAGACTCTCCCGTGTGCGAGCGGCTTTTGGCGCCGACTCTGGGCTTCGTGCGCCCGGTTTGATTCTAGCACGGCCGCTGCGCTGCCGGCCTCACGGATACTGGCGCAGGAGCCCCAACTCCTCATATAAGCTCCATACATTCGGGCATTATCATGGGCACGTTGGCGGGCAAGGATTTCATCAAGATGAACGGTCTCGGCAACGAGATCGTTATTGTCGATCTCCGCCGTTCGCCCGGCGCGATCGCCGCCGGCGAAGCACGTGTTGCCGCGCGCCAGGAGCCTTACGATCAGCTGATGGCGCTTTATCCGGGCACTGGCGCGACGGACGCGTCGATCCGGATTTTCAACAACGACGGCTCGGAAGCCGGCGCTTGCGGCAACGGGATGCGTTGCGTCGCGTCCATCGTCAGCGCGGAGACCGGCAAGGCGAAGCTCGAATTCGCGACCGCGGCGGGGCTTGTTACCTGCTGGCGCAGCGGCGATCTGTTCACAGTCGATATGGATCGGCCGCGCTTTCGTTGGGATGAAATCCCGCTGGCGAAGGAAATATCCGACACGCGTGCCATCGATCTTTCGTTCGGGCCGGCCGATGCGCCGATCCTGCATTCCCCGTCGGCGGTGAGCATGGGCAATCCGCACGCCATTTTCTGGGTCGACGATCCGCGCGCCTACGACTTGCCCACGATCGGGCCGCAGCTCGAACATCATCCGCTGTTTCCGGAGCGTGCCAACATCACCTTGGCGGCGACGCCGGCGCGCGACCGCGTCATCATTCGCACCTGGGAACGCGGCGCCGGTCTGACCAAGGCCTGCGGGTCGGCTGCATGCGCCGCCGCTGTCGCTGCGGCGCGGCTTGACCGGACCGGCCGCACGGTGACGG
>JAGXAC010000047.1 GCA_019075925.1 Hyphomicrobiales bacterium | reverse complement strand
CCGGCGCTGCCGGCTTCGGCGCCGAATTCCGCCTTGGTGCGCAGCTCGGCGAGCGTGCCTTCGGCGATCAGCCGGCCGCGCGAGATGACGCCGATCCGGTCGGCCATCCGCTCGGCCACTTCCAGAATATGTGTGGTCATGATCACGGTGGCGCCGGAGCGCGCGCGCTCGCGCAACACGTCCTTGACCTGCCGGGCGGAGCCGGCGTCGAGTCCGGTGAGCGGCTCGTCGAGAATGATCAGCCGCGGCGCATGGATAAGCGCGCCGGCGAGCGCCACCTTCTGACGCATGCCTTTGGAAAATGTTTCGCAGCGTTCGCGCGCATGCGGTCCGAGCCCGAGCCAGCCGAGCAAATCCAGCGCATCTGCCTGCGCGAGCATGGGCTCGACGCCCCATAGCCCGGCGACGAATTCCAGATATTCTTCCGGCGTAAGCTTGTCGTAGATCATCGGCTCATCGGACACCCAGGCGATCATGCGTTTGGCTTCGACCGGATCGGCGAGTGCGTCGATGCCCCCGACACGGATCGAACCGGCGTCGGGCCGGATCAGACCGGCGATCATGCGCAGCGTCGTGGTCTTGCCGGCGCCATTCGGGCCGAGCAGCGCGTAGAACTCGCCGGCGCGCACGCGCAGATCGAGGCCGTCGACCGCCGGGCGCTCGAAACGCTTGACGAGGCCGCGGATGTCGAGGGCGGGCGGTAACGGCTGGAGCATCGCCGGACGCTACCCGACAGTGGTTTCAGGCTCGTGAATCCAAAGCCGGGTTTTGCGCGATATTCGTCATTGCGAGCGAAGCGAAGCAATCCGTCTTCACGGCGGTAATGGATTGCTTCGTCGCCATAGCGCGTCAGCGACGCGCGTAAACGCGCTTTTGCCTCGCGATGACGTGAATCACCCGCTGATGTTGAACGCCGCCAGCGCCGCCATATTGACCAATTGGGCGTCGTTGGCGGAGAGCGGCACGATCTGCACCGAGCGGTCGAGACCGACCAGGATCGGCCCGATCACGGTGGCGCCGCCGAGTTCCATCAGCATCTTGGTCGAAATCGAAGCCGAGTGGAACGCCGGCATGATCAGCACATTGGCCGGGCCGGACAAACGGCAGAACGGATAAGCTTCGCGCAGTTCCATGTTGAGCGCCACGTCGGCGGCCATGTCGCCGTCATACTCGAAATCGACGCGCTCCTTGTCGAGCAACTTCACCGCTTCGCGCACGCGATCGGAGCGTTCGCCCGACGGATAGCCGAATGTCGAGAAGGCGAGCAACGCAAGCCGCGGCTCGTAACCGAGCGAGCGCGCGACCCGCGCCGCTTCGATGGCGATTTCGGCGAGGTCTTTAGCATCGGGCATTTCGGTGACGGCGGTGTCGGCGACCAGCACGGTGCGGCCGCGCGCCAGCACCAGCGAGACGCCCATGACGCGATGGCCGGGTTTCGGATCAATGCAGCGGCGCACGTCTTCCAGCGCGACCGAGAAGTTGCGCGTCACGCCGGTGACCATCGCATCGGCGTCGCCGAGCGCCACCATGCAAGAGGCGAAGTGGTTGCGGTCCTGATTGATCAGCCGCAGGCAGTCGCGTTGCAGGAAACCTTGGCGCTGCAACCGCTCATAGAGGTAGGAGGCATACGCGCTGTTCCGCGAGGACAGCCGCGCGTTGATGATCTCGATGCCGCCGCCAAGCTCGATACCGAGCGCCTTGGCGGTTCCCTTGACGCGGTCCTCGCGGCCGACGAGCAGCGCGGTGCCGAGGTCTTGCTGCACGAACGAGGCCGCGGCGCGGATCACCTGTTCCTCCTCGCCCTCGGCGAACACCACGCGCTGCGGCTTGCGGCGCAACCGCTCGAACACCCGCTGCAACAAACCGGCGATCGGATCGCGCCGGGTGCGCAGTTGCTGCTTGTAGGCCTCCATATCGACGATCGGCCGGCGCGCGACTTTGGAATCCATCGCCGCCTGCGCCACCGCCGGCGGTATCCAGGAAATCAGCCGCGGATCGAACGGCACCGGAATGATGTAATCGGGCCCGTATCGCGGCCGGGCGCCGTAGGCGGCGGCGACCTCGTCGGGGACATCCTCGCGCGCCAGCTCGGCGAGCGCGTGCGCGGCGGCGATCTTCATCTCCATGTTGATGGCGCGGGCGCGCACGTCGAGCGCGCCGCGGAAGATGTAGGGAAAGCCGAGCACGTTGTTGATCTGGTTCGGATAGTCGGAGCGCCCGGTCGCCATGATGGCGTCGTCGCGCACCGCGGCGACGTCCTCGACCGTGATCTCCGGATCCGGATTGGCCATCGCGAAGATGATCGGCTTTTCCGCCATCGCCTTCACCATGTCCTGGCTCACCGCGCCCTTCTGCGAGAGGCCGAAGAACACGTCGGCGCCTTCCATCGCTTCCGCGAGCGTGCGCGCCTTGGTCTTGACCGCATAGCCCGACTTCCACTGATTCATGCCGGCGGTGCGGCCTTCGTAGATCACGCCCTTGGTGTCGCAGAGGACGAGATTCTCCGGCCGGAACCCGATGGCGCGCAGAAGTTCGAGGCAAGCGATACCGGCGGCGCCGGCGCCGTTGCAGACGAGCTTGGTGGTTTTGATTTCGCGGCCGGTGAGTTCGAGCGCGTTGATCAGCCCGGCGGCGGCAATGATGGCGGTGCCATGCTGGTCGTCATGGAACACCGGAATGTCGAGGAGCTCGCGCAGGCGCTGCTCGATGATGAAACATTCCGGCGCCTTGATATCTTCGAGATTGATGCCGCCCCAGCTCTTGCCCAGCAGTTTCACGCAGTTGATGATTTCGTCGGGGTCCTCGGAGGAGATTTCGAGATCGATCGAGTCGATATCGGCGAAGCGCTTGAACAGGACGGCCTTGCCTTCCATCACCGGTTTGGCGGCGAGCGCGCCGCGATTGCCGAGGCCGAGGATGGCGGTGCCATTGGTGATCACCGCAACGAAATTGCCTTTGGTGGTGTAATCGTAGGCGCGGCTCTCGTCTTCGGCGATGGCCAGTACCGGCACCGCGACGCCGGGCGAGTAGGCGAGCGACAAATCGCGCTGCGTCGCCATCGGCTTGGTCGCCACGACTTCGAGCTTGCCCGGCCGCCCCTGACTGTGAAACAGCAGAGCTTCCTGATCGGTAAAAGTCGGCCGGTTCCCGGTTTTCCGAGCCATATCAATTCCTTGGCGATGAAATCACGGCACGTGGACCGGCCGTCGGCCCAACGTTAGCGGATGCAAGCCCCGGTGCTCAAGAGAGCCGTATTGCATGCTTAAGCCGGCCGTCGGCGCAAGGCGTCACAGACGGCCGCATTGAATAAGCCGGCATTGCAGAGTAATGCCACGACACGCCCCATCGTCGAGCCGCCCGGCATTGTGATGATCAGATTTCTGCTGCGCTTCATCGGCCTCTGCCTCTTGGCCACCGCCTTTGTTTTTCTGGTGTACGACGGCGAACGGTCGATCGTAAACCAGCATGCGACGTACACCGATCTTGAGCAGGGTTGGGCATTGATCGATCAGGATCATCTCACCCTGACCGAAAACTGGTTGAAGCTGAAGATGGCGTGGGCTTGGGACCCGTATTTTCAAAAACTCTTTGAGATCCCGATCTGGGCCATTCTGGCCGTTGCCGCGATGATCCTTATTCTGCTCGGGCGCAAGAAAAGACCGCTGATCGGCTACGCCCGCAATTGAGCGCTTGAGAGCATGCGCTTGGCAAAATTGTCCGGCTGGCGGCGTTGGCTACGGCTATCGCTCGTCGTTGTCGTGGCTTTGCTGTTGCTGCCGTATGCGATCGCGCCGTTTTACCGGTTCGGCCAGCCGGTTTCGACGCCAATGCTGTGGCGCTGGGCGACCGGCGGGCGCGTGGAGCGCAGCTTCGTGCCGCTCGATCGCATTGCCCCGATCCTGCCGCTCACCGTCATCCTCGCCGAGGACGGCGGCTTTTGCCGCAACCGGGGCATCGATCTCGGGGCTGTGCGCGAAGCGTTGCGCGAAAGCGACGACGATATCGAAGAGGCGCGCGGCGGATCGACTATCACGCAGCAGACGGTCAAGAATCTGTTTCTGTGGCCGGGCCGCAGCTTCGTGCGCAAGGCGCTGGAGTTGCCGCTGGCACTGTGGCTCAACATCGTGTTGCCGAAGCGACGGATTATCGAACTTTATCTCAACATCGCCGAGTGGGGCCCGAACGGCCAATTCGGCATCGAGGCGGGGGCGCGCTTTGCGTTCCGCAAATCGGCACGCGATCTGACGCCTGCCGAGGCCGCCGAACTTACCGCCATCCTGCCCAATCCGGTGACCCGCTCGGCGCGCGCCCCCGGCACGCTGGTGCATCGGCTCGCGGCGCTCTACGAGCGGCGCGCCGCCAAGTTTCCCGGTCACGGGGCCTGTCTGCGCAACCCGGCTCGCTAGACGCCGGTCCGGTGTTCTTCTATAAGCCCGGCTTCCGTCATTCCGGACTCCGCGCGGAGTTCATCATCCGGCCGGCCACCTCGGGCCGACACGGTGGCTCGGCTCCGGAATGCCCAGAATCAGGAGTACCGGTCATGGCCGTTCCGAAACGAAAAACCTCGCCGTCGCGCCGCGGCATGCGCCGCTCGGCCGACGCGCTCAAACGGCCGACCTACGTCGAGGACAAGGATTCCGGCGAATTGCGGCGGCCGCACCATATCGACCTGAAAACCGGCATGTATCGCGGCCGGCAGGTGCTGACCAAGAAGAAGGAAAGCTAGCCGCGGCAGGCACGTGATGTTTGTTCTTGGCTTTCCGCTGCTGCTGATCCCGTTCGCCGTCTACAACATGATTGCGTTTCTGACGCCGGGCGTCGGCTGGACGACGCCGGTCACCACGATTCACATGACGTCCGGACAAGACTGGGTGATGACGTGGGAAGACCTGCTCATTGCCTTCGCCATCGTGTTGCTGGCGGTCGAAATCCTGAAATCGACGCGGATGGGTGTTCGCTCGATCGTCGACCACGTTCTGGCGATGGCGTTGTTCATAGCCATGCTGGTGGAGTTTTTGCTGGTCAGGCGGGCTGGTACATCGACCTTCTTTTTGCTGACCATGATCGGGCTGGTGGACGTGCTGGTCGGCTTTATCGTCAACATCCGCTCCTCGCAGCGCCAGGTCGAGATTGAGCGGGCCTAGAGCATGATCGGCTCCCCGTCACCCTGAGCCGCGAGCCTCGAAAGGCGGCAGCCGCATCTTTTCAGGCGGCGCGCGAAAGCGCCCGGCCCGCCGGCAGCGGCCGATAATTCGTTACGGCATAAGCGGCAACCGCGACGTCCGGCGCGGCTCGCCGGCGTGCGCAAACTTGCGGGGCGAACGTCTTGGCCGCGATCAGAAGCGCCAGGAACTCAGCTTGCGGCCGCAAGCCGGCAAGGCCCGGGCGGCTTGTGCCGGCGGGCTGAGCGATGGGGACGAGTGCCATACTCATGGGGTTACCCTTCAAGTCACCGCATCCTGTGCCGAAATGGGACGCCGGCCATATCGAACCGGGACGTCCGCTGCCTTCCGCTATTGAATTGGCAAACCCCGTACCACCGCGCCGGTTGCCTCCATTCGATAATGGGATTTCCGAATTCTTTATGTTCCTGCGGTAGTTTACGGCGAAACCGCCAGTCGGCGTTCACGGTTTCCGCCAAGGCCATCATCGCTACGAGGCGCGGGTGAACGACAACACGACGCACGACTCTCGCGCGCGCCTGGACGCCGGCGAAATCCTCGCGTCGGTCGGCGAAGCGCTTTATCGCTGGGACGTGCAAAGCGATGTGCTGACCTGGAGCGCGAATGCCGGCGAGGTTCTATCGATCGCAAACCGCGCGGCAATTTCCACCGGCCGGGCGTTCGCGCAATTCCTCGACGCCGACAATTCCCAGGCCCGCTTCGAGGCAGTGATGGGCTCCGAGCAGCGCGATGAGGGTAACGGGGTCGGCTATCGCATCCAGTACTGCATTCGCCCCGACCCGAAATCCGACGCCAAACTCTGGCTCGAAGACACCGGCCGCTGGTTCGCCGGCCCCGACGGCAAACCCGTCCGCGCGCACGGAACGGTGCGAGCAATCAACGACCGTCATGAGCGCGAAGCCCGGCTGAGCTATCTCGCTCGCCGCGACGATCTCACCGGCGAGTTCAACCGGCATCATTTGACCGAAGTGCTGACCAGGACGCTCGAAGAAGCGGTCCGCTTTCGCTCGTCGTGCGGTTTTATGCTGGTTGCCATCGATAATCTGGCGCGCATCAATGAGTCCTACGGTTTCGACGTTGCCGACGAAGTGATCGGCGCAGTCGGCAAACGCATCCGCGGGCTGATGCGCGGCAAGGATACGCTCGGCCGTTTTTGCGGCAATAAATTCGGCATTGTGTTGCGTGATTGCTCGCCCGACGATATGGCGACCGCCGCCGAGCGGCTGCTCGCCGGCGTGCGCGACGAGATGTTGCCGACCAGCGTCTCGCCGGTGGCTGCCACCGTGACGATCGGCGGTGTGACCGCGCCACGCCATGCGCGCACTGTCGCGGAAGTGCTGGCGCGCGCGCAAGATGCGCTCGATCGCGCCAAGGGCAAACGTCACGGCTCATTTCTTGCGTACCGACCAAGCCTCGAACGCGAGACGCAACGCCTGGAGAACGTGCGCGCGACCGACGAGATCGTCGCCGCGCTCAACGAGCGGCGCATTTTCATGGCTTACGAGCCGGTCGCCGGCGCGCGCGACCGCAAGCTCGCTTTCTACGAGTGCCTGATGCGCGTGCGCCGCGCCGACGGAAGTCTGCTCGGCGCCAGCGACGTCGTGCCGGTTGCCGAGCGGCTCGGATTGGTGCGGCTCCTCGACCACCGCGTGCTTGAGCTCGTGGTCACCGAACTTGCCGCCGCCCCATCGTTGCGCACCAGCGTCAATGTTTCGCCTAGCTCGACCATCGATCCGGATTGGTGGGCCAGTTTAGGCTCGATGTTGCGCACCCAACCCGGCGTCGCCGAGCGGCTGGTCATCGAAATCACCGAAAGCGCGGCAATTCTCGACATCGACCAAACCCGCGGCTTTGTCTCCCGTGTCAAGGATCTTGGCTGTCGTATTGCCATCGATGATTTCGGCGCCGGCTACACTTCTTTTCGCAATTTGCGCAAGCTTGGCGTGGATATCGTCAAGATCGACGGGGCTTTCGTACAGAACGTGCTGCGCTCGGAAGACGATCGCGCATTCGTGCGCACGCTGATCGAACTCGGCAAGCGGCTCAAATTGGTGACGGTCGCCGAGTGGGTACAGGACGAACAGACGGCGAAAATTCTGGAAGCGTGGGGCTGCTATTACTTGCAGGGCGCGCTGATCGGTCTGGCGACAATCGAGCGGCCGTGGCGCGCCGGCTTGCCGCCGAAAGCCGCACGCGGCGGCTAAAGCTAACGCTGCGGCCCGGACAAACTGACTTCGCGTTCGGCGCGGAACACGTTGCCGTAAAGATTGGCGATCCACTGCCGGCCACTCGACGTTACATTGAGATAGCGTATGGCCGTCTGGATGTGTGCGGAAACGCTGTTCCAATAAAATTGCGGGTATTTATCGGTAAGGTCGGCAGGCGACCCATAACCAAGCTGTCGGTTCATCCCGATTTCTTCAAATTCGAGATAAAGCGCGTTGGCCTTGCGCAGGTAATGCGGGTCGCCGAGCTGGCCGATCAGATCGGCCGCGCGCACCAGCGAACCTTCCTCGTTGTCGCCCTCGTTACCGGCGCCCGGCGACGGAAACCGCGTGTATTCGATAGTGTCGGCGATCCGCTTGGCATCGAGAATTTCGGAATTGCCGATGCGGTCCATCACGTACAGTTTCGACCGGTCGACATGGAAAGGAGTGAGTGCCGCGTCGGAGGAGCCGCGCGGCAGCTTGGTTTTGCCGCCTTTGGCATCGATCACGTAGCCGTCGGGCCCGTCGCCTTGCAGGATGCCCCGCACGTAGCCGATGTCGTGCAGAAGGCAAGCGACCAGGACATGCGCGAAGTCGATCGGATATGTCGGGGTGAGAAGCGCGCGACCCTTCATGATATCGTAGCCGACCTGGGTCACCAGCATCGTGTGCTCGACGTTGTGATAGAGCGCGTCGCTGTTGCCGATGCATTCGAGCGAGATCCGCGCGACCGCCGGAATGAGCTCGGTCAGCGTCGCGTCAACCGAGCCGAATCTGCGGCTCAGATGTTCGTTCAGATACGCACTCAGACCTTCCGCCGCCAATTCAGGAACGGTGATCAAGGAACATCTCCAATAGCTCAAAAAATTCCTACGACCCTAATGACACTGTCCCGAGGCGTAGCCGAGGGTGGCAAGATTCCTGACATTGCGGGACGCGGTACACAAATACGCTGATTTGACGGCGGCTCGATACCGATCGATCAGGCGCCGCCCGTCAGCTTGTCGACTTTCTTTTGCATCTCGTCGAGCTGACGCTTGAGGTCGTCGATGTCGCCGGTTTTGGACGGCATCTTGGCCGCCTGATCATCGGCCTCGCCGTTTTCGCGCCGCGCGAACGGCGTGAACATGGCAAATGCACGCTCGAACATCTCCATGTTGCGCCGGACCTGGTCCTCGAGCGCGCCGAACGGACTGCCGCCGAAGGCTTGCGCCATCTGCGTGCGTAATTTTTCCTGCTCGCGCGTCAATGAGTCGATCGACACCTCCAGATAACGCGGCACCAGCATGCCCATGCTGTCGCCATAGAAGCGAATGAGCTGGCGCAGGAATGCGATCGGCAGAAGATTCTGCCCTTCTTTGTTCTCCTGTTCGAAGATGATTTGGGTGAGCACCGAGCGGGTGATGTCTTCGGTGGTCTTGGCGTCGTAAACGACGAAGTCCTCGCCGCTCTTGACCATGCTGGCCAGGTCTTCCAGCGTCACGTAGGTGCTGGTGCCGGTGTTGTAGAGCCGCCGGTTGGCGTATTTCTTGATGGTGATCGGCTCTGCGGCGGGCTTGGCGGCTGTTTCGGGCATGTGGCGGGACCACGCAGGTTTGCACCTTCAAACTAGGCGGTTTCTGAAGGCGCGGCTACCGTTTTGTGCAAGGCCTTTGCGGCGCGATAAATTGCCGGGATTGGGCCGAAAGCCCGGCCCAAAGCGCCGGTTGCCTGACGCATGGCAGTAATGCGGCGCCTTCTCGTCTTGTCGGGGGCCCGTCGTATCCCTATGACTTAGCTCAACGGCCGCGGTCGATCCGCGCTTATCATTCCCGCCCGCAAAGGAGTTCCCCATGCAGGACGACATCGTCATCGTCGGCGCGGTTCGCACGCCGGTTGGCTCATTCAACGGGGTCTTCGGCAACACGCCGGCCCACGATCTCGGCAAGATCGCCATCAAAGCGGCCATCGACCGCGCGGGGGTCGAGGCGTCGCGCGTTTCCGAAGTTATCCTGGGACAAATCCTGCAGGCCGGCCAGGGCCAGGGCCCGGCGCGGCAAGCCTCGATCAATGCCGGCATTCCGGTCGAGGTCCCCGCATACAGCGTCAACATGCTGTGCGGCTCCGGCCTGCGCGCGGTCGCGCTCGGCTATCAGGGCATTGCCAACGGCGACACCGAGATCGCGGTGGTCGGCGGCCAGGAATCGATGAGCATGGCGCCGCACTGTGCGCATCTGCGTGGCGGCGTGAAGATGGGCGACTTCCAGATGGTCGACACCATGATCAAGGACGGCCTCTGGGACGCTTTCAACGGTTATCACATGGGCAACACCGCGGAGAATGTCGCGCGGCAATGGCAAATCACCCGTGCGCAGCAGGACGCGTTTGCGGTTGCCTCGCAGAACAAAGCCGAGGCCGCGCAGAAGGCCGGCAAGTTCAAGGACGAAATCGTCCCGGTCACCATCAAGACCCGCAAGGGCGATGTCGTCGTCGATACCGACGAATATCCCAAGCAGGGCGTTACGTTGGAGTCGGTTTCCAAGTTGAAACCTGCTTTCGACAAGGAAGGCACCGTTACCGCCGCCACCGCCTCGGGCATCAACGACGGCGCCGCCGCCATGGTGCTGATGAAGGCAAGCGAAGCAGCCAAGCTCGGCAAGACGCCGCTGGCGCGGATCGTGTCGTGGGCGCAGGCCGGCGTCGATCCGAAAATCATGGGCACCGGTCCAATCCCGGCGTCCCGCGCCGCGCTGAAAAAAGCCGGCTGGAGCGTGAATGACCTCGATCTAATCGAAGCCAACGAGGCGTTTGCCGCGCAAGCCTGTGCCGTCAACAAGGACCTCGGCTGGGACACCAGCAAGGTCAACGTCAACGGCGGCGCCATCGCCATCGGCCATCCCATCGGGGCCTCCGGCGCGCGCGTCCTGGTAACGCTGCTTCACGAAATGCAGAAGCGCAACGCGAAAAAGGGCTTGGCCACGCTCTGCATCGGCGGCGGCATGGGCATCGCCATGTGCGTGGAGCGATAAGCCCCAATTACCGCGAACAAACACCAACCGTCATGCCCGGCCTTGTGCCGGGCATCAACGTCTTTAAGCTAGCCGCGACAAGGTGGCTGCCCGGCTCTTCCGGCCATGCCGCTGAAAAGGGAGGACATCATGCCACGCGTCGCAGTGGTGACGGGCGGTACACGCGGCATCGGCGCGGCGATCAGTAAGGCGCTCAAGGCCGCCGGCTACAGTGTCGCGGCGACCTACGCCGGCAACGACGCCGCAGCGCAGAAATTCAAGGCCGAGACCGGCATCGCCGTCTTCAAATGGGATGTGTCTTCGTTCGACGCCTGCGCCGCCGGCATCAAGCAGATCGAGGCCGAACTCGGCCCGGTCGACGTGCTGGTCAACAACGCGGGCATCACCCGCGACGCCCAGTTGCATCGCATGACGCCCGAGCAATGGTCGGAAGTGATCAACACCAATCTCGGCTCGCTGTTTAACATGTGCCGCAACGTCATCGAGGGCATGCGCGCGCGCAAGTTCGGCCGCATCATCAATATTTCTTCGATCAACGGCCAGAAGGGCCAATTCGGCCAAACGAATTACTCGGCGGCGAAGGCGGGCGAGTTCGGCTTCACCAAGGCGCTGGCTCAGGAAGGCGCCAAGCTCGGCATCACCGTCAACGCCATCGCGCCGGGCTACATCAATACCGAGATGGTGCAGGCGGTGCCGAAGGACGTGCTGGAGAAATCGATCCTGCCGACCATTCCGGTCGGCCGGCTCGGCGAGCCCGAGGAGATCGCCCGTTGCGTGGTGTTCCTTGCCGCCGACGAGTCGGGCTTCATCACCGGATCGACTATGACCGTTAATGGCGCGCAGTATATTACTTGATCCAACCGCGCGCTTGAGGCTTCTCGCCGACAGGCCGATAAACTTCGATGCTTCCTGCTTAGCTTTGACGAGGTGAACGCCACGTTTGATGCAAGCGAAAACCTGAGCCGGCCGCCGCCAAGACCTGCCTCCGTCACCCGTTGAAGTCAGCACCAGCTTGCGTCGTCCGCCCGCGGCTCCCGTAGAAGCTCCTGGATGTTCGCGTCGATCACGCGAAAGCCGACATTGCCGTAAAACTTTTGGCGCCCCTCGTTGAGGACCATGCTGGGACTGCCTTCGATTCGCATCTTCTCGGCATCTTGATAGTCCGCCGTCAATCGGGCGAAGGCGGCGCCGCTGTCAATAAGCTTCTCGATCGCATCGATATCGGCGCCGACAGAATGCGCCGTTTCGCATTGGACGTTCCAACACGAAATGTCCCTGCAATCCCGGAAGAAAGCCCGACGCAAGGCCGATGTCGCCCGTTCAAAATAACTCGCCTCGCCGGCCGGTTGCCCGGATTTCTGCTCCCATTGTTGGACCGCTTTAAGAAACAAATGAGGACTGGCCGAACTCGCCGGCTGCGTTTTAAGCCAAATCGCCGGATGAATCTCGATATGCGGGAACCTCTCGGCCACATGACGCAAATGGGAATTGAAGCCGTCGTATTCGCCTTTGCCCTTCCATGCTGACGTGATCTTGCCCGCGGTGTCGCCGAAGACCGAGCAGAACCGATACGTCAACTGCAGAGAATTTCCGAATTTCCGCTTCAGCGCGTCGATCCGCACTTCCGATATGTAAGCCCAGACGCATAACACGTCGGAGAAATGCGTGACTTCTACAACCTTGCCGCGGCCGGTTTCCCGCCCGGCCGGCGCTGCGCGCGTGCTTACATTGATCGACATCAGGCCGCCGGTCTTTTGATCTTGCCGATATCAAGCGCCCGCATCACGAGCTTCTCATAATACGGCTCGGTCGTGCCGGCGCGGATTTTGTGCAGAAAATATTTCTCAAACGCGACTTTGGCGACATGCACCCAGCGCCCGCTTGCCGCCCAATTGACGTTGCGCGGCGGGTTTTGCGGCATGGCAACGAATGCAACGCCTGAATCGCCGAAGTCGGCAAGACAGATGGCGTTCCAGGTTGCCTCATGCGTACTCTGCTGTCCGCGCACGAGTTGGCCGATATTGAGCGCCGTGGCCGACACCATGGATTCGATCATGTAACCGGTCTTCGGCACTCCAACCGGGACCGGCGTCGCTTCCAGCGGCGCGATGGCAATGCAGACGCCGACACCGAATACGTTGCGGAATTTGGAGTTGCGCTGGTGTCTGTCGACGATGATAAAGCCGCGCGGATTCGACAGAGCTTCGATGCCGCGTACTGCGGCGATGCCGCGGAATGCCGGGATCATCATGGCAAAGCGGAACGGCAATTCGTAAGCCTTTTTTGGTTTGCCGTCCTCGTCTAGTTCGCTCACATGCACCTTGTCGGCATCCACTTTATCGACCTTGGCATTCACAATCCATCTGATGTGACGCTGCCGCATTTCCGATTCGAGGACGCCTTTGGTGTCGCCGACGCCGCCGACGCCGAGATGGCCGATATAGGGTTCGGCCGTGACGAAGGTCATCGGCACCTTGTCGCGAATACGGCGTCGGCGCAGATCCGCGTCCATGATCATGGCAAATTCGTAGGCTGGCCCGAAGCACGATGCGCCCTGAACGCCGCCCACCACTACCGGGCCCGGGTTTTTGCAGAACTCTTCCCACCGCCGGTTGGCCGCCGTTGCGTGGTCGACGTCGCAGATTGAGCTTGTGTTGTGCTCCGGTCCGAAGCCTTCGATCTCGTCGAAAGCAAGCTCCGGCCCGGTAGCGATGACGAGATAGTCGTAGTTCAATGACGAGCCGTCGCCGAGTTCGACACGATTTTCCTCAGGGTGAACGCGCTTGGCGCCGGCCGCGCTGAACTCAATTCCATGCCTTGGCAGCACCGATGCGAGATCGATGGTGACGTCGTCTTTTTTGCGCCACTTGACCGCCACCCAGGGATTTGACGGCGTGAATTGGAAAAATGGCTTGTTGGAGACAACGGTGATGAGGTCCTCGCGTCGCACCGAACTTTTCAGTTCGTAAGCGCATGAGATACCGCCAATACCACCACCGAGCACGACGATGTGAGCCATGGAAGACTCCAATTTGTCTTGGAACCAAGGAATTGAAACCAACAACACGCCTTTAACCGCCGACCTTCCTTGATCTGAATCAATCGTCGCCGCCCAGCTTTAGCGTGCGCCAATCCGGCGCAACCTTGGATCAGGCTGCGCTGAAATCCAGCATGCCTTCCCGGGGAATAAGGGGTGACTGCCGCGCCGGTTATCCAGCCGGCTCCCAACCCTTCGGCGCCAGTTCGAAGCCGGCAAACTCGAAACCCGGCGCCACAATACAGCCGACCAGCGTCCATGCCCCGAGCGAGCGCGCCGCCTGCCAGGCATGCGCCGGCACCATCCCCTGCGGACGCTCGCCGGCGGCAAGGTCGCCGCCGAGCCGCTGGCGCCGCCGCTGTCCGGCTTCGTCGGCGATGTCCAGTTCGAGCGGCGCGCCCGCATACCAGTGCCAGGTCTCGACTGCATCGACCCGGTGCCAATGCGAGCGCTCGCCGCGCGCCAGCAGAAAATAGATCGCGGTCGAGGCTGCGCGTTTGCCGTCAATGGTGCGCGGGTCTCGGAAGGTCTCGCGGAAGTGACCGCCTTCCGGATGCGGCGCAAGATCGAGGAGCCGGATCACATCGGCAGCGCTGAGAGGCACGGTCAGAACCGGTTTTTGCGCTCGCGGATTTCGGCAAACACTTTCCAGGCCGGACTGCCGGCATGCCCGACGGATTTTGCGACGTCCGGCACATCGGCGCGCAGGAACGGATTCGCGGCCTTCTCCGCGCCGATTGTCGCCGGGATGGTCGGTTTGCCGGCGGCGCGCAGTTTCGCGACTTCGTCGGCGCGCGCGGCGAGCGCCGTGTTGTCCGGCTCGATGCTTCTGGCGAAGCGGATATTGGCGTCGGTGTATTCGTGGCCGCAATAAAACCGGGTGTCGTCGGGCAGCGCGCGCAGCTTGAGCAGCGACTGCCACATCATTTCCGGGTTGCCTTCGATCACGCGGCCGCAACCGATGGAAAACAGGGTATCGCCGACGAAAGCGAGCTTGTCGGCGGGGAAGACATAGGAAATGTGACCGGCGGTGTGGCCCGGCGTCTCCAGCACCGTGCCGCCGAGTCCGCCGACGCGCACCGCGTCGCCTTCGCCCACGGTCTCGTCGACATTGGCAATGCGTTGCGCCTCGCCGCGCGGCGCCACCACGCGGCACCGGTGCTTCTGCTTGAGCGCGGCGATGCCTTGCGTGTGGTCGGCGTGGTGGTGGGTGACCAGAATGTCGGAAAGCTTCCAGCCGGTCTTTTGCAGCGCCGCTTCGACGGTGGCCGCTTCCGGGGCGTCGATCGCCGCCGTCGCGCCGCTCTGCGGATCGTGAACGAGCACGCCGTAATTATCGGTGAGACAGGGGAACAAATAGATCTGGGCAGGCATGGCTTTCACCGTCGTTCGGGGACCGGGCGCAGCGTGGTGCCCCGCAATCCATCATCACAAAGGTAGGCGCTACGGCGCATTAACCGCAAGATCGGCGGCCAGGGAATCCCGGCCGGCGCCTTCAGCGCGTTCCGGAATGACGTGCTATTTTAATCGCATGGACGTCGTCGATCTGCGTAACTTTTACGCCCAGCAACTGGGCGTCGTGGCGCGCCGCATCATCGGCCACGGCATCCGCAAGCATTGGGCCGATACAAGCGCGCTGCGCGTGCTCGGCATCGGCTATCCGACGCCCTATCTCGGCCTGTTCCGCGAGGAGGCCGAACGCTGCCTCGCGTTGATGCCGGCGCCGCAGGGCGTGGTGCACTGGCCGTCGTCGAAGCCGTCGCTGGCGGCGTTGGTCGAAGAAGACGATTTGCCGCTGACCGATGCGGCGGTCGACCGCGTGCTGCTGGTGCACGCGCTGGAAAATTCTGTCGATCCGGTCGGACTGCTGCGCGAGGTCTGGCGCGTGCTCGCCGGCGGCGGCCGCTTGCTGGCCGTGGTGCCGAACCGACGCGGGTTGTGGGCGCGGATGGACACCACGCCGTTCGGCCAGGGCCGGCCGTATTCGCGGCCGCAGATCACCCATCTGCTGCGCGAGACCTGGTTCACGCCGACCGGCTGGGGCGAGGCGCTCTATGTGCCGCCGATCGCGCGCAACTGGTTTTTGCGTACGGCGGTGGCGTGGGAGCGCACCGGCGCGACCATTTCGGCGCCGTTTGCGGGCGTGCATATCGTGGAGGCGACCAAGCAGGTTTACCGCGCCATCCCGACCCGGCGTGAGCGGCGGCGCCTGATGCCGGCGTTGCAGCCGGTGCTGGCGCCGTCGCCCGGAACGGCGGCGCTGTCGCGCCGCGATACCGTTACGCCGGCCACGCCTCTGCGGTAACCGCGGCGGCGTCAACGCCGACCAGATCGGAAAGTCCGCCGAGCTGTTCGCCTTCGAGTGCGGCCACGAGCGTCTGCTTGATCTCCGCGATCAGGCTCAACCCGCGAAACACCAGAGCGGAATAAAGCTGGACGAGGCTCGCACCGGCGCGAAATTTGGCAAGCGCGGCGGCGCCTGAGTCGATGCCGCCGACTCCGACCAGCGGAAACGCCTCCTCCACCCGCACGTAGGTTTCCGCCAGCATGCGCGTCGACAGCGGAAACAACGGACGTCCCGACAGGCCGCCAGCTTCCTTGGCGGCCGAGATTTCCTGCAGCCCCGGCGGCCGGCTGATGGTTGTGTTGCCGACAATCATGCCATCGACCTTCCGCGCCCGTGCAACACCGACGACGTCGTCGAGCTCAGCGAGCGTCAGGTCGGGCGCGATCTTGAGCAGCACCGGAGTCGGACCTGCCTGGGCGACAACCCGCTCGCGCGCATCGACCACGCGGGCCAGCAAATCGTCGAGCGCCTTGGCTTGCTGCAAGTTGCGCAGCCCCTGCGTGTTGGGCGACGAGACATTCACTGTCACGTAGCTCGCCACCGGCGCGAACAGTTCGATCAGCCGCACATAATCAGCCGTGCGATCGGCGGAATCCTTGTTGGCGCCGACATTGACGCCGACGATGCCGCCGGCACTGGCGCGCGCCGCCAGCCGCCGCAATGCAACCTCGGCGCCCTGCGAATTAAAACCGAGACGGTTGATCACGCCGCCGTCGGCGGTAAGCCGGAACACGCGCGGGCGCGGATTCCCCGGCTGCGGCCTGGGCGTAATGGTGCCGGCTTCGACAAAGCCGAAGCCCAGGCGAAGCAACGCGTCGGCCACTTCCGCATGCTTGTCGAAGCCGGCCGCCATGCCGACCGGGTTGGGAAAGTTGAGGTTGAAGACGCGCGTCGCCAGCCGCTTGTGGTTGCGTGCCGGCTGCGGCAACGGCGCGAATTTCAACATTTTGACGGTGAGACCGTGCGCCTGCTCCGGGTCGAGCGCTTGCAAAAACGGCGCACCGAGCCGTTCGAACAATCCGATCACGCGTCCAACTCCGGCAGCGGACGCCGGCCGCCGATTTCGTCGGGCAACGGCCGCGCCCAGCGCACCGCGGTGAGCGGCAAATCGGCGTAAAGATGCGGGAACAGATCGCCGCCGCGCGAAGGCTCCCACTTCAGCGCGCTATCAAGGGATGCCGCATCGACCGCGACCAGCATCAGGTCCGGCGCGCCGGCAAAATGCCTGGCCGCGGTTTCGGCAAGCTGCATGGCAGTCGAGAAGTGGATAAAGCCATCCCGCTTATCGACCGGCGCGCCGCGATATGCGCCCGCCGCCTCGGCCGCGCGCCACTCGTCCTGCCGGCAAATCTTGTAGATGGTCGTCACCTTCAGCCGTCTGGTTCCTGGCTGTAACCGAAACTATTCGAGCAGCCCTTTGTTGGCCTTTTCCGGACCGGCCTCGCTCCGCATCGACCGCGCGCTTAACCTTAACAACAAGTCAGCGCGCCCCGAAGCCGAACAGCAAATGCCGAACCCCCCAATGAATGGTAAGTAATCGGTTAAGCGGCATGTTGGGAATGGGGTATGCGTATGCTTTCCAGATTTTTTGATCGCGCGTCGGCCCGGTCGGCCGCCGAGACGGCCGGCTCGAGCCAGTCAACCGAATCGGCCGTTGCGGAGCAGTCAGCCTCCGAAAGCTGGGCGGAAATCGGCGTCAAGGTCGGCGGCGACAGCGAATCGCTCCGCAACCTTCTCACCGATGTCGCCCGCCGGATCGAGGCGCTCGACGATCTGCGCGAAATTTTCGGCGCTGCCGTTACCCCGATCGGCGAGGCGCTGGCGAGCCTCGAGCACGAGAAATTCGACAATATCAAGCTGCGCGGCCTGCTCGACGACATCAATACCCGTTACCAGGCGCTGCGCGGCGAACATGCCGAATTGCGCAAGCAATCGGCGGCGCACCGGCAGGAAAGCAACCTTCTGCGCTGCGATCTTGCGGCATCGCAGGAGACCGCTGCGGCGCTGGAAGCCGCGAAAACCGACTTGACCCGCGAGCTCGAAGTGACGCTCGGCAAAGTCGTGGAACTCGAGCGGGAGGTCAATCGCGAGGCCACCGCCGCGCGGATTCTTGCCGACCACAATCAGGTGCTGACCGCGCAAGCGGAGACTGCCGACAAGCGGATCATCGAACTTCAGGACATGTTCGGCTCGACCAGCGAGAAGCTCGTGCTGCGCGAGGACGAGAACCGTTCGCTGCAAAACTCACTCGACCGGATGGTCGAACAGAAATCGCGCCTGCACCGCAGCATTGCCGACAACGAAGCGGCGATCGAAACCCTGTCCGGCCAGATCGCCCAGTTGCAGACCGCGCTGAAGGAGGCTGATGCGGAACGCGCACGGCTCGCCGCAGCGGTCGCCGAAGCCAATGACCGGCGGCAAGTCGAAACCAATGGCGCTCGGCACCCGGCTCGAAGCCATGTCGTCGCGCGCTTCGACCGCCGAGAAGCTCCTGGCCGAAGTGCGGCAGAGCCTGCAATCGCGCACTGAAGAGAACGCCGCCGCCGAACGCAAGGCGGTAGAAGCCGCCGTGGCGCGCAATTTCGCCGACAAGAAGCTTGAACTGGCGAATAACGCGCTCCAGGCCAAGGAGCAACAGTTGCAGGAGACCGCGCAGGCGCGCGCCAAGCTCGCCGAGCGGACCAACAAGCAGCTCCTCAATTTGCGCCAGCGCGAGCGCGCGCTCGCACAGGCGGAAGAACAGCTCCACGTGCTGGGCGCGCGGATCGCCGAGCTTGAGACCGACGCCGAAGTGAGCCGCAGGCAGGCCGCCGACGAGATCGCCGATTTGCAATCGCAGCTCGCCAACGAGCGTGCCGGCCGCACGGTGGCGGAAGGCGCGCTGAAGAAGGCCCGCCTCACCTACGCGCAACTGCCGCCTACCCTCGACGATTATGCGCGGCGCGGCCGCGGCGGCAAAGGCGGCGCCAAGGGCAATACTGGGGCGCGCAGCCGAACCGCCGCGCGGCAACGTCAGCAGGATCTGCAAATGGTGTCCGGCCCGATCCACACGGCGCCGGAAGAAGCCGATCTGGTGGAACAGCCGGACGCGGCGTCTGACGCCGCGTAGCGATTGCGGCTCGCCGCTGCGGGGTTGAGCTCCAAGGCAATAATTCCTATCATCGCCGCCTAAGCGGAGCGGCGATGCTTACCCACGCGCAGGTCTGGTCGGCGATCGATCGTCTGGCGGCGCGCGCCGGCTTGTCGGCCTCCGGCCTTGCCAAGCGCGCCGGCCTTGATCCGACCACCTTCAACAAATCCAAGCGCGTGACCGCCGTCGGCCGCGCGCGCTGGCCGTCGACCGAGTCGATCGCCAAGGCCTTGGCCGCAACCGGGACCCCCGTCGAGGTGTTCGTCGAACTGCTCGCTTCGGGCTCCGGGCCGGCGACGCGGGCGGTGCCGCTGCTTGGCTTTGCCGAAGCGGGTTCGGGAGGCTTTTTCGACGACGGCGGTTTTCCGGTCGGCGAAGGCTGGGACGAAATCGCGTTCCCCGCGGTCAGCGACCAGCACGCTTACGCGCTCGAAGTATCCGGGCAATCGATGGAACCGGCCTATCGCGATGGCGACGTGATCCTGGTTTCGCCGGCGGCGCCGATCCGGCGCGGCGACCGCATCGTGCTCAAGACCCGGAGCGGCGAAGTGATGGCGAAAGAGCTGAAGCGCCGCACGGCGAAAACAATCGAGCTGCGTTCGCTCAACGTCGCGCATCCGGACCGCGCCATTGCCGCCGCCGAAGTGCTGTGGATCGCGCGCATCTTGTGGGCGAGCCAGTAGGCTTCGCAAACGACGTTTTCTTTTTTACCTCCCCCTGGAGGGGGGAGGTCGCCGAGCAAAGCGAGACGGGTGGGGGTGAACTTCTCTCGCGCACTCACCCCACCCCGGCGCTACGCGCCGACCCTCCCCCTCCAGGGGAGGGTAAACATTACGCGCTTCGCGCCAGCGCGCCGTCGATCATGTCGACGGTATTGCTGAGGCCGTAAGCGGCGACGAACGAGCCGAAGCGCGGCCCTTTCTCTTGGCCGAGCAGCACCTGATACAGCATGTTGAACCAATCGAGCGCGACGCCCGGCTTGCCGTCCTTGGCTTTCTTTTTGTGGTCGAGGAACGGTTCGCGCCGGCCGACTTCGTAGACCACGTCCTGGATTTTTTCCGGCGGCGCGTCGGCCGGCAGTTGCGACAGCGCATCGCGCAGATCGCTTAATGCGGCACGCTCGACCGCGTCCGGTTCGCGGAACTTCTTCGTCGGCTGCACGAAGTCGCGGAAATAACGAATGGCGTAGTCGACCAGCGCCGTGAGCCGCGGATGCGTCGTGCTTGTCACGCCCGGACGATAGCGGCCGATGAAGCCCCACAACGTCTCGGCGTTCTCGGCGTTCGAGGCGGTGACGAGCGACAATAGCATCGCGAACGGCACCGGATTGTCGGCCGCCGGCGGCGTGCCGGAATGAATATGCCAGACCGGATTGCCGAGCCGCTCCTTCGGCGCTTGGCGGCCGTAGGCGTCGAGAAATTGCAGATAGTCGTCGACGTGGCGCGGGATGATATCGAAGTAAAGCCGCTTGGCCGCTTTCGGCTCGCGATACATGAATAGCGAGAGACTTTCCGGACTGGCGTAATGCAGCCATTCCTCGATGGTCAGCCCGTTGCCTTTCGACTTGGAGATCTTCTGGCCGTTCTCGTCGAGGAACAGCTCGTAGTTGAAGCCGTCCGGCGGCATGCCGCCGAGCGCCCGGCAAATCTCGCCGGAGAGTTTCACCGAGTCGATCAGATCCTTGCCGGCCATTTCGTAATCGACGCCGAGCGCGACCCAGCGCATCGCCCAGTCCGGCTTCCATTGCAGCTTGCAGCGACCGCCGGTGACCGTCGTCGTCACCTGTTGCTTGCTGTCGGGATCTTCGTAGGTGATCGTGCCGGCCTTGGCGTCGTGCGCCACCACCGGCACCTGCAAGACCGCGCCGGTCGCCGGCGAGATCGGCAGGAACGGCGAATAGGTCTGC
>JAGXAC010000232.1 GCA_019075925.1 Hyphomicrobiales bacterium | reverse complement strand
TTCACCATCATGTTCCCGTATTTGCCCGGCGGGCTCGACGATTTCGTCGACAAGGTCGTGCCGGAATTGCAGCGGCGCGGCCTGTTCCGGCGCGAATACGAAGGGGCGACGCTGCGCGAGAATCTCGGTCTGCCGCGACCGGCCAACCGGTTTTTCGAAGCGCGGACGGCGGCTGAATAAGTCCGCCGTTGTGCGGCTATTTTCGCCGGCGATCCACGCCGGCGCGCGCGCGCGGGCCGGGCGGGCGTCCGACGCAGGCATAGTCGAAGCCGGCGCGGCTGATTTCGTCGAACGGATAGATGTTCCGCAGGTCGACGATGATCGGCCGCTTCAAGGTCTTTTGCAGTTGTTTCAGGTCAAGGGCGCGAAATTGCTCCCATTCGGTGGCGATCACCAGCGCGTCGGCGCCTTCCGCACAAGCGTAGGCGCTCGCCGCGTATGTCACGTTCTCAAGCACGGCCTTGGCCTGCTCCATCCCGGCGGGATCGAAAACGCGGACCTGTGCGCCCATGTCTTGCAATGCCGTAATCAACGGTATCGACGGCGCCTCGCGCATGTCGTCGGTGTTGGGTTTGAATGAAAGCCCGAGCACCGCAATGGTCTTGCCACGCAGCCCGTCGGTGAACATCGCCGCAACCTTGCGCGCCATGGCGCGCTTTCGGTTATCGTTGATCGCGGTCACCGCTTCCAGAATGCGCAACTGCACATCGTGATCCTGCGCAGTCTTGATCAGGGCGCGAATATCCTTCGGGAAGCATGAGCCGCCGAAACCCGGGCCGGCATGCAGGAATTTGCCGCCGATGCGGTTATCGAGTCCGATGCCGCGGGCGATTTCCTGCACGTCGCCGCCGACCTTTTCGCACAGATCGGCGATCTCGTTGATGAAGGTGATCTTGGTCGCCAGAAATGCGTTGGCGGCGTATTTGATCAATTCGGCGTTGCGCCGGCTGGTGTAGAGGATGGGTGCACGGTTCAGGCTCAGCGGGCGATAAATCTCGGCGACGACCTCGCGCGCGCGATCGTCATCGGCGCCGACCACGATGCGGTCGGGGTGCTTGAAATCATGCACTGCGGCGCCTTCGCGCAGGAATTCCGGGTTCGAGACAACGGCTGCCTTTTTGCTCGGTGCGGTCTCCTTGAGGATGCGCTCGACTTCGTCGCCGGTGCCGACCGGAACGGTCGATTTGACGATCACGACAGTGAAGCCAGCGAGCGCTGCGGCGACTTCCCGCGCTGCCTCGTACACATAGGACAAGTCCGCATGGCCATCGCCGCGGCGCGACGGCGTACCGACCGCGATGAAAATGGCTTCGGCGGCGGCGACCGTGCCGCCGAGATCCCCGGTGAATGTCAGCCGACCTTGCTTAACGTTGCTGCGGACTAGATCCTGCAGCCCAGGCTCATAGATCGGAATCTCGCCCTGCTGCAGCGTTTCGATCTTCGTGGTGTCTTTGTCGACGCAAGTGACGTGATGGCCGAAATCCGCCAGGCAAGCGCCGGAAACCAACCCCACATAACCCGTGCCGATGATCACGATACGCATACGGTCTTCCCCAGTTTCTCTCTTCTACGTCATCAACAGGCAAAAATCCCCCACGGATCGACTGCCACGTAAACGGCTTGCGACCGAATCAGCGCCGATGCTGCAAGGGATTATCACAGTCTTGGATGAAATCACTGGTTTGGAGCGTCTTTTCGCTGACTGGCAAGACGCCTTAAATCGCCTTTGGTTTTGCGGGCCCCCTATTAACCACCTGTTAACGCTAATTTTACCCTCGCGGACATATGCTTTGGTGACGATGACCAAGTAACGGGAGTTCAGCATGCCTCGTTTCCGGGTAGCCCTGATGGCCAGCGCGATTTTTGTGAGCGCGACAGGCGCCGCATCGGCCGCCGACCTGCCTGCCGCTCCTCTCGTACCGGTGACGCCGGTATTCTCGTGGACCGGCTTTTATGTCGGCGCCAACGTCGGCTACGGATGGGGCAACAGTTCGGGCAACATGATTACGACGGGCCTCCCTGACACGTTCTCGACAAGCGGTAACGCCTTTGTTGGTGGCGGGCAGATGGGATTTAACTATCAATTTGGCGGCGGCTTCGTGTTGGGCGCGGAAGCCGATTTTCAAGGATCGTTCGGAAGTGGCACGCTGACTGATAGTGACGGCCTCATCAACGCGACGGTTAAGGATCCGTGGTTTGGTACGATACGAGGTCGCATCGGATACGCAATGGATCGCGTTTTGCTTTATGGGACTGGCGGCGCCGTCTTCGGTGACGCGATTGCGAACGGGACGTCCGCTGGCATAGCGTTTAACGACTCCGCAACCTATTGGACCTGGACCGCGGGTGTAGGCGCCGAATGGGCATTCGCCGGACCTTGGAGCGCGAAGGTCGAGTATCTTTACGCGGGCGCGCCTTCAGCCATACCAACGATTCCTGGTGTTGGGTCTGTGAGCGAAACTTCTCACACAAATCTCATCCGCGGCGGTCTGAATTACCACTTCTGATTATCGGTCGTCGTTCGATCCGAGCGCAGGCTAGCGCTCCTTATCAAGCCGTCTGTAGCGTAGGTATACGCACGACGGCAGTGCATACCTGTTTCTGTGTCGATGGCTGGCAAAAACCAAGACCAGCGAGCTCGATCAACATTATCGTCCGGTGTTCGGGAGCGAGTCGATCTACCGCAATCAGTTAGCAACACTGACCCCAGCGAGGCGGCTCAGCCGATCGTCCGCGCTTCGGCCTGCGCCAGTCAATGTAAACGAAAGTGCCCGCTGAGACCGACAGATTAGGCGACCATATTGGCTGGCACCGCTTCTGAGGCCCTATTTGTAGCCACTCGCTATTTCGTGAAGCATCCCGGCAACGGAACGGCTGTAGATGCCCGCATAATAGGTTTGGTCGACCCAATAAGCAGCGGACAGCCCAATAAGTAATATGAGCAAATTGCGCATTTCCAGCGCGCCTCCGTGGCGCTCAAAAATTCGCGTGGCCAATGTAAGAAGAGGTCGTTAACAATCTGCAAGTCAGATGACGAGTTAAATACAGATTGCAAATGTAATTTACCGGGCGCTAATGATCATCGAGCTGGCCAGCATCTGGTTTGGCAGCCGGCTAAGTGTTTGACGGAACCATAGGTGAATCATGGAGCGGCGGAAGTTTACGCGCGAGTTCAAGCTTGAGGCTGTCCGGTTGATCGAACAGCGGGGCGTATCGTATACGCAGGCTTCGCAGGATCTGAGTGTGCATCAGTCACAGTTGCGCGGTCGGGTGAAGGCGCTTGCGGATGATCCGCAGCATGCGTTCCCCGGCCAGCGTCAGATGAAGCCCGAGCGGCTGGAAATCGCGCAACTCAAGCGCGACGTGATCCGACTGAAGGCTGAACGAGACATATTAAAAAAAGCGGCGGCCTACTTCGTGAAGGAATCGACGTGAAGTTCGGTTTTGTTGCGAAGCACCGGGGGTCTGCCGGCAGGATGGTTGTGGGGCGCTCCTCCACCCGAATGCGACAACGGTGGTATGCTTGAGCCAGCGAACGGTACGGACATCAGAGCTTAGGCGAGTGTCAACCGAATTCGGTGCAGACCAATTGTGATAATCAAATTCGGCCGACGTTTTGCTGATCGAAGGATACGCCGACGTCCGTAAGTGTCTGCCATGCGATGCGGCAATTTCGCAAAGTGCGACCAGTATCGAATGAAAGATCAAATTCGACAGGTAGGTCGGCCGTGCTTGGAACCTGTAAACAAGCCCCGTGATTGTTCAGATTGCGCACGACACAACTCATCGTCGAGCAGCCATCAGAAAAAATTTTGGCACCCTTGAATACTTCAGTCCTCGGAAATCGCCGACGCTCAATCATGACAAGCCTAAAATGTACAATTTGCAGAAAATGACCTTCGCTCAAATTTATTGAACAACTCGAAACGAACGCCTTACAAATCGCTTTATCTTTGTAAACCTTACGACATCCGTAATCTTCGGCGGCTCGCTAAAGGCGGCATTCAACCATCACCGGATCGAGCATCCGGGCCCGGCGATTAGCCGTCCACATTTGTAATCCTGAGAGCCCATCCGGGAAGTTTGGATTCATGACGAGGCATTTGCGGCAAGTCGCCTGAGCATGATGCGGATCATGGCGAGGCGAACGAACGCAGCGACGGTTGTTGCATAGCGCTCGAAGTCGCGAGCCAAGCGGCGATTGCGACTGATCC
>JAGXAC010000231.1 GCA_019075925.1 Hyphomicrobiales bacterium | reverse complement strand
AGGTTCAGCGATGGCGCGCGCAACATAGCGGTGCCAGTCTGACCGATAAATGTTTTCTGTCGCACCCTTCGCCGGCACGGCATTCGGCTTACGGCCGCACTATCAACACCGCACCGCCCTATATAATGTAAAAGACGCGATCGCCTGACTGCCGGGCCTCATTCATTTTGCGCTTCCGAGCGGAGATCATCCCCGTGACCTATCACGCCCCCCTCGCCGACATGGACCATGCGCTTAAATACAGTGCGGGGCTCTCCACCGCGCTCGAGCAGGGGTTCTTCGGCGATTTGTCGATGGACGACATCGATGCGGTGTTGACCGAAGCCAGTCGTATGGCAAGCGAGGTCATTGCGCCGCTCAACCGGGTCGGCGACCTTAACGGCGCGATCTTCAAGGACGGCGCCGTCACCACCGCGCCCGGCTGGAAGAAAGCCTATCGCGCCTGGTGCCAAGGCGGCTGGAACGGGCTTGCTTCCCCGGCCGAATGGGGCGGGCAAGGGCTGCCGCACGTCGTCAACGCCGCCTGCACCGAAATGTGGAACGCTGCGTCGGCGGCGTTCGGCGTCGGCCCGATGCTGACCATGGGCGCAATCGACGCGATCAACGTGCATGGCAGCGAGGAGCTTAAACGCCGCTACCTCGGCAAGCTGGTCACCGGCGAATGGACCGGAACGATGCACCTGACCGAACCGCAGGCCGGCTCCGACGTCGGCGCCTTGCGCACGCGTGCCGAGCGCGCCGGCGACGGCACTTACCGCCTCAAAGGCCAGAAAATATTCATAACCTACGGTGAGCATGACCTTACCGACAACATCATCCATCTCGTGCTCGCACGGCTCCCCGACGCGCCGCCCGGTACGCGCGGCATCTCGCTGTTCCTGGTGCCGAAGTTTTTGCTCAATCCCGACGGCTCGCCGGGTGTTCGCAACGACGTGCGCGCGCATGCGGTCGAGCACAAGCTCGGCATCCACGCCTCGCCGACCTGCACGATGATCCTCGGCGATCAAGGCGGCGCCATCGGCTTTCTCGTGGGCCAAGAAAATGCCGGCATGGCGTGCATGTTCACCATGATGAACCGCGCTCGCCTGGCGGTCGGCTTGCAAGGCGTTGGCATCGCCGAGCGCGCCATGCAGCAGGCGCTCGCTTACGCGCGCGAGCGCAAGCAAGGCCGCACGCCGGGCATGCCGGCGACCGAGTCAGCACCGATCATCGCGCATCCCGACGTCAAGCGCATGCTGATGACCATGCGCGCGCTCACCCAGGCCGCCCGTACCATCTGCTACGCAACCGCGATGGCGATCGATCGCGCCGAGCGCGGCACCGACAAAGCCGCGCGGCACGACGCACACGACCGCGCCTCGCTGCTGACGCCGGTCGCCAAGGCGTTTTCCAGCGACATCGGCGTCGAGGTCGCTTCGCTCGGCGTGCAGGTCCACGGCGGCATGGGCTTTGTCGAGGAAACCGGCGCCGCACAGCATCTGCGCGATGCCCGCATCGCACCGATCTACGAGGGCACCAACGGCATTCAGGCGATCGATCTCGTCACCCGGAAGCTCCCGCTGTCCGGCGGCGGCGCGGTGGAAGCCTATATCGGTGAATTGCGCCGCATCGTCGGCGCGGTGAATGCGACCAACGACCCGGCGCTCGGCGGAAGTGGCGCGCGGCTGGAAGAAGCGGTCGAGAGCCTCGCGCGCGCGACCGCCTGGATGCTGGCCAAGCTCGGCAACGGCGCCGACGAAGCGCTGGCCGGCGCCACTCCGTATCTGCGGCTGTTCGGCACCGCCGCCGGCGGCTGCCTGTTGGCGCAACAGGCGCTGGCGGCGCTCCGGCTCAATGCCGACGCCGGGCCGCGCGCCGCCTTGGCCCGGTTTTTCGCGGAGAATATCGCTGTGCATGCCCGCGCGCTCGAGCGCACGATCGTCGAAGGCGGATCCGCTGTGATCGCGGCCGAAGCGGCGCTCGCGCACTAACACCCATATGTGAGCTTCATGTCGACGCTGCTGATCACCCATCCGGACTGTCTGGAACATCTCACCCCGTCCGGGCATCCGGAGCGGCCGGAACGGCTGCGTGCGGTCGAGAGCGCGCTGACGGCGGAAAAATTCCAGTCGCTCGTCCGGGTTCAGGCGCCGCGCGCCAGCCTGGAAACCATCGCGCTTTGCCATCCGATGGACTACGTCACGGAAGTCCGCGACGCCACGCCGCGTGAAGGCCTGGTCCGGCTCGATGCCGACACCTCGATGTCTCCCGGCAGCTTCGAGGCGGCTTTGCGCGCGGTCGGCGGCGCCGTTTACGCGGTCGATGAAGTCATCGGCAAAAAAGCCGCCAATGCGTTCGTCGCGACGCGGCCGCCCGGCCACCACGCCGAAACCGCGCGGCCGATGGGTTTCTGCCTGTTCGACAATGCCGCCATCGCCGCGCGCCATGCGCAAAAGCAGCACGGCATCGCGCGCGCGGCCATCGTCGATTTCGACGTGCATCACGGCAACGGCTCGCAGGAGATCTTCTGGGCGGACAAGACGGTGATGTATTGTTCGACGCACCAGATGCCGCTGTTTCCCGGTACCGGAGCGGTGAGCGAATCCGGCGAATTCGACACCGTCGTCAACGCGCCGCTGCGGCCCGGCGACGGCGGCCAGGCCTTTCGTGACGCATTCGAGAGCCGCGTCTTGCCGCGATTGCGCGATTTCAAGCCTGAACTGATTATTATTTCCGCCGGCTTCGACGCCCACATGCGCGATCCGCTGGCCAATATCAATCTGGTCGAAGCCGATTTCGCCTGGGCGACGCAAAAGATCATGGACGTCGCCGACGGCTGCGCGAACGGCCGCGTCGTGTCGCTGCTGGAGGGCGGCTACGACCTCGAAGCGCTGGCGAGTTCGGCCGCGGCCCATGTCACCGCGCTGATGCACGGTTAGCGCATGATCCGGAAAAGTGGACCCGATCCGATCAACTTGATTGGATCAGGGTCTGGTACCGTCAATCTGGTATAAAGAACCGACGAGTCGGAGAAAGCCGTCGATGGCGCAGCAGAATAACCAGAACGACCACAACAACGACGTCGCCAAATTGTCATTCGAGCGCGCGATCGAAGAGCTTGAATCGATCGTCAAGCGGCTGGAAGACGGCAAGGTGCCGCTTGAGGAATCGGTCACGATCTACGAGCGCGGCGAGGTGCTCAAGCGCCGCTGCGAGGATCTGCTGCGGCAAGCCGAGGCGCGGGTTCAGAAGATCACGCTCGACGCAAGCGGCAACCCGACCGGCACCGAGCCGCTCGACGTAGATTAGGCCCTTCGCCTTTTCCCGCGTGTAGCCTCCCTGCTCTCGTCACCGCCGGGCTAGAGACGAGATGGGCAGCCAGCCGGTTCGGCCCGGGGGCTACCGCCGGGCCGAAACCGCCGTCTTTTCGTCACTGCCGTTGCCGTCAGTCGGATTTCTTATCCGGCATCCAGGTGGTGGAATTGCGGTCGTAGGTGAAGCCCGGAGCGTTTTTCAGTTCGTCCTTGGTCGTGTTCATGACCAGGTACCACTTGTTGTTGTCCTTGCTGGTGACATGAACGGCGTCGAACGGGACGGCGACGTCTTTGCTGTCAACGCCCAGGAATCCACCCACCCCGACGATCAGCGAGGTGATCTTTCCGGACTTGTCGACGAGGACGTCCATCACCTCGCCGATCTTGTTGTTGTTCGGATCGTAGACGCTCTGCTTGTACCAATCGGTGACCGTCACCGAATCGGGCGGCATGGCGCGCATCATCTGCGCGCTCGACATTGTGTCGGCAAAAGCGGGAATGCTCAGGACGGCGACAAGAGCCGCCGTAAACGCCAACTTCGACATACGGGTTCCTCCTTGCGAAGCTCGATCAACCTCAACATCAAGGCAGCCCATTGGTTCGGAATCGGCGCCGGTGATTTTATGAAGAAATAAAGAAACCGAATCGCCTTCACGCGAAGCCGCGGTTAAAACGGCCCTTCCTGCCGCTGTTCATTGAAAGCCCGCGGTCCTTTCGCCGGCGCCGGCTCCGCGCGGCGGCTGGAACAGCACCACCACATCGCGCGAGCCGCAGCGCGGACAGCGCAGCCGGCTTTCCAGCCGGGACAGCGGAAAGGCCTTGCCCCGCGTCCACACCAAAGTCTCCATGTCGAGTTCCCGGCGATAGTTGCATGCGCGGCTCGATTGCGAGGTTGGCGCCTCGGAACGGCCGTTGCTGCACCGAACAGTGAGCCGCCAGCCGAGCGCAAAAGCCTCGCCGATGGTCTCGACAACCATTTGTTAACGCTCACTTTTTTCCGTAGATTGCG
>JAGXAC010000230.1 GCA_019075925.1 Hyphomicrobiales bacterium | reverse complement strand
GGCCCGCAAGGGCCGCCTGGACCGAAAGGCGAAGCTGGAGCGGCCGGACCGCAGGGACCGAAGGGCGACGTCGGACCGATCGGCCAAACCGGCGCGCGCGGCCAGCCCGGTCAAGCCGGACCGGCCGGACCTGCCGGACCTGCCGGGCCTCCTGGACCACCCGGATCTGCCGGTCCGCCGGGCTCGGCCGCCGCGAACGCGGCCGCGCCATCGGCATTGCGCGCGATCACCGTCGAGGCTTGCGGCAAAAGCTGCGAGCTTGGGTGCGGCGCCGGTCAGAAACTCGTCTCGGTGACGTGTCCGGGCGGAACGATCCGCATCCGCAAGGCGGCCGAGCCGGAAACGGCGACCTGCAACAACGCCTCCGGCCCGGCGCTTGGGCTATGCATGGCGCGGTGATCCGTCATCCTTGCGGCGCGCGATGGCGAGCCTCGAAGGATTGAGCCGGCCTCCGCCTTTCGCGGCTTGAGCCGTCGGCCGGGCACCTCAGAGCGGCGGCTCACGCCTCGATGACGATTTTCGGCGCCGGCCGGCTCTCGGCCTGCAAGCCCTCGCGCACGCGCGCGGCAATGTCGCGAAAAATCCTGGCGTGCGGTCCCTGCGGATCGCTCACCACCACCGGCGCGCCGGCATCGGATTTTTCGCGGATGTCGAGCGCAAGCGGCACTTCGCCGAGGAACGGCACGCCGAGCCGCTCGGCTTCGTGACGCGCGCCGCCGTGGCCGAAGATATCCGAACGCTCGCCGCAATGCGGACAGACGAACGTCGACATGTTTTCGACGATGCCGAGCACCGGCACGTTGACGCGGCGGAACATGGCGATGCCGCGCCGCGCGTCGAGGAGAGCGAGGTCCTGCGGCGTGGAGACGATCACCGCGCCCTTCAGCGGCACCTGCTGAGCCATGGTGAGCTGCGCGTCGCCGGTGCCGGGCGGCATGTCCACCACCATGACGTCGAGCTCGCCCCATTCGACTTCGCGCAGCATCTGGGTCAGCGCCGACATCACCATCGGGCCGCGCCAGATCATCGGCGTCTCTTCCTCGATCAGGAAACCGATCGACATCGCCGGTATGGCGTGCCGCAGGATCGGCTTTAACCGCGTGCCGCCCGCGGTCTGCGGCTTCTCCCTGATCGCCAGCAGTTTCGGCAGCGAGGGCCCATAGATGTCGGCGTCGAGGATGCCGACTTTCAAGCCGAGGTCGCGCAGCGCGAGCGCCAGATTGACCGCAACCGTCGATTTGCCGACGCCGCCTTTGCCCGACGCCACCGCGATGATGGCGGCAACGCCGGGAATGCCGGCGGGCCCGCTCTGCCGCGTCGCCTGCGCGGCGGCCCGCGGCGAGGTCGCGCCGGCTTGGCTTTTTCCGCCGCCGGTTCCCCCGCTTGCGGCGGCGGATGGCGCGGCAGCGCCGCCGGCGCGTTCGCCGGTGAGCGCGACCATGACCGATTGCACACCGGCAAGCGCGCGAACCGCCTGCTCGGCCGCCGCGCGCACGCTTTCCCACGCTTCGACCGCGCCGGCATCGACGGTGATCGAGAAAAACACCTTGCCGTCATTGGCGACGATGTCGGACAGCTTGCCGGCCGCCCTCAGCGGCCGGCCATCAGGCGTCGGGACGGCCGAAAGCGCGGCCAGCACTTCGTCTTTCAGCGATGCCATGCAACGCTCCGCGTCATGCCGCTTAGATAGGCCACCCGGATAGCGGGCTCAATTGGCACGGCCGCCGTAATCCGTCATCCTGAGGTGCGAGCGAGCCGAGCGAGCGAGCCTCGAAGGATGACAAGCCCCCATACCGTGGCCGTTCCTCCTTCGAGGCGCGCCTTTTTGGCGCGCACCGCAGGATGACGGGATAAGGAGACCGCAATGGCGAATGTAGCGTTCGTGGGCCTCGGCGTGATGGGCTATCCGATGGCGGGGCATCTGGCGGCCAAGGGCGGCCACGCGGTCACCGTTTATAATCGCACCGGCGCCAAGGCCGAAGCCTGGGTCGGCGAATACGGCGGCAAAAGCGCGCCGACGCCGCGGCGGGCCGCCGAAGGCCGGGACTTCGTGTTTGCCTGCGTCGGCAACGACAACGACTTGCGCGAAGTGATGCTGGGCAAGGACGGCATATTCGACGGCGTCAAGCCGGGCGCGATCGTCGTCGACCACACCACCGCCTCGGCCGAAATCGCGCGCGAGCTTTACGCCGAAGCCAAAAAACGCGGCTTCGACTTCGTCGACGCCCCGGTCTCCGGCGGCCAGGCGGGCGCGCAGAACGGCGTGCTGACGGTGATGTGCGGCGGCGACGCCGGCCCCTTCGCGCAAGCCGAAAAGGTGATCGCCGCCTACGCGCGCGCCTGCAATCTCCTCGGCGGCCCGGGCTCAGGCCAGCTTGCGAAAATGGTCAACCAGATTTGCATCGCCGGCGCGGTGCAAGGCCTGGCGGAAGGACTGCACTTCGCGCAAAAGGCCAATCTCGACATCGAAAAGCTTATCGCCACCATCAGCAAGGGCGCGGCGCAGTCCTGGCAGATGGAGAACCGCTACAAGACCATGGCCGCCGGCAAGTTCGATTTCGGCTTCGCCGTCGACTGGATGCGCAAGGACCTGGCGATCTGCTTGAGCGAAGCGCGCAGGAACGGCGCGCACCTGCCCGTCGCCGCGCTGGTCGATCAATTCTATTCGCAAGTGCAGAAGATGGGCGGCAAGCGCTGGGACACGTCGAGCCTGATCGCGCTGTTGCAGAGGTAGCGCGGCGTCGCGTCACGGCCACTTGCCGCTTACAGCCGTTGGGTTACGCAGCTTCGCGGCCAACGCATCCCACGCTGCCTAACGCAAATCGTCGTCTGTCAACTCAGCGAGTTTAGCCAAGTGCCGTAACAGTCCGACCTTGAGCGGCCGGTTACCGTGGATCGGAATTGAAAGCCGCACCACGCTGCCGGCCTTCCCATAGATGTGATGGCTGCCGGCGACCCGCAGCAATTGCCAGCCGCGCCGCTCGACAAGACGAGCGAATTAGCGGCCGGAGACGGATTTCATACGGCGATTTCCAGAATCCGCTGTTTTGCGTCGGGTTTCGGCTCAGCAATATCGACCGACAGACAGCCTTCGATCGCATCGTGCACATTGCGCAAAAGCTCATCCATTGTTTCGCCCTGCGTCGCACAGCCCGGAATCGCGGGGACTTCGGCCCAAAAACCGCACTCCTCAGCTTCGTGCACCACGACCTTGATTTTCATGGCTGGTTTTCCTTCGGACGATCAGACAATAGTCGTTCAGCAGCCCGAAACAAGACGCTCAACGTCCCCAAGCTTTGCGGGAAGGACGGCAAAAGCTGAAGCCCGACAATACGACATCCGCCGGCAAGGTCCCTGAAGTCACGCTCATCTTCTGGATCATCAAGATCGCGGCGACGACGCTCGGCGAGACCGGCGGCGACAGCGTGACCATGACGCTCGGCTTCGGTTACCTCGCCGGCACGGCGCTGTTCGCGGCGCTGCTCGTCTTGCTGATCGCCGCCCAGATCGCGGCGCAGCGTTTCAACCGCTGGCTTTACTGGGCGACCATCATTGCCTCGACGACCGCCGGCACGACGCTCGCCGATTTTGCCGACCGCTCGCTCGGCATCGGCTATGCCGGCGGCGCGGCCTTGTTGTTTGCGGCGCTGCTTGCCACGCTGGCCGCCTGGTATTGGTCGCTCGGCACGATTGCCGTCGAGAGCGTCCGCGCGCCGAAAGCGGAAGCCTTCTACTGGCTCGCCATCACGCTGTCGCAGACGCTCGGCACCGCGCTCGGCGACTGGACCGCCGACGACACCGGACTTGGCTATACCGGCGGCGCAGTCGTTTTCGCCGCGGGGCTTGCGGCGCTTGCCTCACTCTATGCGTGGACCGGCGTCTCGCGGGTGTTTTTATTCTGGGCGGCGTTCATCCTCTCGCGGCCGCTCGGCGCCACGCTCGGCGATTTTCTCGACAAGCCGATCGCCGACGGCGGACTGGCCTTCAGCCGTCCCCTCGCCTCCGCCGTCATCGGCGCCTTCATCATCGTCTGCCTGATCGCACTCCCGCAGCGGGCGGGCGGGCATGCGGAGGCTGGGACGGGGATGGAGGGGTAGCTGCGGCAAAGTCGCTTTCGATTTCGCGGCGACAGGCCGCTACCGACGCTGGTCACGATCAGCTATAGGTTGCAGGGGCGCTAAGAGCCCATCCGGGAAGTTTGGATTCATGACGAGGCATTTGCGGCAAGTCGCCTGAGCATGATGCGGATCATGGCGAGGCGAACGAACGCAGCGACGGTTGTTGCATAGCGCTCGAAGTCGCGAGCCAAGCGGCGATTGCGGCTGAT
>JAGXAC010000229.1 GCA_019075925.1 Hyphomicrobiales bacterium | reverse complement strand
TATTTCGGTTCCGGTCGCCGCCGTCCCCGCCTTCATCGCGGAAGCCAACGCCGCGGTCGTCAGACTGATTCCGGGATCGCGGCCGGTGCCGTTCGGCCATCTCGGCGACGGCAACATCCACTACAATGTTCTTCAACCGGAGAATGCCGACAAAGCCGATTTTCTCAAGCACTGGGATGCGATGAATGCCGCGATCTTTGCGGTGGTGAAAAAATACGGCGGCTCGATTTCGGCTGAACATGGCGTCGGCGTGGTCAAGCGCGATCTGCTACCGTCGGTGAAGGATCCGGTCGCGCTCGAACTGATGAAAAGCCTCAAACGGATGCTTGACCCGAAAGGCATTCTCAATCCGGGCAAGGTGCTCCCGCGCGATCCATAATTACGTCACCGCTAGATCCGCGGTCCGCCGTCGCACACCAAGACCTGGCCGCTGACATAATCGGATTCCGGAATGCAGAACAAATAAACGGCGCCGGCCGCCTCTTCCGGCGCCCCCGCGCGTCCGAGCGGGATGGTCGGCGTATAGAGGTCCAGCATACGCCCCTCGAGGCCGACCTTACGGCGCTCGCCTTTGATCTCGATAGTTGCAGGCGTGCCTTCGAACCGCTGCGTCAGGCGCGTCTCGATATAGCCAAACGCGACACAGTTCACATTGACGCGCAGCCGCCCCCATTCCTTGGCCAGCGTGCGCGTAACGCCGATGAGCGAGGCTTTGGCCGCCGAGTAGGCAAGCTGAGTCGCAGCCCCGTAGAGACCCGAGACCGAGGAAATGTTGACGACCTTGCGCTGCTTTGGCACGCCGTTCTCCTGTTCGCGTTTGGCTGCTGCCCGAAAATGCGGATATGCCGCGCGCAGGATGCGGAACGGTGCGGTGGCGTGCACGTCGAGCATGGCGTGCCACTGGGCGTCGGTCGTATTCTGGATCGCGGTATTCCAAATATACCCGGCATTGTTGACGATAATATGGAGGTCGCCGAAGGCCTCGAGCGACGCGCCAACCGCGCGCTCGCCGAAATCGGGCGCGGCGACGTCGCCGACCAGCGGAACGGCGTCGCCGCCAGCCGACAGGATGTTCGCTACGGTTTCCGCCGCCGGCTCAGGGTCGAGCTCGCTCACCACCACGCGCGCACCGCTGCCAGCGAGCTTGCGCGCGACCGCCGCGCCGATGCCGCGGCCCGCACCGGTAACAAGCGCTACTTTGCCGTCGAGCGCGCCCACTGCATCCTCCCAGATTTGCGTTTGCCCGGCTCCAGACGAGTCCGGACATCCTTTGCTCCGACCATGCGCAACGCCAATCGTACCTGCGCTTCGACAACCTGCTCGCGCGTGCCGGTACGATTCTCGCGATACCAGATCCAGAGATTTGAAAGCATCATGGTGATTGAGACGGCGGTCACGGCGAGGTCGTCGACATCGAATTCGCCGTTCGAACATCCGACATCGATCAATGCGGCAACCCTGCGGTCGATCTCCGTGCGAGTGCGAAGAATACTGCGGCGATCGGCGTCACGCAGCGCATGAATTTCACGATTGTACACCGCGAGAAAATGGCTGTGATCGATGACGATCTCGGTCATGTTGCGGCAGAAGAAGGCAAATTGTTCTGCGGCCGTGCCGCGCTCCGTCTCGGCTGCCTTCATTGCGCTCAAGGTAAGATCGGCACCGCGCCGACAGATCGCCGCGAGGATGTCGGCCTTGTCCTTGAAGTGATAATAGACAAACGGCTTGGTCACGCCGATGGCGGTCGCAATCGCGTCGACCGACGTGCCGTAGAAGCCTTGCGCAGCGAACAGTTTGGTGGCCGCATCCATGACCCGCTGGCGTTTGAGGCTTGAGATCTCGGATTTCAGGTCGCTTTGCGCGCCGGCTTCGGCGTCGATCACGGCCATGGTTAGCCTTCTTTCCGTTTTTATACCACTTTGACTTTATTTATACCATACGGTATAAGCGGCGGCAACAACATTGGTAGGGAGATGGAAAATGCGCTTTGGCGTTTTTTACGAGCTCCAGCTGCCGCGGCCCTGGAACAAGGGCGACGAGCGCAACCTGTTTCATCAAGCACTCGAGCAGGTGCAATTGGCCGACCGGCTGGGCTTCGATTACGCCTGGGAGGTGGAGCATCATTTCCTCGAGGAATATTCGCATTCCTCGGCGCCGGAGGTTTTCCTCGCCGCAGCCGCCGCGCGTACCAAATCGATCCGGCTAGGCCATGGCATCCGGCAGGTGATCCCCAATTACAACCACCCTGCCCGCACTGCGGAAGGTCTGGCCACGCTCGACATTTTGTCCGACGGGCGGGTCGATTTCGGCATTGGCGAAGGCGCTACCCGCCTCGAACTCGGCGGCTTCCACATCCCCGCCAAGGAAAAGCGCGCGATGGCGCTGGAAGCCGCCGAGCAAATCGTCAACATGATGGTTCTGGAGCCGTATCCCGGCTTCCAGGGTAAATATTTTTCCATGCCGTGCCGCAACGTCGTGCCCAAGCCGGTGCAAGCCCCGCATCCGCCGATCTGGATGGCCTGCACCAATCGCGACACGATTAAGATCGCGGCGCAAAACGGCGTTGGCGCGCTGGCTTTCTCCTTCCTTGAGCCGGAGGAGGCGCGGCACTGGTCGGAAATCTATTACGGTATCATCAAGTCCGATGCGTGCGTGCCGCTCGGTCATAGCGTCAATGCCAATCTCGCCATGGTTTCGAGTTTTTCGGTGCATCCCGACCGCGCCGAGGCGGTCCGCCGCGGACTCGAAGGCTTCGAGTTCTTCGGCTTCGCGCTGAATGCCCTGGTGGCGCAGGATTGCGTGCCCGGCCGCACCAATCTATGGAGCGCTTATCAGGCACAGCGCGGCACCCGCAACGATGACGTCGCCGCCGCGGCCGATCGGGTCGGCGCCTATTCGTCCGGTATCGGCGCGCCGGACGACATGCGCCGACACCTGCAAGGCTTTGCCGACAACGGCATCGATCAAGTTATCTTCCTGCAACAGGCCGGACGCAATCGCCACGATCATATCTGCGAGTCGCTCGAATTGTTCGCCGCCGAGGTGATGCCCGAATTCCGGGCCAAGGCGGCCGCGCGCGAAGCGCGCAAGGCGGAAGAACTCGCGCCATTTGTTGCCGCCGCGCTCAAGCGCAAGTCATGGATGAAGCCGCTCGCCGACCACGACATTCCGGTGGTCAAGGCCGCCGCCGAGCGTGCGCAATTTGCCCGGGCTGCGACGCAGGCGGCCTCGAGCTAGCGGTCAATGGGTGCTGATCGTCACCATTGCCGCATGTAATAGGTGCGGCCGCCGCGCTGGCGTACAACAGAATTCCAGTTGCCCCATGGCTGAAAGCCGAAGAAGCCGCCGCCCGGCCTGTCATCGTCCCGATCGTCCTCGGCGACGCGGTCATCCTGCGGGTGCTGGCGCATCAACAAGCCGCCTTGCGGGTAGTTGTTGAGCACAACCACGAATTCCGTGTGATAGTTGGTTTCGCCGTTCAGCGGCTCGTCCGAAATAATGATCGACGATCGCGGCAAGGCGGTCGGCCCAACGCGATCGAGAATCTCCTTCGGCATAGTGACGCGGTCGAGGGCATCCTTGGCATTGTCGCCGCCGTCGATCGTTACCGCTGTCCAGCGCAGGCCGCCATCATCGGTGCGCGCCACGGCGGTGAAGACGTGCGTACCGATGGGCTTACCGGGATCGCGGATCGTAACCGGCACGTCAAGGGTCGCCGTGAAGGCGCGTCGCACATAAAGCCGCTGCGTCGCCCGGCTGATGAAGATCGAAACCGGCTCGGTCGCAAGCTTTGCGTCGTGGGCCGCCTTGGCGGCTTCGGTCATTTTCGTCTTGGCCGCCGCGGCGTCATCCCGGGCCGCCTTGGCTGCATCGAGTTTGGACTTTGCCTCGGCTTTGGCGCTGTCGAGCGCAACGGCGAGATCGGCCGCCTTGGCGGTCGCTTTCTGCCTGAGATCCTCCGCCCGCGACGTGGCCTGTTCCGTTTTGGCGCCGGCCAGCAATTTTTCCGCGTACGCCACTGCCGCATCGGCCTCGCTCTTAAGTGCTTGCAGCTTACGTACCGATCCCGCGGCCGGCGCGGCCGCGCGCGCCGCGGCGTTGGCGGAGTCCTTTGCCTGCCCGGCAAGCTTGACGGCATCCGCGGCTTCGCGCGCAAGCGTTTCGGCGTGCGTTCGCGCGTCGGCAGCCGCCTGCGCATTGCCAACCAACAGCGCTGGATTGGAAAATTTTTCCGGCTTTGCATCGTCCGGCGCAATGATGACTCGCATGCCGATCTTTGCGCTGTCGAACAATGTCGCCGCAAAGCCGTAGGGCATCCGGATACAGCCGTGCGACGCCGCGTGTCCGGGCAGCGGACCGCCGTGCAGCGCGATCCCCGACCAGGTCAGACGTTCCATGTTCGGCATCGACGCATCGTCGTAAAGGTTCGACTGGTGATCCTTA
>JAGXAC010000046.1 GCA_019075925.1 Hyphomicrobiales bacterium | reverse complement strand
GTGACGCCACTGCCGAGCAGATGGACGCCATCGCCGATTTCGCCGACCGCTATTCGTTCGGCGAAATCCGCGTAGGCCACGAGCAGAACCTGGTATTGCCGCACGTGGCGCAGCGTGATTTGCCGCAGTTGTGGCGCCACCTCGTCGAGATCGATGTGGCGACCCCGAATGTCAACCTGATCTCGGACATCATCTCCTGCCCCGGCCTCGACTATTGCAGTCTGGCCAATGCGCGCTCAATCCCGGTCGCCCAGCAGATCGCCAGTCGCTTTCGCGACCGCAATCTGGTGCGCGAGCTCGGCCGCCTGCATGTCAATATTTCCGGCTGCATCAATGCCTGCGGCCACCATCATGTCGGCCACATCGGCATTCTCGGCGTCGAGAAGAACGGCGAGGAGTTCTATCAGATCACGCTCGGCGGCAAGGCTGACGAGGACGCCAGGCTTGGCACGCTGATCGGACCGGCGGTGCCGCTGGCGCAAGTCGCCGACGTGGTCGAGGACATCGCCGCCGCCTATATCGAGCTGCGCGAACGGCCGGACGAATTATTCATCGACACGGTGCAGCGCACCGGCATCGAACCGTTCAGGGAGCGCGTCTATGCCGCTCGTTAAGTCAGGCCTGGTGGGTGAGGATCGTTATGTCTACGCGCTCGACGACGCGCCGATTCCGGACGGCATGCCGGTGATCGTGCCGGCTGCGCGTTTGCTCGCCGACGCCGCCGAACTCCTCGCGCGCGGTGCGCCGCTCGGGGTGGTGTGGCCGAACGATAGACGGGTCGCCGAGCTTGAGCCGTGGCTCGACGGGCTGTCGCTGGTCGCGCTGGTCTTCCCCAAGTTCCGCGACGGTCGCGCTTACAGCCAGGCGCGCCTGTTGCGGGAGCGATACGGCTATCGCCGCGAACTGCGCGCCACCGGCGACGTTCTGCGCGACCAGTTCCAGTTCCTGCTGCGCGCCGGCTTCGACTCGTTCGAAGTAAGGAAGCCGGCGGACGCGCTTGCCTTCGCCGCGGCGGCCGCGCGTTACAGCGTCTTTTATCAGGCGAGCGCGGACGGCCGGCCGCCGGCCCTGCGCCGCCGGCTGCGGCGTGACGATGCCCCTGCCGTGCAGGTGCGCGAAGCTGTATAAGCTTCGTGCATGACTCCCGTTGTTGCAGTCATCGCGCCCGGCGCGATGGGCGCCGCCGTTGGCCGAAGGCTCGCCGATCGTGGCGTCAACGTTCTGACCTCGCTCGCCGGTCGTAGCGCCGCGACGGCCAAGCGCGCGAGCGACGCCGGCATGAGCGACGCGACCGACGCCGAAATCGCGTCCGCCGACTTCATACTGTCGATTCTGCCGCCGGGCGATGCGTTGGCGCTGGCGGAACGCTTCGTGCCGGCGCTTGCGGCAAGCAACGCCAAGCCGGTTTACGTCGACTGCAACGCCATCAATCCGACGACGGTCGGGCAGGTGGCGGCGATCATTGCGCCGACCGGCTGCGCGTTCGTCGATGCGGGTATCATTGGGCCGCCGCCGCAGGGGCCGGAAGCGGGCCCGCGCTTTTATGCGTCCGGCGAAGCGGCATTCCGTGTCGAGGCTTTGCGCCAATACGGTCTCGACGTACGGGTGCTGGAGGGCAGTTCGAGCGCGGCGTCGGCGCTGAAGATGTCCTACGCCGGCATTACCAAAGGCACGCAAGCAATCGGCGCGGCGATGATTCTCGCAGCGATGCGCGCGGGGTCGGCCGAAGCGCTTCTGACCGAACTTGAGTTCAGCCAGAAGGAGTTGTTGGCGCAGTTTCGGGAACAGTTGCCGAAAATGCCGGCGAAGGCCTATCGCTGGGTTGCCGAAATGCAGGAAATCGCCGGTTTTGTCGGCGCCGATCCCGCCGCCCGCGCCCTTTATGACGGCGCTGCCGATTTCTATGCGCGGATTGCCCAGGATGCTCGCTCGGCGAAGGCGGAGGCGTCCGCTCTCGACCAATTTCTGGGCAAAGCGCGCAAGACCCGGTGATAGCCGCAGGGCGGCTCTGGCAATCTTCGGTGCGCCGCAATATCTGTGGTTTCCAAGTGCTTCACCCATATGTCCGGGGAGACCTTGCATGCCGGAGAGCCAATCGCGCAGGCTCGCAGCGATCTTGGCGGCTGATATTGCCGGTTACAGCGCATTGATGGGCGCCGATGAGGCGCGCACGGTACGCGATCTCAAGGGTCATCAGGCTGTGGTCTTGCCGATGGTCACCGATTTTCATGGCCGGATCATCGACACGGCGGGCGACGGCATTCTGGCCGAGTTTGCCAGCGTGGTGAACGCGGTCGAATGCGCGGTCGCCATTCAGCGCGTCATGGGCGAACGCAACACCTCGGTCGAGTCCGAGCGCCGCATGCAATTCCGCATCGGCATCAATCTCGGCGATGTCATCTACGACGAGCACCGCATCTTCGGTGACGGCATCAACATTGCCGCACGGCTGGAAAGCATCGCCCAGCCGGGCGGCATTTGCGTCTCGCGCAAGGTGTACGACGAGATTTTCGGCAAGCTGGACGTCGATTACAACGATCGCGGCGAGCAAAATCTCAAGAACATCGCGCAGCCGGTGCGCGCTTACGACATCCGGCTCGACGGCGCTGGCGGACCGAAACAGCGCATCCTGATCGACGCGTCGCCGTCGATTCAGCCATCCGTCGCGCCGTTGCCTGCGGACGACAAGCCGTCGATCGCGGTGCTGCCGTTCACCAATATGTCGGGCGACCCGGAACAGGAGTATTTTTCCGACGGCATCAGCGAAGACATTATTACCGATCTCTCCAAGATCGCCGGCCTGACGGTGATCGCCCGCAATTCAAGCTTCACCTACAAGGGAAAATCGGTCGATGTGCGCACGGTCGGACGCGAACTCGCCGTGCGCAACGTGCTGGAAGGCTCGATCCGCCGCGCCGGACAGCGCGTGCGCATTACCGCGCAGTTGATCGATGCCGCAACCGGCGCGCATGTCTGGGCCGACCGTTACGACCGCGATTTGACCGACATCTTCGATGTGCAGGATGACGTCACCCAACGCATCGTCGATGCGCTCAAGGTGACGCTCACTCCGGCGGAAAAAGAGCGGATTGCCGACACCGAGACCCAGAGCATGGCCGCCTACGACCTGTGCTTGCGCGGCCGCGAAATCATGCTGGGTAAGACCAAGAATCTAACGGTCTTCGAGGAGGCGACCGGCTATTACCGCAAGGCTTTGGAGATCGACCCCACTTACGCGGTAGCATATGCGGGCCTCTCCTTTGCGTACATGTTCGATTATCAGAACCGCTGGACCGCCGATCCCGACTCCTCGCTCGTCGCCGGCAAGAAATATGCGGATCTGGCGGTGAAAAACGGTCCGGACGAGCCGCTCGCCCATCTCGTCGCCGGCCTGGTGGCGATCTTCGAGAAGGACATCGACAAGGCGCGCGCCGAGGTCGATACCGCGCTCAAGCTCAATCCCAACCTGTCGCTTGCTTATAGCCTGCTCGGCAACACGCTAAATCTTTCCGGGCGGCCGCTGCAGGCCATTCCGACGATCGAGCGCGCCATGCGCCTCGATCCCGCCCACGGCACGCAATATCTGCATTTCCTCGGAATTTCGTATCTGCTCGCCGGCAAATACGAAACGGCGGCGGCTTTGTTCCGGCAGCGTATCGCGGCGATGCCGGAGACCGATTTCACCCGCGCGATGCTGGTGTCCGCGCTGGGGCATCTCGGCGAGATCGACGAGGCTCGGCGGGTTTGGGACGAACTGAACACGATCAATCCGAAATATTCGTTCCGCGAGCACTTCGGACGGCAGGCTTACCAGCCGGCGGACGTCGAGCGGATCGCGGACGGGTTGCGCAAAGCCGGTGCGCCGGTTTGAAGTTCGGGCCGACCGAACTCGGCTCCGGTCGCTCGCAGCCAACATCGTCGATCTTGCCGGCCCGGTCGTCGAAATCAGGCGTATTAAAGAGGCTTCAATCCGCGGCCGCTCCGCCGGCCACGATTCGCTCGTTCAGTTTTTGATCCACGATTTCTACGATGCGGTCGATCTCCGCATTGGGCAGACCGAGCTGATGAGAAATCAACTTCACGAGCAGATCGACCCGCTCGATGAAAGGGGCTCCATTCATGACGGCTCGGGCTGCCGACGATGGTTTGAGAAGGCTTTCTGCCGCCTTGGCATATTTTTCGAACGGGACCTGGTCCTTCGGGTCGGCGCCTAGGCGCCGGGCGATGGCGTCGACATGATCATAAATCGACTGCGAGAGCTTCAGGTCGCGGTGCACTGCGTCTCGGATTGATTGTGGCTCGTGCGGCGTGATGCAGCGGTAATTGCCGGTCAACAGCATCGACCATTTGGCCAGCGGGACGAATAGCGAATCGAAAATTTTAAGCTTTACCGGCACATCGTGGCCATCCAGCGTCACGGCGTCGATGTCGGATTCCAGCTCTCGAAGTATCCGGTTGTGTTGTTCATCGGCGAATGTCGCCGCCTTGAAGTTTGTCGGCAGGCCGACATGAAGAACATTCGGCGCCTCTTCCGGTGGGCGGAAAGCCTGCGGATCGGGTGAGCAGAGCGACATCAGGCCGGGGCTAAACCGCTCCCATATCAGGGCGTTGGTATAGGCCTCCTCCAGTTCCATTTTTGCCAGTGCCGGGATTCTCTTGAGGAACGGTAAGGGAGGCATGTTCATGATCGAAAGGCATGGCAGCTTCGCCTCGGCGATTTTGATCATCAGAACGCGGATCGTGTGGTTGGTATATTGCGGTTCCTGCATGGCAAGACCGACCAGATCATAACGGGAGAGATCGACGTCTCCGGGCCACGTCGCATCCAATGTCCCCGGCAAATCACGTGACAAGATCGCCCGATGCGACGCCTCGTCACGCAGCTTGATGCGAACTTCGGTCCCGTCGCGATTGATGAGCTCCGCGGTATTTTTCCGGCAGACCAAGGTCACGTTGTGACCCGCCATCAACAGCTTAGTCGCCAACAAAGAGCCGTAAGAGGCTCCGAGGATCAAAACGTTGCGCGCCATTCGCTCTCTGCCTGTCCCAAGCTAAAAGATGCATTTACCGTACTTGATTTTCGCCGATCTTCCAAACTTGGAAAGCGTCCGCGCCGGGTCGTTGGGCGGCCGATGTCGCCGGACATTCGCGCACGCTTTGCTTGGAAGGCGGCCGGACGCCGGCGCGGCGGCGAACCGACGCGATGTGGCATCGCAATCGCATATCCGTCTTCGATTCTCACGCCGTTGTTCGGGCTGCTGGCATAGCAAATTGGCCGACATGAGTGACCAATGGTCGCCAGCTATGAGGCGGCCGCCGGGAACCGACCGCCCGGAGGCAGGTTATGATCACGGTTCTCATCAAAAATGCGAGGTTACTGCCATGTGCAAACCAGCCGTTGCAGCCGGCAATGACGCCTCTCGGCGCACAATTCTGCTGAAAACCGTATCGATCGTTGCCGGTGCAATCGTTCTCGCCGCCCCTGCCGCCCGGCGAGCCCTGGCTCAAACGAAAGTTTCGCATGAGCAGGCAAAATATCAGGACAGTCCAAAGAACGGCCAGAAGTGCTCGACTTGCATGCACTTCCAGCCTCCGTCTTCTTGCAAACTGGTAGCCGACCCGATCAGTCCCAATGGGTGGTGTCAGTTTTACGGGGCGAAAGCGGGGTAACGGGCCCCGTGTGGTCCAGTCGGGACATTTTCGAGCGATCTGACCTCTTTCAGGCAGTCCATGTGGTGATGGTACAGCCGGGTAATGCCGTTGGCGCCCGCAGACCGTACGGCGATCACGCGCGCCGCTGCGCGCACGCCGTGTCGCGGAATTTCGGCATCACCTCGGCGGCGAATAATTCGAGCGAGGCCAGCGCCTTGTCGTGGCCGTACCACGGCGGGAAGTGCAGCATGATCGAAGCGTTGTGCACTTGGGTGCGCAGCTCGTCGATTTTCGCGATCACGGTTGCCGGTGAGCCGTGCAGTATGATGTCGCGCGCGAGCGTATCGTAGTCGCGCGGCTTGGCGCCCATGTCTTGAGAAACAGTGCCGAGGTAGCCTGAGGCATGGCCGCTGCCGAAATGCGCCAGGTTGCGCATGATGCCGGGTTCGCTCTCGCGCTTGGCCTTGGCGTCGGTCTCGGCAACGTAGACCCAGCGGGCCACGTCGACGTGGCCGCGCGCCGGATTGTCGCGCAGCATTTGCGGGGTTTCGGTGAGCTGCGCGCGGTAGCTTGCGCTCTGCCGCGCGAGCTCGGCAAACGGCGTCCAGCTCGAGAGAAAAAGTCCGAGCCCGAACCGGGCGGCCACGCCGATCGAGCGATCGGTGGCGCCGGCAAGGAAGATCGGCGGATGCGGCTGTTGCAAGGCTTGCGGAAACACTTCGTACTGTCCGCCGACCTTGAAGCGAAAACGCTCGCCGTGATGCTCGGCGCGTTTATAGTGCAGCAGATCGAGCAAGAGCGGCAGTGCCTCCTCCTGGATGTCGCGCCGCGTCTCGAAATCGACACCGAAGCCCTCGAATTCATATTTGCGATAGCCGGAGCCCAGCCCGAGCGCGAACCTGCCATTGCTCAAGATGTCGACGAAGGCGGTGTTTTCGGCAACTCGCAACGGATTGGCCAGCGGCAGCGTCACCACCGCGGTGCCGATCTTGATGCGGCCCGTCAGCGCAGCGAGGTAGCCGGCGTAGACGAAGACATCCGGCATGATGCCGTATTCGTTGCTGAAATGATGCTCGGCGAGCCAGGCATAGTCGTAGCCGAGTTGGTCGGCCCGGACGATTTGCGCCGTCACGCGCGCATGCACGTCGCGGTGCGGGTAGGGCTCGGCCTCGGTGTTGGGATGCGAGGTGGAGAGAATGCCGAATTCCATGCGCCGATCATAGCAACGGCGCCGCGACATGGCCATGACGACCTAAACGCCGAGCATCGCCCGCTCGGTGTAAGCAAGATCGCCGAGCTCCAGGTCAGACGCTCGTGCTCCGACACTTGCTCATCAAAGCTGAAATCCCGATGTCCGCTTCCGGAGCAAACCGGACGTTCAACAAACTGCCCGCAATCTCCGCCAATGACCCGAAGCGATGGTTCCTCAATCGAGGTGCTTAAGCCCGATCATCGTCGATGAGGGCTTGCATTTTCGGGAGGCCTTTTTTTGGACAACGCTTCATGAATCAACTTGGACTCGGCGAAGCTGGCTACGTCCAGTTCAACCGGCCACAGTCCGTAGTCCCAAAAGCTCGACCTGATCATGCATTTCGGACAATGCATGAATGCTTCTTCCACGGACACGACGAGCACGACGTTCGGCGCGCGGCCATTGACCTTGAACTTACTCTGCAGCGAACTGTCGTGCACGATCCATCCTTTGCCGCTGACCCGTAGCGTGTGCTCATGCCCGGGAATTATGAAGAGCAGTCCAACTTCAGGATGGGCAAGCAAATTTTCAAAAGTATCCAGTCGATTGTTGCCGATCCGGTCCGGGATGGCCAGCGTCTTCTCGTCCAAAACGGCCACGAAGCCAGCGGGGTCGCCCTTCGGAGAGAGATCGAGCCTGCCATCGGAGCCGTGCGAAGCAACCATGACGAACGATGATGCCGCGATGAAGCGTCGGCAGATTTCGTCAATATGATCAATCGCGTTGTTGGTCACCTTTTTAGTGGGTAATTTGTTCAGTTCGCACAAGCGCTCCCACGTCGTAACGATTTCCTCGAAACGTGCTTTCACGGCGACCTCCTGCCTCGTTTCGGGAGAATGCGGATAGGGTAACAGACCCGTCCGAGCCACGCCAAGTCCGCAGGTGAACTGCCGTCTTCCGATTGCCGTTTTATCCAGCCCCGACAGGATCATGCCCGTGCAATATTTGGGCGTGTCTCACGCCCCAATCGGCCGATCTGTGACCTGGTTCACAGTCCGATCACGTTGCAGTGCGTGCGTCCGTTTATGGCCCCAAGCGGAAGTTGCGGTCGCATGTGCGAATGTATGCGTTTAGGAGAAGCAGATATTTCCAAAGCGGAGATGCGTATTGATACGAGGCAGCCCCCGAGGCGGGAGTTTAAACGCCGAGCACCGCCCGCTCGGTGTAAGCGAGGTCGCCAAGCCGCGGCTGTTGCGGCCCTTTGAAATATTTCGGCATCGCGCCGGCACTGAAAAACCCGAACAGCCCGGGGATGCGCCCGTTGGCGTCGAGGATGACAAAGGGCCAGCCGCGTCGCGCCAACGCGCGGCCGAGCGGGCCGGCGAAGCGGATGAAGTCGGCGACGTCGCGGCAGTAGATCAGGAGCGCGCTCGGCAGGATACCGCGGATCAGGCGTGGCCGGAACACAAACGGAAACGCGCCGGCGCCGGACACGCACCACAGGCCGATGCAACCGTGCGCAACGTGCTGTGCCATCACCTCGCAATCGAGCGGATCGGCGCCGGCCGGCGGCTCGCCGTGTGCCGGCAGCAATTTTACCGGCGGCCCGAATAGACCTTGCAGCAGCGGCAGCGCGACGAAGACGCCGTCGGTATAGCGCGAAAAGCCCTGCGCCTCGATGATCGGCCGGGTGTGCGGGGCTGACGAGACGTTCAGGTAGGTGACGTCCTTGTATCGCAACGCTTGCGCCACCAGCATCGGCGCATAGGCGCGATAAGCGGGATCGACATACCAGCTGGAAAGGTTGCAACGCACCGTCGCCGCGCCGTTCGCCGGTACGGTGGAGCAGATCGAAAGAATCGCCCCGACCACGGCGCCGGCGGTCTCCAGCAGGTAACCATATTTCGGCAGGCCGTGCGGCGGCTGGTGGCGGCGGAGCTGGGCGAACGCGCTCAGCCAAAACGCCCGATCGTGCGACCGGAAGCCGCGCGCGAGCAGCGCAGCGACCGCATCAATGTCGGCTTCGTTGATTTGACGGCAGCGCAGGCCGGCAACGGCGGCAACCATTCGCGTTGACCACGAGCATTGCATGAACTTGATCGTAAGTGTTGGCGACTATACGGGAGCGGAGTGAACAAACCGTAGGCGCGGCGATGTCCGTCAAATTAACCATAATCGAGCAGATGGAGCGCATCGGCCGTGAGCACGGCAAGATTCTTCCGCCGCTGAGGGACGATCTCGTGCTTGCCGATTGCGGCCTCGATTCGCTTGGCTTCGCCGTGCTGGTAGCGCGGCTCGAAGACACGCTCGGCGTCGATCCGTTCACGGCTGCCGAGGACGCCGTCTTTCCGGTGACGCTCGGCGATTTCGTGAAAGTCTACGAGCATGGCATGCGTTGACGCGCCGTCGCTGCGGGCGTCGGTCGGTGCGCTGACGGCGCCCGGCTTTTTGCACGATCCGGTTGCGTCGGTGCGTTACACCGACTTGGCGCACGGCACGATTTTTGGCGGCCGCCTGGCGGAATTTGCCGGCCGCTCGGTGCTGCTGGCGTGCGGCGGTCAACTGATTTCAGCATTGGCGCTGATCGAGCTTGACGGGGTCGCGCGGCGGATCGTGATCCTGCCGCCGGACGTCGAGCGCAAGCATGTGCCGGCCATCGCCGCGACGGCCGGCATCGATGCCGCCGTGACCGATGCCGCCGTGACCGATGCCGCCGTGACCGATGCCGAGACCGACATCGGCGCGATGCCTGACATTGCCACCTGCGTTGTCGTCGAATCCCGGATAACCCCACAACCCGACGTGCTGCCGGCGGTGTCGACCGAGTGGCTGATGCTGACCTCCGGCACCACGGGCGTGCCGAAGCTCGTCGTGCACAGTTTGGCCGGGCTGACCGCGGCGATCCGCGCTCGCAGTGCCGCCGATGGCGCAGCGGTGTGGGCGACGTTCTACGACATCCGCCGCTATGGCGGCTTGCAGATGCTGTTGCGCGCGCTGCTGGGCGGCGCTTCGCTGGTGCTGTCGAGCGCGAGCGAGCCAGTCGCCGCCCATCTGGCCCGGCTCAAGGCGCACAATATCAGTCATCTCGGCGGCACGCCGTCGCACTGGCGGCGCGCGCTCACCTCGCCCGCGATCCACGGCATCGCACCGCGTTACGTGCGCCTGTCGGGCGAGATCGCCGACCAGGCGATCCTCGATGCGCTACGCGCGGCGTTCCCGCACGCGGCGATCGGGCATGCATATGCGTCGACCGAGGCCGGCGTTGCCTTCGACGTCAACGACGGGCGTGCGGGGTTTCCGGCAAGTTACGTCGGCGCCGTGCGCGACGGTGTCGAAATGAAAGTTACCGACGGCACGTTGCGCATCCGCTCGCCGCGTATGGCGGTGCGCTACGCGGGTAACGACAATGCGCTCGCCGGCACCGATGGCTTCGTCGATACCGGCGACATCGTCGAGTTGCGCGGCGATCGCTATTACTTTGCCGGCCGGCGCGGCGGCATCATCAATATCGGCGGGCTGAAGGTTCATCCCGAGGAGGTCGAAGCGGTGATCAACCGGCATCCGTCGGTGCGGATGTCGCTGGTGCGGCGGCGGCAGAGCCCGGTGACCGGCTCGGTCGTGGTCGCCGACGTAGTGCTCAAGGCAGATGCACGCGGCGGCAACGGCCGCGAGATCGCGCTCAAGGACGATATTTTGAAGTTCTGCCATGCCGAGCTGCCGCGCCATAAAGTGCCGGCGGCCATCAGCTTCGTCGCCGCGCTCAACGTCGCGGCGACCGGCAAGCTCGCGCGCCGCTAGGACGAAGCCGATGCTCAAGAGCAAGTCCGAGCGGAAGCGTAACGTGCTGGTGACCGGCGGCAGCCGCGGACTGGGGTTTGCCATCGCGCAGACGCTTGCCGCCGGCGGCTATACGGTGATCGCGCTCGCGCGCGGCAAAAGCAAAGAAATGACCGCGGCGATGGCGGCGGCCGATCGCGATGCGGCTGGCACGCTGCATTTCGTGCCGTTCGATCTCGGCGTGATCGAGAAGATTCCGGACCTGGTTCGCGGCCTGCGCAAGGAATTCGGCCCACTGTATGCACTGGTCAATAATGCCGCCATCGGTCACGCCGGCGCGCTCGCGACCATGCACAATTCAAAGCTCGAGGAACAGGTACGGGTCAATACGCTGTCGCCGCTGGTGCTCACCAAATACGTGGTGCGCAGTATGATGGCCGACGGCGCCGGCCGCATCGTCAACGTCGCCTCGATCATCGGCTTCACCGGCTACAGCGGGCTTGCCGCGTATGCCGCGACCAAGACCTCGATGATCGGCATGACCCGGTCGCTGGCCCGCGAGGTCGGCCGCTTCGGCATCAACGTCAATGCGGTGGCGCCGGGATTTCTGGCCACCGACATGACGCACGGCTTCGATCGCGAGACGTTGCAGAAAATCATGCGGCGCACTGCGCTGCGCCGCTTCGCCGAAGTCGAGGATGTCGCCGGCGCGGTCGAGTTCTTACTCGGCGACAAGGCGCGCAACATTACTGGCACGGTGTTGACGGTAGACGCCGGCGCGACGGCCTGACTATCGCCAATCGTTGATGACGTAGGTGCCGGGGCGGGCGTAGTCGGGATCGTTGTTCTTGTGCATGGCGACGCCTTGGGTTTCGCTACGATAGCCGCGCCCGGCGAGAAGCCGATAGGCTTCGTGGTGCGCCGTGTTCACGCCGGCGAGTACGTTCGCCATGCCGACGTCGGCCGCCAGCGCTTCGCAGGCTTCGATCAGCCACAGAAAATCCCGCCCCGCCGCCGAACCGTTGCGCACCGCGCCGAATTTGACGAAGCACGTAGCGGCGCCGGCTTCGCTGCGCGGCCCGTAGTGGCAAACTGCGAAGGCCGACAGGCCCCCGGCGCCTTCGATCAGCATGGTGTCGCCTAATCCCTGCGCTTGCGCCGTTCGTATCTCGGCGCCGAGGTCGAGGCCCGGATAAACGGATTCGGTCACCTCCCGGCACCCACGCAAAGCCTGCTCCTGTTGTGCCGTCGTCAACGCGCCGAACCGTGACCATCCGGCCGGCGTTTGCGCGCGCCGCGCCGGTGCCGCCATGATGGCGGTGAGAAAACGCGGATAAAACCCGAATTTCTGATAGAGCCCGACATGCTTGGTGCTGTGCGCGAAAGTAAAAAGACCGGCGTGGCGCGTGCCCCAGGCGTCGAATTGCGCCATGGTCGGTCCCAGCAACGCTTGAGCGACGCCGCGCCCTTGCAGATCGGGCAGTACGGTGAGCGGTCCGAAGAAACCGACGCTGCCCCAATTGGTGACGAAATTCGAGCCGACCAGCTCGCCGTCGAGCCTGGCCGCGAAAGAGGCGACGTGGCCGGCCCGATGGCGCCCGGCCACATAGTCCCGGTCGGTCCAGAGATTTTCCGGATTGGGCGCGCCGAGAAAGGCGCCGAAAGCGACGCGGAAAATGCGCGCCGCTTCCGGCAGGTCGCTCTCCGTCAGCCGGTCGATGGTCAATGCATTGGCTTTATTGTTCGAGGCAGCCATTGTCTCGCCTGCCATTGCATCCTCCCCGCGAGTGCGATGAAATAGGGTGCGGGAACGCGGTGTCGTTTTCAAGTAAGCCGGTGCTGCGCCCTTGGTTGCGATGTGAATTGAAAGGGACCATTGCATGGCGCTGACGATTCTGATCGCGCTTGCCGGCCTGATGGGCGCAAGCGGCGTCATGCTCGCGGCGGCCGGCGCGCATGGGACGCCGCGCGTCGATCTTGGCGGCGCGCCCTATATGCTTCTGTTTCACGCCGCCGCGATCCTCGGCGGCGCTGCGCTCGCGCACCAGGCAGTGGTGGCGCGGCCGCTCATTTTTCTCGCGCTGATCGGTTGGGTGGTGGGCGCAAGCCTGTTTGCCGGCGACATCGCGGCGCGCGGCTTCATCGGGCATCGCCTGTTTCCGATGGCGGCACCGACCGGCGGCATCCTGCTGATTGCCGCCTGGTTCGCCGTCGTCGTCGCTGCGCTAGCCACGTTGCTCCAGCGCGCCGCTTGATCACGCGGCCACGTGGCCCCACACCTGCGCCACGGCGTACATCGTGAATGAGCTGTCACGCTTGGCGAGATGCCGGCGGCATTCGGCAAGCGCGGTATCGAGATCGCTTTCCTCGATCAATCCCAGCTTGAGCGCGGCGGCGCGCAGCGACTCGACCGTCGACGGCAGATAATCGACTATCGGATCGGTCGAGCGCACGCCGATGAGCGCCGTGCGGTATTGCACGTCGCGCAACCCCGCCTGCCGCACCGTGAAATAAAGTCTGCGTGCCAGTTCGAGATCGGCGCCGACACCCCTGAACACGTCGAGCAGCACGGATTTGAGCCGGTCGAAGGCGGGATGCGGCGGGTAACAATGGAGCGTCGAGCCATCGGGCTCCTGCAACGCGACAATGCCGCCCGGTTTGGCGAGCCGTTTGGCTTCGCGCAACAACCGTTCGGGATCGCCGGCCGTCGAGGCGACAAAGCGCATATGCACCAGGTCGAAGCTGCGGTCGGGGAGGCCGGTGCCGTAGGCGTCGCCCTGGCTGAATTCGGTGTTGGCCGCCGCCTGCCGGCGCGCGAAGTCGAGAAAGCCGGGATTCATATCGAGGCCGACGACACGGCCGTTGGCGCCGACGCGCGCGCCAAGCAAATCGGTGATGCCGCGCGGCCCGCAGCCGATATCGAGGCAGCGCCAGCCCTGCATCGGGCCGAATCGGTCGAGCATGGCGAGCGTGTCCGGCGCCATCGCCTGCCCCTGCACCAGCAGGCGGTCGATTTCGCCGGCCCGTTGTTCGAGCGGATAACGTCCGGCGTGCGCGTCGTTCATCGGCCGCGATGTCCGCTCAAAGACCGGTGACGAACTTCGCCATCACCACGATGATCGCCACCTGCAATACGCCCTGGAACGACGTGGCGTAGAAATAGCGGCGCATCAGGCGGCCGATGCGCGGCAGATCGGGCGCAGGCTTGCGCATCTCCAGATAGGTCATGAGGTTGGCCGGCAGCAGCACGCCGATGCCTTGAACCGTCAGAATCGCGACGATCACCAGCGCCGCCAGCACCCAGCCATATTGCGGCCACGGCAGGTCGAGGAAGCCGAGTTGCTTGGCGTGGAACCAGCCGGCGGTGCCGGTGACGACAGACAGCGTCGGCATCAGGAACAGCGTCTTTGGCAATAACCGGATCACGATTGCGCGCCGCGCCTCGAATGGCAGGGTCCGGATGATCGGGCCGGCGACAAAGCCCATGAACAAATCGATGCCGGTCCACAACACGCCGCACATCACGTGCAGAAAATTCAGCGCCCAGCGATTGTCGGCGACGATGGCCACGATCAGCACGACAAACGTCAGCGCCACCCAGATGAGGTTGCGCCAATCGATGCCGCTGCCGCCGACGGCGTGGGTCGCGACCGCTTCCGACACGAGCCTCTCCGTGATTTCGCCTATGGCGAACCGGATTTACCCGAAGCGCGGTTGCGCTGCAATTGCCAATGGCGCGCGATCCGCGAACGCAAGCGGCATCGGGCTACATTCGCCCGCCCCGGTGCGCTGCAGCACGAAATGCCAATCCAATACCAACAAAAATATCGTATCAGAGCCGCACCGTGCCGGCCTGGATGCGAGCGTACTGCGCCGCATCGAGCCGCACATACGTTCCGGTTGCGGCGTCGTCGACGTAGATCGGGTCATGGATCGCCACCGGATCGAAGCCATGGCGCTGCAATTCGGTCTTGCTGTGCTTGAAGGTCGAGGTCATTGCGATCGCCGCGGCGATGCGCAGGAATTTGGGCTGCGCGTAAGTCGGCAATCGTTGCGCCAGGTGCTCGCGCAAACCGGCGAGATCCGGCGTGTTCACGCAGACGATCGCGGCCATGCCGGCGGCGCCGTCGGTGTTGGCAACGTGCACGCCATAGACGCTCGCGTCCGTGATGCCGGGAAAGGCGGTCAGCGCCGCGGCGACCTCGGCGGCGGAGACGTTCTCGCCCTTCCAACGGAAGGTATCGCCGATCCGGTCGATGAAATAATAGAAGCCGGCCGCGTCCATGCGCATGAGGTCACCGGTGCGATACCAGGCATCGCCGCGCTCGAACACGTCGCGCAGGACCTTGCGCTCGGTATCGGCGGCGTCCGTATAGCCCTCGAACACGCCGCCTTGCTCCGCCGCCGCGCCGCGGATTCTGCCGATGGCTTCGCCGATCCCCCCCGCGCCGCAACGAATGCAAAAGCCGTCGCCGCCGCGCGCCGGCGCGGCACTCTGCGCGTCGAATTCGACCAGCGCCAGCGGAAATCGGTGCGCCAGAAACGGCGGAACGCGGCCGATGGAGCCAGCCTTGCCTTCGACGTTGACGAGCGAGATGTTGGCTTCGGTCGCGGCATAGAATTCCAGAATGCGCGGAATGGCGAACCGGTGCTGGAATTTTTGCCAGATGTCGGTTTTGAGCCCGTTGCCACAGGCAAGCCGCAGCCGATGGGCGGCCTCGGCCGGATGGTGCGGTGCGTTGAGCAAGTAACGCGCAAGCTCGCCGATATACTGCACCAGCGTGCAGTTGTAGGCGGCGACCTCCCGCCAAAAGTCGTTGGCGGAAAACTTGTCGCGGATGACGACCGAGCCGCCGTGCACCAATAGCGCTCCGACCGCGACCAAGCCGCCGACGCTGTGATAAAGCGGCAGGCAATCGTACAGGCGATCGTCCGGTCCCGTGTGCATGAGGCCGGCGAACCAGAAGCTCCACTGCAACACGCGGCGGTGGCTGACAATGGCGGCCTTGGGCAGGCCGGTGGTCCCTGAGGTGTAAATCAACAGCGCGCGGTCGGCGATCGTCACCGGACGGCGTTCGGCCGGGATCAGCGGCGCCGTCGAAAATCGCTCGACGGCAACATCGATGCGGTCGAACTGCGTGCCGCCGCCGTGCGCCCAAAGCTTCGGGCGATTATGCGATATCGGCGCTTCGGTCAGCACGGCGCAGAATTCCGCGGCGGCGATAACGTGCGTGGGCGCCGCCGCGTCGATGCAATGGGCGAGCGAAGGCCCGCGCAATTGCGTGTTGATCAGTGCAACAACAATGCCGACGCCGGTCAGCCCAAGCCAGATCGCCAGGTATTCCGGACGATTGGGCATCATCAGGCCGACCACGTCGCCTTTGACGAGGCCGCAATCGAGCGCCCAACGCGCGTAACGGTTCACTCGCGCCGCAAGCGCTCCGTAACTGAAAGACTCCCGCGTCGAGAGCAGTGCCGGTGCGTCGCTTTGCACACGCGCCAATTCATCGACAATGTCCGGCAACAACCGCTGCGGATGGCCGGCGATTGACGCGATTGCGTCAAGAGCGCGCACCCAGTCGCGCAGCACGTCGTCTTTGCCGCGGCCTGCCGGCGGCGTCCGCTCGGTGTCGATCAGAACCATGCCGGATGATCGCCCAATTAGATGAATCTTGCGCAAAGTGCGGCCGCTTCCACACAAGACAGGCGAACTGGCCGCGGCTCGCAAAAAATTAAGGTTATCGATTCGCATACGCGGCCGGCAAAATGCCGGCTATCGGCGCCACGGATAGACAATGCGAAAGCGGTAGTGTCGTCGCGGGGCAACAAGCGACGCGCGGGACAGATGAAACGCGACACGGTGGCCATCCACGGCGGTTATCAGACGGACCCGACGACCAAGGCCGTCGCGGTGCCGATCTATCAGACCGTCGCCTACGAGTTCGACAGCGCCGATCAAGCGGCCGCACTGTTCAACCTCGAAGCCGAGGGCTTCCGCTACAGCCGGATCAGCAATCCGACCACCGCGGTACTCGAACGCAGGGTCGCTGCGCTGGAAGGCGGGCTTGAGGCGTTGTGCGTCGCTTCCGGCCAGGCGGCGCTGACCTATGCGGTGCAAAATCTCACTGACATGGGCAGCAACATCGTCTCGATCCCGCAGCTTTACGGCACCACCTACACGCTGTTCGCGCACATCCTGCCGGCCCAGGGCGTCACCGTGCGCTTCGCCGAGACCGATAGCGCAGCCGCCATCGAAAAACTGATCGACGAGAACACGCGCGCGGTGTTCTGCGAGAGCGTCGGCAATCCGGCGGGCAACATCTGCGATATTGCGGCGCTGGCGAAAGTCGCCGCGCGGCACGGCGTGCCGCTGATGGTCGACAATACGGTGGCGACGCCGATCCTGCTGCGTCCGATCGAGCACGGCGCCGACATCGTCGTCCACTCGCTGACCAAGTTCCTCGGCGGCCACGGCACCACGCTCGGCGGCGCGATCGTCGATTCCGGACGCTTTGCGTGGCGCGAGCACGCGCGCCGGTTTCCGATGTTCAACAAGCCCGACGCCTCCTATCACGGATTGATTTACGCCGACCGTTTCGGGCCGGCCGCCTACATCGCGCGGGCGCGCAGCGTCTGTCAGCGCACCACCGGCGCGGTGCTGTCGCCGTTCGCCGCTTTTCAGCTGCTGCAAGGGATCGAAACCGTAGCGTTGCGCGTCGAGCGCCATGTCGAGAATGCGCGCCGCGTCGCCGAATTCCTGCGCCGCGATCCGCGCGTCGCCTGGGTCAATTACGCCGGCTTTGCCGACAGTCCCTATCACGCGCTGGCGGAAAAATATTTCGGCGGCCGAGCCTGTTCGATCCTGACCTTCGGCGTCGTCGGCGGATTCGAGGCCGGCAAGGCCTTTTACGACGCGCTCAAACTGTTCAAGCGGCTGGTCAATATGGGCGATGCCAAGTCGCTGGCCTGCCATCCGGCGTCAAGCACCCACCGCCAGATGTCGGCCGACGAACAGGCCAAGGCCGGCGTGCGGCCGGAAATGATCCGCCTGTCGGTCGGCATTGAGCATATCGACGATATCGTTGCCGATCTCGACCAGGCGCTGGCCGCGACGACGCCGGGCGCGGCGCGGCTCCTTGCCGCCGAGTAGGGATCGGGAGCTGCGACCGATGGCGCTCGTTCTCGATCATACGCAGTCGCACAAAATCCCGGCGATGCAGGGCGCTGACGGTCTAACGATCGGGCTCGTCAACAACATGCCCGATGCGGCGTTCGAAGCGACCGAACGCCAATTCCTTGATCTCGTCCGCGGGGCGGCGCCGGAAGGCCGCGTCCGTTGCAGGCTTTTTGTCGCCCCGGAGGTAGCGCGCGCGCGCAAGACGCGGGAAGCGCTCGTCCAACGCTATCGCAACGTCGACGAATTGTGGAACGCGCAACTCGACGGACTGATCGTCACCGGCGCCGAGCCGCGGGCCGAGAAGCTTGCCGACGAGCCATATTGGCCGACCATGACCCGCCTCGTCGACTGGGCGCGCGACAATACGCTCTCGACGATCTGGTCGTGTCTGGCCGCGCATGCGGCGGTGCTTTACGCCGACCGAATCGAACGCGTCCGGCTGGCCGCAAAGCTTTCCGGCGTATTCGCCTGCGAAACTGTCGCACCGCACCCGCTGATGGCCGGCGTCGTGCCGCTTGGCGTGCCGCATTCGCGTTACAACGATCTCCCGGCAGCGGCGCTCTCGACTGCCGGCTATCAATTGCTCAGCCGTTCGACTGTCGCCGGCGTCGATGCTTTCGCCCGACACGAGCAGGGCGGCTCGCTCTTTGTCTTCATCCAGGGCCACCCGGAATACGATGCGGATTCGCTGCTGCGCGAATACCGGCGCGACATCGGCCTTTACCTGCGCGGCGCGCGCGAGCATTACCCGGCGGCGCCGCAGAATTACGTCAGCCGCTATGGCGGCTCGCTGCTTGAGGTGTTTCGCGCCCGCGCCGTGGCCGATCGCTACCTCGATCTTGCCCAGGAGTTCCCGTTCGCGGCTGTCGCGGCGGGGATCGACAACACCTGGCGGCGTTCGGCGCAGCGGTTCTACCGGAACTGGATCGAACAGATACGCCAGCGCAAAAACGAGCCGATGCCCACGTCCGTATCGCTGCGGCGCCGACACCGCGACGCCGGTCTGGTGACCGCCGGCCGGCGTCATTGACAAGCCGCCGGTGGCTCCTTAAGCAACCGCCAACAGGCGGGACACCGATCATGAAAGTCCGTAATTCGTTGAAATCACTGCGCGGTCGACACCGCGACAACCGCATCGTTCGCCGCAAAGGTCGCGTCTACGTCATCAATAAGACGCACCGGCGCTTTAAGGCCCGCCAAGGGTAGGGTCAGTTCCAGACGGGGCCGGTCGCCCGCAGTCGCGTCAGGCGCTTTGAGCCAGAGTGCGGATCGAGGCCTCTACTTGATCTAACGCAAATGGTGGCCGGGCGACGCGTGCCTATATGACGGCATGCGAACGAGACGAATTCTTCTCGGTTCTGTTTTCGTCGGTGTGATGTGTTCTGGCATCGTGCTGGGGACAAGCAAGAACGCGTGGGCTTGGTATTGTGGACCGGGCGACACCATCTGCATCGGGAGTTGGTGCGAGCCAGTAACCACGCCGGCGGCCAGAGCAATATGCCCGTTGCGGCGTGGCGGCGGAGGAAGTCCGCGAGGCTCCGGTACTCGCCTGCCACCGGGCGGCAAACAAGGGGGCAACGTCAACAAGTTCCGATCGACCACCGCGCATCAGGTCGAGCCCATGAAATGTCCGAAGGCGGCGCCTTACGCGGTCGCGGAGACGGCTTACGGCGGCACCATGTGCGCATCTGCGGCGCGGCTGCGGGAGCTGCAAAAGGTGTTTCGTAACCTGCCGGGCGCCGGACAGGGCGCCCCACCAGCGGCGCCACCCAGCCAGGACTTGCCAGGGGCCGGACAAGAAGCCGGACAGGGTGCCGGACAACCGGCCGCCCAAGGCGCACCACCGGACCAGGCGGCCGCGGCCGGTCGCGAGTTGACCGGACTCACAAATGAGCTCAACCGGCTGCTGGCAGTGCCACCCGACCGGCAGACAGCGGCGCAACAGCGCAGGATCGCTGAAATCCTGGACCGGCTCAAAGTTTTGGCCCAGATGCCGCCGCAGCGCTAGGACGGACGCGCTGCTTCTTCAAGGTCGGCCGCCGATCAGCTTCTCTTTTCTTTCTTCTTTTTCGATGCTGCGTCTCGCGCCTGACCGAAGGCGGGCCGGCTCGGATCAAGCCTGATCGCTTCATCGTATGAAGCAATCGCCGCATCGAAATCGCCCGCCGCCGCCTCGACGTCGCCTTTTTTGCTCCAAGCCAGCGCGCCCGCGTCTTGCTCATTTTTCGGGTCGAGCCTGATCGTGTTTTCAAAATCGGCCAGCGCACGCGTGTCGTCGCCTCGCGCGCGCGAGACATCGCCGCGCAAGATGTAGAGATAGGCGACGCGCGGTGCGAGCCGAACGGCCCTGTCGAGGTCGGCCATCGCCAGGTCGTTGTTGCCCTTGCGGCTGTAAAGCAAGCTCCGAAAGACAAGGTCAGCCGGCGAATTGTTCTCAAGTTCGAGGACCTTGCCGACGTCCGCCAGTGCGCGATCTGTCTCACCGCGCTGCAACAGAATCGCTGACCGCGCCCGATAAGCGCCCGCGTTTTGCGGCGAAAGCCGGATCGCCTCGGAGAGATCGCTGATGATTCGATTAGCATCTTGCGCGCTGTTTGACGCGGTCGTTGCCGATGCCGCTGCGTGCCCGACATAGGCGTCCGCGCGGATATCCGCCGGTAGCGACGAATTCCCGATCAGCGAGCGACAGGCCTTGAGACGTTCCTCGGCGGAAGCGCGCGACCCGGTGCAGGCTTCGGCATTGACGGCGATGCTGCGGCTCTCCGCATAGGTAGGACTGATCCGCACCGCTTGATCGAAATCCTGCATGGCGCGCGCATAGTCTCTCTTGCCCAGGTAGGCCATGCCGCGGCTATCGAAGGCAGCGGCATAATCGGGCGAGAGGTCGATCGCTTTCGAGAAGTCGGCAATCGCCGGATCGTATTTGCCGATGGCCGCGTACGCGCTGCCACGCATGCGATAGGCCACGATGTAATCGGAGTTCAGCCTGATCGCTTGCTCGAAATCCTTGATCGCGAGCTCATACTTGCCTTCGAGGCGATAGGTCTGACCGCGATTGTAATAGGCGACCGCATACTCGGAATCGAGCCGGATTGCCTGCGTGAAGTCTGCAACGGCGCGGTCGTAGTCGCCCTTCATCCCGTAGGTTTGGCCGCGCCAATTATAGGCCGCCGGCCATTGATTGACCGTAATCGCTTCGTCGAAGTCTTGGATGGCCCGGTCATAGAGGCCCTGCGTGCCGTAAATCGTTGCCCGGTCCAAGAGGGCCGATGTGAGCGAGCGCGTTGCGCCTTTTCCATATTTCCGGTCTGCGTCGATCTCTCGTGTGCAGGCCGCAATGCCCGCTTCTCCGCCGCCGTTGGAACAAACGACGAGATCGCTGTTCGCGGGGGTCCCGGAAGGAAAATCGACGTTTGGCACGCCATAAATGGCGAAGCGGTCGTAGAAGCCGACGTCCTCGAGGGCCTTTTCCTGGCTTCGTTTCGCAACCGCCACCGCGCGATTTTTGACGGCATCATCGTTCCCTGGGTTCAATCGAATGACCTGGTCCCAGTCGTCGATCGCGCGGTCGTAGTCGCCCTTGATTTGATAGGCGGCAGCGCGTTTCCAGAGCTTCACCGGGTTCTTCGGATCGAGTCGGAGCGCCTCGTCGTAATCCTGGATGGCGCGGTCGTACTCGCCCTTTGCTAGATAACTGCTGGCGCGATTGCTAAAGGCGAGGTCATATTTCGGGTTGAGCCGGATCGCCTCGTCGTAATCGGCGATCGCCCGGTCGGGGTCAGATTGCGCATTGCCACGGTAAAAAAACAGTTCGGCATCTTTCGGATCGAGCCGGATCGCCTCGGTGAATTCGGCTATCGCGCGCGCGAAGTCCTGTTTGACGAGATAGTCCAGGCCGCGTTGCTTAGATTTATTACCTTGAGCCGCGTCGTCGCCGCGCGCGTTCGGGCGCTCGGGCTTTCGTATCTCA
>JAGXAC010000045.1 GCA_019075925.1 Hyphomicrobiales bacterium | reverse complement strand
GTTCGCGCGGGCGTTGCCGGCGCCGATATTGCCGCGATTGCCGGCGTTGGCACGCGCGTTGTTGCCGGCGCCGATATTCGGCCGGTTGCCGCCGCCGATGTCACCGGTGCGGCCGCGGAAATCCATGCGATTTTGCGCGCCGCCGGCGCGGTTGCCGCCGAATTTCTGCGCCACCTGGGCATTGTTGTAGCGCACGCCCTGGCGATGCGCCGGATTGTGCACCCAGTTGTTGTTGCCGCGATTGATGTTGTTGATATTGACGTTGCGGTTGATGTTGATGTTGTTGCCGCCCCAGTTGAAGCCGCCGCCCCAGTAGCCGCCGGATGCCCAGCGTCCGAGAGCGTAGCCCGCGCCGAAAGCAAGCCCCGTGGCGATCAATCCGCCCGCGATGTAACCCGGCGCCGGCCAGTAATAGGGCGGATACGAGGGATAGGGCCAGCCGCCATAGACGACCGACGGATCGTAATACGGCACATAGATCGTGTTCGGCTGCGTCGGTTGAATGACGATGACCGATTGGCCGTCTTGTTGCTGCGTTGCGACCGTCTGCTGGGTGGTCGATTGCAGCTTGTTGTTGGCTTGCGCCTTGGCGCGTAAGCGCTGCACCGCGGCCATGACGTCGGCCTGCTGGGCCAGGACTGCGTCGCCGAGTTTTTGCGTCCAGTCGAGCTGTTGACTCATCATGTCGAGCACCGTGGGCGTTGCGGTGAGCGACTTCACGCTGTCGTCCCAGCCTTGCTTGTCGACCGCAGCCTTGAGCGCTTCGCCGCTGAGATTTTTGTTGGCCTTCACCCATCGTTCGGCTTCGACGACCTCAAGCGGATAGGTGGAAGCCATGAAAATCTCCGAAAGCAATGGGTCGGGATACAGCGCGATCGGAGAAACCAGCGCCTCAAGCTGCTGCGACGAAAGCAATTGCGACTGATCGGGGCCCGGCTGGGCTGCCGCGGGCGGGGCCGCCGGGGTTTGTGCGTAAAGGCGCGGCGCCAGGCAGAGGATGCCGAGCAGGCCGGCGATCAAAAATGCTCCCAGCTTTTTCACGTCACTTCTCCCTTTGCCGGTGGCGCAACATACCATTGCAACGACGGTCCTTCATCCGCGCCTTCAGTCGTTTTGCGCCGGATGCGAAAGCTGATCGACAATCCGATCGAGGTTGAAGCTCTGCGGTTTCTGATGCGGCAGATATCTTTGAGCGAATACGTATTCATGTGCGGGCCATTGTCGGTGGTGTAGAGCACGATCGTGTCGTTGACGGCGCCAAGGTCGTCGAGCGTCTTGAGCAATTTTCCGACGTCGCCGTCGTGTTGCGGCGATTGAGTTCGCTCTTCGCCGGCGGTGGCTTGTTTCGGTTTTCAGTGGACATGCTCATTCCTCCTGAGATTGAACGCCGCCAGGAATTTTGCGGCGGACGCACCGAGGGTGGCGCGTCCGCCGAGTCCGACCTGTTTACTGTCCTTCGTGCAGTCTCATCATTTCCTGGACCTTTTTCTTCACGTCATCCAGATTGAACGAGGCAGCCTGCTGCATCGGCGGAAAGTCGATGAACGATTGTGCCGCCGCCCCAACCGTCTGCTGCACCTGCACGAAGCGCCAGAACTCACGCGCCATGAAGTCGTTCATGTAACCGCCGCCCTCTTCGTTGAGCGTTTCGCCGCGAAGCGCCGGCGTTCGCTCGAACGGGTCCTGACGCAGGTTAACGATGGTCGGCATCCCGGTCGTGACCTTCTCGCCCGGCCAGCCGTACGGCTGCTGGTAGAACTGGAACTTGAAGTCGTCGATACGGATGGCGCCGAGCTGCGCTTCGCCGAAATAGAAAATTTCGTGCCGTGCCGACGGACCTTTGCCGGTGAGCAGGTCCAACTGGTTGTAGCCGTCGAGATGGTTCTTGTAGGTCTTGCCGCCATACGACCAGCCCTGCAAAAGCTGCTGGGTGATGTTCGCATTGCCGGCGGCGGCGGCCAATGTCGGCAGCCAGTCGAGCCCGGAGAAGATGCCGTTCTCCACCGTGCCCGGCTTGATCTTGCCGGGCCAGCGGGCGATGCACGGCACGCGGAAGCCGCCCTCGAACACGGTGCCCTTGGTGGCGCGGAACGGCGTCATGCCGCCGTCCGGCCAGGTGAACACCTCGGCGCCGTTGTCGGTCGTGAAGATCACGATCGTGTTGTCGGCGAGGCCGGTATCGTCGAGATGCTTGAGCAGGTCGCCGATGTCGTCGTCCATCTGCGCCATGCCGGCCTCTTCGAGGCCGTAATTGCTCTCGAAGTTCATCTTCGCCTGATACTTCTTCGACAAATAAGTGAAGACGTGCATGCGAGTGGTGTTGTGCCAGACGAAGAACGGCTTGCCCGCCTGCTTGGCCCGATCCATGAAGCCCTTCGTGTGCTCGACCAGCACTTCGTCAAAGGTCTCCATGTCGTATTTGGCGTCGCGGCCCTTCTGCCACATTTGATGGTCGGCGCTCATATTCTTGAACGGTTTGAGCGGGCCTTCGTCGACGATGCGCTGCTTGCCGACCTTGCCCCAGCGCGGCATCACCGTCTGGTCGTCGGTGTCGGTCGCCCAGGAGTGCACGAGATTGCGCGGGCCGTATTTGTCGATCCATTCCTGCGGATAATCGAACCAGTACGGATCGGACATCGCATCGAGGTGATAGAGGTAACCGAAGAATTCATCGAAGCCGTGCAGTGTCGGCAGGAATTTGTTCAGGTCGCCCAGATGATTCTTGCCGAACTGCCCGGTGGCATAACCGAGCGATTTCATGACGGTGGCGATGGTGACCGACTTTTCCGGCATGCCGACGTCGGCGCCGGCTTGCCCGACCGTCGTCAGACCCGTGCGCAGCGGGATTTGCCCGGTGATGAAGTTGGCGCGGCCCGCGGTGCAGCTTGCTTCCGCATAATAGTCGGTGAAGCGGACGCCGCCGGCGGCGAGCTTGTCGAGGTTGGGCGTCTTGCCGGACATGATACCCTGATGATAGGCGCCGATGTTGAACCAGCCGACATCGTCGCCCATGATGACGAGGATGTTCGGCTGCTTGCCCGATGCTTGCGCCTGCGCCACGGTCGCCTGCACGGTCGCAGCGGCTGAACCCAGCGCCGAGGCCGCCGCCAGCGTCGTTGTACCAAGCAGCATATTGCGGCGGTTGAGTCTGTTTGATTTCGGCCTCGAATTGCCGTCACGATCTTCAGTAGACATTGGTCTTTCTCCATGACTGACTAAAATTACACCGTAGTTACGCGTCGTCGTGCAGCACCAGCATCATCAACCGTGCGCCGCCGCCGGCGCCGGTATATTCGAGCATCTGGCGGTCGCCGACCGAGTTGGCGAACGCCGCGCGGGGGCGGCGCCCGTAAGCGCGCCCGGGCGGATCGCTTTATCGGCGCCGCGGTGCCGGTCGGCAATGTTCATAACGGTCTCCGAAATCGTTCCAAACAAACCGCTCACTGATTGAATTGCCGCGCCCGTTTCGCCATTTGCAGGCAGGTGGCAAGATCGGTGTAGCTGGCAAAGCCGCCGGTTTCGGACCCGATGCAATTTGTTTTTTCCTGCCGGGTGTATGTCGCCCACTTGCCGGCTAGCCGGTGCCGCATCGCCATTTCGCTCTTCACGCAGCGGCGAAAGCTCAAGTCTGGGCCGCCGATTTCACCGGGCGTTGCCGCCTGTTGCGCGATGCCGCGGCAAACGGGATCAAGGTTCAGATTGGGAATCTGCTGCGAGCGCGCCGGTAAGGTCGCGAGAAGAAGCATCGCTGCGGCGGGAACAGTAATCAGCAAGCGCATGGACCGTCTCCAAGTGTTTTCACGTGCCGAACCGTCAATTAAGGCCGGCACCAACTAAGTTTTCCTGCAAAGTGTTGAGCGCGCCCGCACTGAATCCACAGACACTGAATCCACAGAAACTCTACTTTGGCACCGCGGTTCGGCGTGATGCCGAATTCCATCCCGGCGCCGCCATCGCCTTGGGCCTCCAGCTCTTCATCAAATATCACACCTTGCACATCGTCCAAATGATACGTGTGTTGTGCATCACGGCAATATGATTTTTGGCCGTTTATGCAAAATCGGACATTCAATTCTACTGTGTTTAAGATCGTTGTAGGTGCGGAAATTGAGCGGTGACCGCGAGTGCTTTCAATCGGCTAGCGAAGAGTCAAACGAAAAGCGCGAAATTTAAGGATTTGATTCAGTTTTCCGCCGCGACGCAGCTTCAACGCGCGAGCGGATTCGAATGCGCACCAGGTTGAGATGAGACTTGACTGAAAAATAAAGATCGGAATGCCGGACCGGCAGCCCAAGATTGACCATATCGTGTTCGAGCGTCTCGATTTCCTCCTCCAATGCCGACTGCACAACGTCCGTTCCTTTTTGCAGCCTTTCTTCGATGCTGCGGAGTCGCCGATAGAGCGCGTGCAGGCGGTATTCGATCAGCCACTTGTAGAGACGCGGTCCGTAGCTAAAGAGCGGCAATATGACGGCAATTGCGGCCAGTACCAGCGCGACGATGCGCTGGACGAAATTGGTAACCCAAAATGGCAAATAGCGGTTCAGGAACGACGGTCCGTTACGATAATAATCGCGCGCCTCTTCGGCGACCGGATATTCTGGATCGGCGATATTCGGGAATTCGCCGGCGTGGTGAAAAATTCCAGCCCTGCCATGCACTTCCGTCAGCGTCTTTGCCAAAAGATCGATGATAGCCGGGTGCAAGCTGTCGCGCACCAGAACGACGTTCGTCGTACCGAGCAGAGTGACATCCGATGCCGGTATTTTTCTTTCATAGTCGATGACTCCACGTGGCAGGACCAGCTTGACCAAATAAGGAAAGATGCGGGTTAGAGCTTCGGCTTCGGTCATGTTTGCGAGCCGGTAGTCGGGGTTGTTCAGCAATCGCTTTAACGAGGGAGAATCGGGCGCAAAATTCATGAACAGCGCGTCGACGTTTCCTCGCTCGAGAGCGTCGACGGCGGCTTGCGGAGCAAAATTGGAGAACGATGCATTGTCCCAGGTAACGCCGCCCGCCCTCAGAATGGTTTCGCAGACGATCCGCGTGCCGCTACCGACCGGTCCAAGCGCGATCCTCTTGCCTCGCAGTTGTGTCACATCGGTTATCGGCTCTTGGCCACGTGAGAAAAGCCAGAAGACCTGATAGTCGACGCGGCCCAAAGACAACAGGTCCGGTGCGCGCTGGCCGTCGGAAATGCCGCCCTGCACAATGGCGACGTCGACGCCTGAGTGCGGATTGCCGAGTAAGATGAGGTTGTCGACCGAACCCGCGGTGCTCCGCACCGCCACCTTAAGGCCATCGCGCGCCAGGAGTTCCTGGTAGCGATGGGCCAGAACCTCGAAATGACCGCCGCTAAAAGAGCCTGCAATGACGATTCGTTTCGGCGGCGCTGGAATGAGTACGTCCAGCGCGATCCAGATCGCGCCAATCAAAATCAGCGTCGCAACGATCACTAAAGTCAGGTGCCATCGCGTATAGCCCAACATCAGCCTTGCCCCTTAGCTGCAGATTCAGTGCGCACCGGTTTAAACCCCTGTCAGAATGTCGCGTTGAGCCTGACTTGCGCCTTGAACTTATAGACCGGATACGCGCTGATGATCGGCACGCCGACCTCCAATGAAAGCGCGATATGGTTTGTGAGATCATGTCCGATCCTGACGTCCAACGGTAGAAACAGCCGCCCGGTCTGGCCGTTGATCGGATCGCCAAAATTGATTCGAATGTCGGAGTTTGGAAAGAACGCTATGAACCAGTTATCGGGGAGTCCGATATTGAGGTAGGGTGCAAATTGAAGGTTGCTGATGTTGCGTGCACCCGGGTTGCCGGCAAAACTTACGTCATAACGAGCGAACGGCTCCAGGAAGCTCCCGCTGGCAAAATCGGGCAGCCCGTAGCGAAACCCGGCGACCGGCATGAATTGCCATTTGCCTGACCCGATCACGTCGTCACCGGTCGGTGCAATGAGGCGAAGGCCGGCGCCGCCCGCCCAGCGCTGGTTGAAGTTATAAACGTATGTCGCCTGCGCGTCGGCATCGCCGATACCATAGAGGTAATCGCCGCTCGGGTTACTCGAATTCATCGGGTTTTTGGCAAGCAAGGGCAAATCGGTCCGCAACACCAGCAGCGATTGCGGCGACAAATCTATTCGGTGATCGAAACGAAAATTCAGCCGGTCCGTCGTGACGGTCGAGCCGCCGCTTCCGGGCGCCGTCTGATAGCCGTACAGCAATTGAAAAAGGTTCGCCGGCGGTCGAAAGGCGTCCTGACCCGTGTTTTCAGCCTGGTTCGGCACGCTGCCGGTCTGTGCTTTTGCGAAGGATGCATGGAGCATCACGCAAGCGCATATGGCACTGGCGACCACATTGCGAACTGCCGAGGAAGCGCCGTGGCGTACATACGCCGATTGCTGCCACGGTATTTCGATACCTGCGGCCGGAAGCCGGCGGCTGCGGCGCGATATGCAAATTCGGACTGAAGATCTTGCTTGGCTTGGCACCGGCGATCACACTACGGCAACGTGAGCGTCTTGATTTTCGTAAATTTCATCGACTGACTTTTCGAAAGTACGGAAAATTGCATTGACCAGTTCGAAAGACATTGCCGCCTTTGACTCCTACGTGGACAACATTCGCGAAGCGACGGTGCTGTTCATCAGGACCGGGCCGTCCCGCGCGAAATGGGGTGTTGAATGGTATCAATTCGGCCGCATCAATGTACAACTCGGCGCCGACGGGGGTCCCCGGGTTGTTCACGGCGTCAGCCGGAATGACGCCGTCACGTTCATGTTTCACGCCGCCAAAACGCCGAATCAGGTTTTTTTCGACGGCTATGCCCTGACGTGGCAGGATATGTGCGTGCTTTCGCCGGGGGCTCATTTTACATTTGCATCGAAGACGTCCGCGCGATGGTTCGCGCTGACCATACCGACGGGACTTGTCAAAGATCCCGATCATTTGCGCGAGCAGGGTGTGTCGTTCGGTAATCGCAACGTAGCCATTACATTGACCGAAGAGACGGCAATGAAGCTCATGGCGACCGCGAAACGCGCTCGAGATGGCGCGAAAATGAACGGCGATAAAAAGCAGCCCATCGATGTCGCCACAATCGAATCAACGTTGCTGTCGGCTCTCAACGAATCGTTGATGCCGCAGAAGAGTAAGTTGCGGCTGCCGGACCGCAATCAGGTGTCGCTCGAGGCAAGAATATCAAAAGCCCTCGAATACATACGTTCGCGACATTCAGAAAATATCCACGTCGAAGAAATTGCGAAGGCCGCGGGCGTCAGTTCGCGGGGCCTGCAACGGAGCTTTCAGACGTTCCTTCGGATGGCCCCCAAGGAATATCTGAAATTTCGCCAGCTCAATCTGGCGCGCCGCGGTTTGCGACTCGATCCGTCGACCAATGGTCCGAAAAATCACGTCACGCGCATCCTTGCCAATTACGGAGTGTCGGAATTTGGACGGTTTGCGACCGAATACCACCGCCTCTTCCACGAGTTGCCGTCGCAAACATTTTCCGCACGCAGGCGATAGTGCCCGGACGTATCCTTTCGTGGTGTGATCGTCCCGAACACCGGCACGGCATCAGTCAAGCTGAACGCGCATGATCCTTCCACTCGTAACGCGAACGGGGATTAAGGCTTTGCCGGGTTCGCCCAAGGTCTACGCAGGCGGTCGGCGTCGCGGTAGGCGGATATTCGCGCGCCGAAGCTTTCGGTCAAGTCGACATCGTCCCAGCCGTTGAGGAGCTGATTGCGACCGACCGGATCGATGGTGAAGCGGTACGTCCTGTTGCCGCATCGAATTGTCGTTGTCTCGAGGTCGATGGTGACGTTGCGTCCGGGATCGGCGGTGACCGCGTCGGCGAGTTCCGCGGCATCGGCTTCCGAAACCGCCGCCGTGAGCAGTCCGTTCTTGCTGGCATTTTGCGCGAATATGTCGCCGAAGGAAGGCGCGATCACGCAACGAAAGCCGTGATCGAAGATTGCGTAAACGGCGGCCTCACGCGACGAGCCGCCGCCGAAATTGCGCCCGGCGACGAGAATTTTGGCGCCGTGCCGGGCCGGCTGATTCAGCGGAAAATCCGCGCGCTCGTTGCCGGCAGGATCGCACCGCAAGTCGGCAAACAATGCTGTTCCGAGGCCTCTTGAACGCGGCCATTTCAGGAAGCGTGCCGGCAGAATCTGGTCCGTGTTCAGATTCGGCTGCGGCAACGGACAGGCGGTAGCGGTGAGCGAAGTGAATTTTTCCACCCGGCGCTCCTAGACTTTTCGTCCGGCCAGCAGCGGCCGCACATCGGCAAGATGTCCGCTGATCGCCGCGGCGGCGACCATGGCCGGCGACATGAGATGCGTACGCGCACCGCGCCCCTGGCGGCCGCGGAAATTGCGGTTGGTCGTGGAAGCGCAACGCTCGCCGGCCGGCACGGTGTCGCCGTTGATGCCGACGCACATCGAGCAGCCGGAGTCCGCCCACTCAAGGCCGGCTTCGCGGAAAATGCGATCGAGCCCTTCTTCTTCGGCTTTTCGCTTCACCTGCATCGAGCCCGGCGAAACCAGCCCCGGCACCTTGCTGGCGCGGCCGGCAAGAACGGCCGCCGCGGCACGCAAGTCCTCAATGCGCGCATTGGTGCAAGAGCCGATGAAAACGCGATCGATCGCGATATCCGTCAACCTGGTGCCGGACGTGATACCCATGTAGGCGAGTGCATCTTCGATGTATTTCTTGCGTCGTTCGTCGACTTCGCGCGCCGGGTCGGGAACGCGTGCGTCGATCGGCAGGCCGTCGTCCGGCGACGTGCCCCAGGTGACGATCGGCGCGACCGCGGCGGCGTCGAGCGTCACATCCAGATCGAACGCAGCATCCGGGTCGGACCGAAGCGACGACCAAGCCTCGATTGCGGCCTCGAAGTCCGGGCCCTTCGGCGCATAGGGCCGTCCCTTGAGATAAGCAAATGTCGTGGAGTCGGGAGCGATCAAGCCGCAGCGGCCGCCGGCTTCGATCGACATATTGCACAGGGTCATGCGACCTTCCATCGACAGAGCGCGGACGGCGCTGCCGGCAAATTCAATGGCGTGACCTTGCGCGCCATCGGCGCCGACATCGGCAATAATCGCGAGTGCGATGTCCTTGGCGGCGACACCCGGGGTGACGGCGCCTTCGACGGAAACGCGCATGCGTTTAGGCTTGTTCTGCCACAGCGTCTGCGTCATCAGCACATGCGCAACTTCGGAGGCGCCGATGCCGAAGGCATAAGCGCCGAAGGCGCCGTGGGTGGATGTATGGCTGTCGCCGCAGACGATCAGCAGCCCCGGCAGCGTCAGTCCCTGTTCGGGGCCGACCACATGCACGATGCCCTGGCGCGGATCGCGCAGGCCAAACAACGTGATGCGGTTCTCGGCCGCGTTGCTTTCGAGCGTGCGCACCATGTTGGCGATTTCGGGGTCGGCAATTCCGTTTGCGCGGTTCCCGCGCGTCGGCACGTAATGGTCGGCGAAGCCAAAGGTCAGGTCCGGCTCGGCGACACGACGTCCGCGCGCTTTCATCTGGCTGAAGGCGTGGAACGAACCTTCGTGGATGTAATGGCGATCGACCCAAAGCAGGGAAGCGCCGGCCTCTTGACGCGCGACCTCGTGGGTCGCCCACAAGCGGTCGAACAGCGTTTGCGGCTCTTTCATGAAATCGGGTTTTGTCTTGGTTCGGCAGGCTTGTCGAGCCTCGACAATATTGTATGCTAAAGAATACCAAGTAAAGCGGTCCAAGGCCGGGGCGGGGCGTGGAGTCTTATCGGTGCGGGATTGGCTTGGGGAAGCGAAGGCAAAGCAGGTCTATCTGATCCTGCGCGACCGCATCCTGAGCGGCGCGATTGCGCTTGGCGCGAAGTTGCCGACGGAGCACGAACTTGCGGCGGTCCACGGCGTGTCGCGAGTTACCGTACGCCGCGCGCTTGGCGAACTGGCGCGCGAGCGGCTGATCGAGCGACGACGCAGTGCCGGCACGCGAGTGATTTATCGACCGGCGCTGGCGCCGATGATCTCGGATATTTCCGGTATGCTGGCGAGCCTCGCCGACATGGGCCGGCGCACCACCGTCAAACTCCTGTCCTTCGATTATGTCCGCGCGGAAGGCGGGGTGGCGGAGGCGCTCGGCGTTTCGTCGGATCAGATGTTGCAGCGATCGGTGCGTGTACGCTCGGTCGATGGCGAGCCATTCTCATATCTCACCACGTTTGTGCCGGAGAGGATTTCGCTGACCTTCACGCGTCAAGAGCTGGCGTCGCGGCCGCTGCTGGACCTGCTCGAACGCGCCGGCGTCAAGGTCGAGCGGGCGCGCCAGCGCATCGGTGCCGCGCTGGCGACGCCGGATGTCGCCAAGGCCCTCGACGTGCGGACCGGCACGCCGGTCATCGAACTGACCCGGGTCGTCTACGATCGCTCCGGCCGCGGCGTCGAACATCTGTACGCACTCTATCGGCCGGATCGCTACGCGTTCGAAATCGATCTCGTGCGCTCGGGAACCAGAAATAGAGTTTGGTCGCCTATCGCCCGGCGGAGCGACAAAGCCGCAGACAAAGCTGCAAAGCATCCCATTATCAAAAGCAAACCGGCGGACGCGAGACCGCCACGATAACAGACAGGGAGTGTCATCATGTCGGAGCATAAACTCTCATTGAGCCGCCGCCGATTCCTGGCCAGTGCCGCTTTGGGTACGGCGTCGGTTGCGACGGGCACCATTGCCATGCCTTCGATTTTGCGGGCCGCCGGCGCGCCGGTAAAACTTGGCGTGCTGCATCCGGTCACCGGCGCCTTGTCTTATTCCGGTCAGCAGGGCCGTCTGGGGGCGACCATGGCGCTTGAAGAAATCAACGCCGCGGGCGGGATCAAATCGCTCGGCGGCGCCAAAATCGATCCGATGCTGGGCGATGCGCAATCGACGCCGGAGGGTGGTACCTCCGAAGTGGAGAAGATGAACGCGGCCGGCGTGTCTTGTATTGTCGGCGGGTATGCAAGCAGTATCTGCCTTGCCACGACGCAGGCGGCCGCACGCTACGATCTCCCCTACGTCGTCGACGTCGGCGTCGCCGACAGCATCGTGACTCGCGGACTGAAGAATACTTTCCGCTTCGGTCCAGGCTTCGGCGTAATCGCCAAGACCGCGCTCGACAATCTCGTCGCTATCAACGACGGCGCCGGCAAGCCGGCGAAAACCGTTGTGATCGTACATGAAGATTCGCTGTTCGGGTCGGGGTTGGCCAAACTGCTCAATGCCCAGCTTCCGCCCAAAGGATTCCAGGTGCTGGACACCATCGCGCATCCGACCCCGACGCGCGACTTCAATACCATCGTGCTCAAGATCAAGGCGGCTAACCCGGATCTCGTCATTCCCGCCAATTATTATAATGAATATGTCTTGCTCGCCCGCACCATGCTGCAGCAGCACGTGCGCCCGAAGGCGATCTACTCGATACTCGGAGGCGCGGCGTCGTCCTATAAGTTCGTCAAGGATTTTCCCGATGCGGCCAAATACATCATGGACTGCAATCACTGGTTCAATCCCTTGAGTGCCAAGGCGCAAGCGCTGAAAAAGCAGGTCGAGGCGAAGGGCCAGTTCTTCACCTACGAAGTGTATCTAAATTACAGTTGTGTCGGCTTGATTGCCGACGCGCTCGAGCGGGCGGCCTCCGCGGATCGCGCGAAGGTCACGGCGGCGCTCGCAGGCTCGACATGGTCCGGTCACATCATGCCGTACGGACCGACCAAATTCGTCAACGGCCAGAATCAAGGCGCTGCTCCCTGCAATACGCAAGTGCAGGACAACGACATCAAAGTGATCCTGCCGAAGGAATTTGCCAACGGGAAGCCAATCTTCCCGATGCCGGCGTAACGGCGAAGCCGCCGGAGAGCGCCATCGTGCGCTCTCCGCGGTTTCGGCTTCCGACCGCGTCGAGCCCGTGCTTTCGCCATCGATCCTTGTCGCCGCGATCGTCAACGGATTGTTGACCGGGGCGCTCTATGCGCTGGTCGCGCTCGGGCTGACCCTGATCTATGGCGTGCTCCACATCATCAATTTCGCGCATGGCGCGCTGCTCACCGCCGCCATGTTCGCCGCTTATTTCGCCTATCGTTGGTTCGGCATCGATCCTTATTTGGCGGCGGTCGTGCTGGCGCCGGCCTTCTTTGTCATCGGCTACGCGCTGCAGCGCTTCATCGTCGGTCCGACCTCGCACGGCGATGATCGCAATATGCTGCTGGTGACGCTTGGACTTGCCGTGGTCATTGAGAATGCGCTGCTGTTTGTTTTCCGCGCAGACACCCGCACGATTGATTTGTCCTATGCATTGAGTGGCGTCGACCTTGGCTTCGCCTTCCTGCCGTTGCCGCGCCTGATCGGTTTCGGCGTGACGTTCGTTGTGGCGTTCGCGCTTTGGCTGATCCTGAGCGCAACCGATATTGGCCACGCTATTCGCGCGGTCGCCAAGGAGAAGCTCGGTGCCGAGCTCGTCGGCATCGATGTCGCCCATGTCTATGCGGTGACTTTCGGGCTTGGCACGGCTTGCGTCGGAATTGCCGCCTGCCTCCTGATTCCGAGCTATTACGTCAATCCGAGCGCCGGCAACGCCTTCGTGCTCGTCGCCTTTACCGTGGTTGTGCTGGGCGGCATGGGATCGGTCCTCGGCGCGCTGATCGGCGGCCTCGCGATCGGCGTGGTCGAGAGCTTCTCAAGCCTGTTTCTTGGCGAGTCGCTCGGCCAGATTGGCATTTTCGTTCTGTTTATCGTTGTGCTTCTGGTGCGACCGAACGGGCTCTTTGGAGCGCAGGCATGAAGGAGCTTGCGCCGGTCTTTGCCGTCGTCATCGCCATGGCGGCCGTGCCGCTGCTTGGCGTTTCCAACGTTACGCTGAATTTTCTTGTCGTTGCGTTGATCGCCGCGCTGGCCGGTCAAGGCTGGAACGTACTCGGCGGGTATGGCGGGCAATATTCATTCGGACATGCAGCCTTCTTCGGAACCGGCGCTTACGTCACCGCGGTGCTGCAGGTGCGCTACGGCGTTAATGCCTGGATCGCCTTTGCTCTCGGCATCGGCGGCGGCGCGCTGGTCGGTGCCGTCGTCGGTGGACTGACATTCCGCTCCGGCCTGCGCGGCTCTTATTTTGCGCTGGTCACTCTTGCCTTTGCCGAAGTTCTGCGCATCTCGGCGAGCGTCGCGCCGATCACCGGCGGCGGCGTCGGCACGCTGGTCAAGCTCGATCTGCATGTTGTTGCGCTCCAATTTCAAAGCCGCGCGGTCTTTTACTGGATGATCCTTGCGCTGGTTGCCGTCGCGCTGATCGTTACCCGCCTGATTGAACGATCGCGCTTTGGCGTCTGGCTGATAGCGGTGCGCGAAAATGAGGACGCCGCCATGGCGCTTGGTGTCAACACGACGGCCGTCAAGCTGGCAGCCATGGTGATTTCCGGAGCGATCACGGCGGCGGCCGGCTGCTTTTATGTCCAATATTTCCTGTTCATCGATTCCGGTCTTGCCTACGGAACCTGGATTTCCATTGAAGCGCTGCTCACGCCGATCATCGGCGGCGTCGGGACGGTCTTCGGTCCGCTGCTCGGGGCGCTGGTGGTCCGTGGGCTGGGCGAGGGCGCGCGGATGGTGACCGGCGGCGAGGCGCCCGGCCTCGATCTCGTGGTCTACGGTTGCGTGTTGGTGCTGATTATCTGGTTTGCGCCGCGCGGATTGATCGGGGCGTTTACGCAACTGCGCAGTCGGGTGATGGGTTCGGCAGGGATTGTGGAGACCAGCCGTGGCTGAGCCGGTTTTGGCGATTGAGCGTGTCTCGCGCCGCTTCGGCGGTCTGCTGGCCGTGAACGACGTGTCGCTTGCCGCGCGGGACGGTAGCATCACCGCGCTGATAGGACCGAACGGTGCCGGTAAGACGACGCTGTTTGCCCTTATTTCCGGCTTTCTCAAACCGAACAGCGGTACGATCCGGTACCATGGCGCCGATGTAACGAACGAGCCGCCGCACCGTATGGCGCGATATGGCATCGCGAGGACGTTTCAGATCGCCCAGCCGTTCGCCGGGCTGACGGTGCACGAGAATATTCTGGTCGGCGCGCATCTGCGTCATCCGGCGCGCCGGGCGGCCATCGCCGCGGCGGAGCAGGTTGGGCATGAGCTCGGACTCGGCGCACGCCTCGACAGGCCGGCCAATACGCTAACGGTTGCGGAGCGAAAGCGGCTCGAACTCGCCAAGGCGCTCGCGACGCAGCCAACTCTGCTGTTGCTCGACGAGGTGTTGGCCGGGCTCAACCCATCGGAAATCCGCGACATCGTGCCGGTCATTCGCGCGTTGTGTCGGCGCGGCATCACCATCGTGATGATCGAGCATGTCATGCAGGCGGTGATGCGACTTGCCGAGCACGTCTTCGTGCTGGCGGAGGGCCGCATCATCGCCGAAGGCTCCCCCGCGCAGATCGCCGCGGATCCTGGCGTGGTCGAGGCCTATCTTGGCCGTGGTGCAGCCGAGAAGCTCGGAGGCGCCCGTGCAAACTGATGTGCTGCTTGCGGTGCAAGGCCTGCATGCCGGCTATGGCGAGACGGAAGTGCTGCGCGGCGTCGACCTTGAGGTCGGCTATGGCGAGATCGTCGCCGTACTCGGCTCCAACGGTGTCGGCAAATCGACGCTTAATCGCACAATCTCCGGCATCGAGCGTCCGCGTGCGGGAGTTATACGCTTCGATGGCAGCGCCATTGAGCGTGAAAGCCCGGCAGCAATCGTCGCCCGCGGTCTCATTCACGTCCCTGAGGGCCGCCGCATCTTTCCCAATCTGAGTGTGCGCGAAAATCTCGATCTCGGCAGTTATCGACGCGCCGCCGCGCGCCGGGCGCAAAACCGCGACCGCGTCTTTGCGATTTTTCCCCGGCTTGCCGAGCGCCAGGCGCAGCGCGCAGGCACGCTTTCCGGCGGCGAGCAGCAGATGCTCGCCATCGGCCGCGGGCTGATGGCCGAGCCGCGACTCATTATTCTTGACGAACCGTCGCTCGGGCTTTCGCCGCGCCTGGTCGAGGAACTGTTCGCGCTGATCGAGCGTATCGACGCCGACGGCGTCGCCGTTCTTTTGGTCGAGCAGAACGTGGTGCAGAGCCTCGAAGTCGCCGATCGAGCGTATATCCTGGCCGAAGGGCAATTCGTCATGTCCGGCGCCGCCGCCGAAATCGGCGCCGATCCCGAGCTCAAACGTGCATATTTGGGAATGTAAAGTATGACCGACACGACATTGCGTGCTCGTCTCGCGCGGCCGCCGATCCTGATTGCGCCCGGTGTGTATGATCCGCTCACCGCCTTGATCGCCGAAAAGGCCGGCTTCGAGGCGCTCTATGTTTCTGGCGCCGCCATCGCCTATACGCGGCTCGGCCGGCCCGATATCGGCCTCGTCACCATGGCCGAAGTTTTGGAGACCGTGGCGCTCATCCGTGATCGCGTCTCCGCGCACCTCATCGTCGATGCCGACACCGGCTATGGCAACGCCCTCAATGTCGAGCGAACCGTGCGCCTTCTCGAACGCGCCGGGGCCAACGCCATTCAGATCGAAGACCAAAAATTCCCCAAGCGCTGCGGTCATTTGGACGACAAGACATTGATTTCGGCCGACGAGATGGCCGGCAAGATCAGGGCCGCGACGGACGCACGCGCTTCAACCGACACGCTGATTATCGCACGCACCGACGCGGTCGCCGTCGAAGGCTTCGACCGCGCCGTCGCCCGCGCGGCCCTCTATCGCGAATCCGGCGCCGACGTATTGTTCATCGAGGCACCGCGCGAACGCTCCGAACTGAGCCGCATCGGCGCGCTGAGGGGTAAGGCCACCCCGCTGATGGCGAATATGGTCGAAGGCGGCAAGACCCCGATCCTGCCGGCGAACGAGTTGCAAGACATCGGCTTCGCTATCGTCATTTTTCCCGGCGCCATCGTGCGCGTACTGGCAAAGGCTGCCGAGGAGTTCTACGGCTCGCTCAAGTCCGACGGCACCACGTCGGCATTCCGCTCGCGCATGTTCGATTTCGAGGCGCTCAACGACCTGATCGGGACGACGCAAATGCTGGCGCGCGGCAAGCGGTACGAGACATCGGATGAGCCGGGCCAGCCCAATGAGACATGAAGGCCGACCGGCAGACGCCGCCGCCATCTGGACATCAGGTAACGCAAGGAATTGTCGCAATGGAAAAATCTTTCGACCTCGTTATCAAGAACGCACGCGTGGTCCGGCCGAAAAAGACGGCGATCGACTGCCTCGATATTGCGGCGAAAGACGGCAGGATCGCGCAGATCGGACCCGACATTGAGACGGAGCGCGCCAAGATTGTCTTCGACGCCAAGAATCGTCTTGCTTTTCCCGGCTGCGTCGACGCGCACATGCACATAGGAATTTACGCGCCGCTGGCGCAGGACGCGGTGTCGGAGAGTAAGGCGGCAGCGATGGGAGGTGTCACCACAAGCTTGAATTATCTGCGCACTGGCCATTATTACCTCAACCGCGGTGGCCCGTATCGCGAGTTCATGCCGGAAGTGTACAAGCAATCGGATCGCCGTTTCTGGGTCGATTACGGCTTCCATCTGGCGCCGATCGAATCCGCCCACATCGACGAGATGGAATATCTGCTCACCGAGCATGGTATTCCCTCGTTCAAGATATTCATGTTTTACGGCGGTTACGGGCTACACGGACGCTCGTCGCAGCAGAACGACTTTCTGATGATCGGTCCGGACGAGCGCTACGATATCGCGCATTTCGAATTCATCATGCGCTCGGCGCAGCGCTTGATGGAGAAGTTTCCCGACAAGGCGCCGCATATCAGCGTCAGCCTGCACTGCGAGCTGGCCGATATTCTCAACGCCTATACGAAAATCGTTGAACGTGACGGCAAGCTCACCGGCCTGAAAGCCTACAGCGCGGCACGCCCGCCTCATTCGGAGGGACTGGCAATCTGGATCGCGTCCTACCTTGCCAACGAAACCAATTGCCTGAACATCAATCTGTTGCACTTAAGTTCGCGCAAGGCCGTGGACGCCGCGTGGACGATGCAGCAAGTGTTTCCGCACATCGCATTCCGCCGGGAGGTGACGGTCGGTCATCTTCTGCTCGATACAGATTGCGAATGCGCGGTGCACGCCAAGGTCAATCCGCCGATCCGGCCGCGCGAAGATGTCGAGGCGCTCTGGCAAGCCGTGCTTGATCGCAAAATCGACTGGATCGTCAGCGATCACGCCTGCTGTTCGGCCGAGCAGAAGTGGTCGCACGACGATCCGACCAACATTTGGCTGGCTAAATCGGGATTCGGCGGCACCGAGTATCTGCTGTCCGGCGTTTTGAGCGAGGGCGGCAAGCGCGGCATGTCGTATAATCACATGGCGGAGCTCCTGAGCTGGACGCCGGCCCAGCGCTTCGGATTGGCAAACAAGGGCGACATCGCGCCGGGCTACGATGCCGATATCGCGATCGTCGATCCGCATGAGAGCTTCGTGGTCCGCGCCGCGGAATCCCAGTCGCAGCAAGGCTATACGCCGTTCGAAGGAGTGGAGTTGCACGGCCGGGTCAAGAGCACGTTTTTGCGCGGCGAACTTGTTTATGACGGCGGCAATGTCGTCGGACCGCCGCGTGGCCGATATTTGCGGCGGCCGGACGCTGCGCGCAAGCGATAGACCATCGCCGTGCCGGCCGTCTCAACCCTGGACGATGCAGGCTTCGAGGCGCGAGTCCCGCTGATAATCGTCGGCGCGGGCGCTGCCGGCCTGTGCGCCGCGCTGGCCGCACGGGAGGCGGGCGTCGAGCCTTTCGTGATCGAGCGGGACGCCTCGCCGTCGGGTTCGACCGCGCTATCGGCCGGTCTCGTTCCCGCTGCCGGAACCCGCTTCCAGCGCGCCAAGGGCATCTCGGATAGTGCCGAATTATTTGCCGCCGATATCCAGCGCAAGTCGCATGGCGAATCCGATCTGGCGTTGGTTGAAACCGTTGCAGCCGGTGCCGGACCCCTGGTCGAATGGCTCGCCGACCGTTACGGCCTGCCGTTCGACGTCATCGACAACTTCAACTATCCCGGCCATTCGGCGCTGCGCATGCACGGCTTGCCGACGCGTACCGGACGGGAGTTGATCGATCGCCTGCGGAGCGCAGCCGAGTCACAGGAAATTACCGTCCTCACCAGGTGTCTCGCCGACCGGCTTTTTGTCACGACAGACGGGCGTGTAGCCGGCATTGAAGCTGTGCGCGGCAATGGTGTGCGTGAGCGTATCGGCTGCGACGCACTGATCCTCGCCTGCAACGGCTACGGCGGTCATCCGGACCTGGTGCGGCGCTTCATTCCGGAAATGGCCGACGCGCTGTATTTCGGCCATCCCGGGAACCGTGGCGATGCGGTGCTGTGGGGCGAGGAAATCGGCGCGTCGCTTGCAAGTCTCGGCGCTTATCAAGGTCACGGTTCGGTTGCCACGCCGCACAATATCCTCATCACCTGGGCGGTGATCATGCAGGGCGGCATCCAGGTCAATGCCGAGGGTCTCCGCTTCTGCAATGAGTCGCGTGGCTATTCCGAGCAAGCTGCCGATGTATTGGTGCAGCCTGGCGGCTTCGCCTGGGAGATATTCGACGAACGCATCGCCGGCGTTGCGCGCCAGTTTGAGGATTTTCGCGATGCCGAGCGCGCCGGCGCCATCATTTCAGCCGATACGATTGCGGAGCTGGCGCGGGCGATGCATATGCCGCTTCAAGGTCTTTCGGCCGAATGGGGTGAGGTCGAAGACTTGAAGTCGCGTGCAGGGCTCGATCGCTTTGGCCGGCGCTTCGCGCCCGATCAGAAATGCGTGGCGCCGTTTCTTGCGGTGAAAGTCACGGGCGCGCTTTTTCATACCCAGGGCGGCTTGGCGGTCGACAAGTGTGCGCGCGTGCGCAGGAAGGCCGGCGGCTCGTTCCCCAACCTGTTTGCGGCAGGCGGCGCGGCCGCCGGCGTATCGGGATCGAGCGCGGCCGGTTATCTGTCCGGAAATGGACTGCTGACGGCGACGGTGCTCGGCAAGCTTGCCGGTTCAACGGCAGCATTGCTGGCAGGATCGTCCCGCGCCGGCGCGCACGCAACCGAGGTTCCGCGATAGCTTGCCGGGTCGGCGGTCTTGCACTGCGCGGCCCACCGTCGTCCACATAGACCGGGAGTGCGGTGCCCCAACCGGCTGCGAATGCCGTCGAAAGTGGTACTAGGAGCCGCCCGATCCGATGCGCTAAGGCTCAAGGCCGCGTTGCGTAGGACGCATCGGGCCTTGATGACATGAACAATCGTGGCGCGTCGTTTTCGCGTTCAAAGGCGCGTCATCCTTTGCGCGAGTTCGGTAAAGCAGGCCGTCCGGGTCACCCAGCCTTCGCAGAGGACGCTACTCCCGCCGAATGGAGTCATGAAACGCTGCGTCGGATGTTGGCGAGTGCGCTGCCCGGCGCGGAAATCATCGTCGTCTCCAATCGGCAGCCTTACGTCCATAAGCGCAGAGGCGGGAGCATCATCCTGCAGCGTCCTGCCAGCGGACTTGTTGCGGCGATCGAACCGGTGATGCGGGCGTGTGGAGGAACCTGGATTGCTCACGGCAGCGGCAATGCCGATCACGACGTCGTCGATGACGCGGATCGCATCGAGGTGCCGCCCGCGGCCCCAACCTATTCGCTTCGCCGCGTCTGGCTTTCGCAGGAGGAACAAGACGGCTACTACTACGGATTAGCCAACGAAGGACTCTGGCCGCTTTGTCATATCGTGTTTGTGCGGCCGACTTTCAGGGATTCCGACTGGAAGCAATATCGCGCCGTCAATGCGCGGTTCGCCGCGGCTGTCGTTCAAGAAGCAAAGAGCAAGGATCCGATCATCCTGGTACAGGATTATCATCTCGCGTTGTTGCCGCAAATGCTTCGCGACCGCTTGCCGGACGCCACGATCATCACGTTCTGGCATATACCGTGGCCGAGCCCGGACACGTTCGGCCTCTTCCCGTGGCGTGCGGAGTTGCTGAGAGGCCTGCTCGGCAGCTCGGTGATCGGCTTTCATACCCAAAGCTATTGCAATAATTTCGTCGCCGCGGCTGGAAAATTTGCCGAAGGTCGAATCGATCGCGAGCGCGCATCCGTTGCCGTGGCCGACGGACAAACTTTGGTGCGCGCATATCCTATTTCGATAGGATGGCCGCCGGCCGGCCTTGCGGGCCAGCCTCCAATCGCCAATTGCCGGGCATCGGTGCGTGCGCGTCTCGGCTTGCGGCCGGCCATGCGCCTCGGCATCGGTATCGAGCGGTTGGACTATACCAAGGGGATTTTCGATTGCTTGAGGGCGGTCGAAAAATTTCTGTCGCAGAACCCGGAGTGGCTTGGGCGCGTGGTATTTCTTCAGGTGGCCGCTTCGACGCGCAAGCAAATAGCGATCTATCGAAATCTGGAGCAAGAACTGCTGGACGTCGTTCGCGAGATCAACGGCAGGTTCGGCACGGCCAATTATCAGCCGATCCGGCTTGTCGTGCGACACTGCGAGCCCGATGAAGTGTTCGAATTCATGCGTGCGGCGGATTTTTGCATGGTGTCGAGCCTTCATGACGGCATGAATCTGGTCGCGAAAGAATTTGTCGCTGCGCGCGACGATGAACTCGGTGTTTTGATTTTGTCGGAGTTTACCGGGGCAGCCGAGGAATTGTCGGACGCTTTGATCGTAAACCCCTATCACGAGCGTGCCGTGGCCGACGCCGTCAATCGGGCGCTGCTGATGCCGGAGCCGGAACAGCGCGAGCGGATGCAGCGCATGCGCGCGCTGGTGCGCAGCCGGAACATCTATCGCTGGGCCGGTCAAGTGCTGCTGGATGCGGCCGAACTGAGGGATCGTCAGGGAATCCGTTCGGCCGACTTCGCAAGAAATTAGGCTTTGCGGTCGGCACCGTGATCTTGGGCCGCGAGGCTGCACCGTTGCACTGGCCCTATGGCTTGGCTTTGAAATGGCACTTTAGGTGCATCGAAACATCCCCCATTGATTCTTGTGCAGCTTCAGCGAGGGCACTTCAATGGGTAAATTGATCGACTGCGTGCTTCAACACCTGGCGGTTGAGAATCAGCACGATATGGATGCGATGCTCGCCACGTTGGACGGCGAGGACTCCTGCCGCGACGAAGTGGCCGGAAACAACTATGTCGGACGCAAGGCCGTGGCCGAGCGATACGGCGCCCTTTGGCAGGCCTTCCCGGACTTTAACGTTTTCCCGCGGCGATTGATCGAAGGTCCCGACTGCGTAGTGATGCTCGCTGACTATTCCGGCACTCATCTCGGTCCCTACGCGACGTTGAACTTCGGCGAGTTTCCTCCGACTGGAAAGTCATTCAACATTCGCTTGGTGAACATCATCGACTTCAATGGCGACAAGATTGCGCGCGAGACGATCTTTACCGATGTAGCCACCCAATTGGTGCAGCTTGGCGTGTTACGCCGCTAACGGCTCAGTTTTCAGCGGGCGGGTGGGGCGCAGCAACAGCCAGGATACGATCGCAACGTTGGTCAGGTTCCAAATCAGTCCGTTGAGGAAAGCCGCCCGGTAGGAACCGGTGAAATCGAAGATCGCGCCCGACATCCAACCGCCGAGCGCCATCCCGAACAGCGTGGCCATCAGTGCGATGCCGACGCGGACGCCCACCTCCTTCGGCGGGAAATACTCCGACACGATGACCGCATACATCGGCACAATACCGCCTTGGAACAGCCCGAACA
>JAGXAC010000228.1 GCA_019075925.1 Hyphomicrobiales bacterium | reverse complement strand
TCCGGTTCCGACCATCGTCGGGCGGTGTCCGAGCTTGACCAGGAGCGCGCGCGCCAACAACGCGTTGATCTCGTTGTCTTCGGCGACGAGGATCGAGAGTCCGCCACCCGTATGAGCCGGGCCGGGCAGCTCCGGTGTCTCCATTGCCGCGCCGGCATCGAAGGCGTCGCCGTCGGAAAAGCGTGCCGCCAGCGAAGCGGCGCGCACCGGCTTGATCAGGTAGCCGGTGAAGCCTGCTTCCTTCAGCGCGGCGAGATCGGCGCGCATCGCCGGCGTCACCAGTACGATACGGCGCTGCACGTTTGAGGCCGCGCGCGCCAGCGCTTCGCTCGCCGGCGTACCGAGCGTGTGATCGACCAGCACCGCGCTCCACATCTGTTCGGGCAGCAACGCTTCCGCCACGCCGCCGTCGGGAACGATCTTGACGTGCGCGCCCCAGCGCTGCAGCCGCCGCGCCAACAGCGAGGCTTCGAGGGCGGCCGGTGCGACAATCAGAATATCCTCGCCGGTAAGGTCCGGCACCGCCAGCGCCGGCTCCTCGTCGGCATCGCCGGCGCGCGCGAGCGGGACGGTCACGCGGAACGTCGATCCGCGGCCGGGGGCGCTTTCCACGGTGATCGTTCCGCCCATGCTTTCGACAATTCGGTTGGATATGGTCAGCCCGAGACCGGTGCCGCCGAATTTTCGGGTCGAGCTCCCGTCGGCCTGCTCGAATTCAAGAAAGATGCGTGCCTGGTCTTCCGGGGAGATGCCGATGCCGGTGTCGCGCAGGATGATGGCAATCTCGTCGGCGCGCGCGGCTGGCTCGACGATGATGGTGACGCCGCCCTGCTCGGTGAACTTGACGGCGTTGCCGGCGAGGTTGAACAGCACCTGGCGCAGTCTTGCCGCGTCGCCGACCACGCGTGCCGGCAGGCGCTCATCGACGTAAGCGCAGATTTCGAGGCCCTTGGCCTGGGCGCGGGGGCCGAGCAATTCGACCGCCTCCTCGACGAATGCCGCCAGCGGGAACGGCCGCGCGGCCAAATCGAGACGCCCAGCTTCGATCTTGGAGAAATCCAGCACCTCTTCGATCAGCGACAACAGCGTCTCGCCGGAAGTCTTCACCGCCTTGAGATAGGTCGTCTGTTCGGCGCTCAGCGCGGTGTCGTCGAGCAGTTCGGCCATGCCGAGGATACCGTTCAACGGCGTGCGAATTTCGTGCGACACCATGGTGAGGAAACGCGACTTGGCCCGGTTGGCGGCTTCGGCCTGATCGAGCGCCTCGGCCAACGCCTGCTCGCCGAGTACGCGCTCGGTCACGTCGCGGCCGACACTTTGCATCTGGCTGTCGTCATCGGTGCGCACCGTCACTTCGCGCCAGGCGATCCAGCGCGCGCCGGAAGCGGCGGCGATCTTCTGGTCGTAAGCGCGCGCGCCGTCGGGAAGCAGCGTCGTTTCGCCCTGCTCGACCACCGGCGGAGCAAAGGTGGTCCCGATCAGATTCTCCCGGCGGCGGCCGGCCAGTGCGCAGAACGCGTCATTGGCATAGGTGATGGCGCCATCGCGGTCGCGGCGGACGATCACATCGTCCTGCGCTTCGAAGAAGCTTTTGGTGCGCTCCTGCGCCTCGCGGATTTCCCAGTTGCGGTCGGCGGCCTCGTCGAGGCGTGTCTCGAAATCGCGCAGCTCGCGCTTCATCTGGCGGATGCGCGACATCAAAATCCCGAGCGCGCCGCAGGAGGCGCCGAACAACGACGCGACGCCGATTGCGAACATATACGGATCGTAGTGAGCGACCGGCGACGTCGCCCCGGCTAGAAAGCCGAAGGCGACCGAGAACGACATGGCGATGATGACGGCCGAGCGAACGATGAGCGAGAGGCCGCGGCGGGCGATAATGGCGGGCTTTCCGAGGGTGGCGCGACGGCGCATGGTCCCTTTCCCGCCCGCACGCCGCGACAAGAAGCGCGGTGACGGCGTCCTAATGTTGCCGATGCAGTCGTACGGATTTTGCCTTATGAACCTTGCGCATCCCTTGCTTTTCTGACCTGCGATGGAGCAAGGGTTGACGGTTTGTTAACATCGTAACGGCGGTTGGTTGCCGAGCCCCGAGAGCAGGCGTGATGAACGCGACCGGAGAAACGCGGATGGACAAGATGGTGAATACCAAGCGTGCGCGGCCCAAAGCCTCCGGGCCGGCCTCCGGCCGGCCCACCCGGGCCGCAGCCGAAGCCGCGGTGCGGACACTGATCCGCTGGGCCGGCGACAATCCCGACCGCGAAGGGCTTCTCTCCACGCCCGCCCGGGTAGTGCGCGCCTACGAGGAATGGTTTGCCGGCTACCAGGACGACCCGAGCGAATATCTCAAGCGCACTTTCGACGAGACCGGCGGTTATGACGAAGTGGTCGTGCTGCGTGATATCCGGTTCGAGTCGCATTGTGAGCACCACCTGGCGCCGATCATCGGCCGCGTCCATATCGGTTACCTGCCGCAAAATCGCGTCGTCGGAATTTCCAAGCTAGCGCGCCTGGTCGAGGTCTATTCGCGCCGGCTGCAGATCCAGGAGAAGATGACCGCCGAGATCGCCACCTGTCTCGACGAGGTGCTCAAGCCCTACGGCGTTGCGGTGGTCACCGAAGCAACGCACCAATGCATGACCACGCGCGGCGTGCACAAAACCGGCGTCACCATGGTGACCAGCCGCATGCTGGGCGTTTTCCGCGACCACGCCGAGACGCGGCAAGAATTCCTCGCCGCCATCGGCATGCGCGGCGCGATCAACGTCTCCAACGGCGGATGATCCAAAAGTGGCGTATGATCTTATCCGAAAGCCGGCAATCACCCCCGGATCAAGTCCGAAGGTCAGCTTTGCTGGATTAGGCGCTTAAGCGCTAAGCCGCGCGCCGCACTTCGTCGGCCAGCGCCCGATAGGACAACGCTTCGGCGAGGTGAACGCGGGCGATCTTGTCGGCGCCGTCGAGATCCGCAAGCGTGCGGGCGACACGCAGCACGCGATGATAGCCGCGCGCGGAGAGCCGCATCGCGTCGGCGGCTTCGCGTAACAGAGAAAGCCCGCCAGAGTCCGGCCGCGCCACGTCTTCCAGCACGGCGCCGGACACCGCAGCATTGCTGCGCAGATGCGGCAGGCCGATCGCCGCGTAGCGCGCCGCCTGCCGTTCGCGCGCAGCCGCCACGCGTTCGGCAATCTCGCGGCTGCCTTCGCTCGGCGCAGGCAGAATAAGGTCGCTCGCCGTCACCGCCGGCACTTCGATATGCAGATCGATGCGGTCGAGCAGCGGACCGGAGATGCGCGCCTGATAGTCGGCGACGCAGCGGGCATTGATCCCGCGCCGGCAGGAATAGCCGGGATCGTTGGCATGTCCGCAGCGGCATGGATTCATCGCCGCTACCAACATGAAACGCGCCGGATAGGTGACACGATGATTGGCGCGGGCAATCGCGACTTCGCCGGTCTCCAGCGGCTGGCGCAGCGAGTCGAGTGCCTGCGGCGAGAATTCCGGCAATTCATCGAGAAACAAGACGCCGTGATGCGCCAGCGAGATTTCGCCGGGACGCACATGCAGGCCGCCGCCGACCAGGGCCGGCATGCTGGCCGAATGATGCGGTGCCCGGAACGGTCGCCGGTTGGTGAGCGCGCCGCCCTCGATAATGCCGGCGACGGAGGCGACCATGGAGACTTCGAGGAGTTCAGCCGGCGCGAGCGGCGGCAGGATCGACGGCAACCGCGCCGCCAGCATCGATTTGCCGGCGCCCGGCGGCCCGACCATAAGCAGGTTGTGTCCTCCGGCGGCCGCCACTTCGAGCGCGCGCTTGGCACTTTCCTGACCCTTGATATCGGCAAGATCGAGCACGCTGCCGGGCGCTTCGAGGATTTTCGGCTGCGGCCGCGAGAGCACCTGCGTGCCTTTGAAATGATTGGCGAGCTGGATGAGCGACGACGCGGCGATGATCTCGATATCCGGACTCGCCCAGGCCGCTTCCGGGCCGCAGGCCGCAGGGCAGATCAATCCTTCGCCGCGCGCGTTGGCGCCGATAGCGGCCGGCAGCACGCCGGCAACCGGTGCGATCGAGCCGTCCAAGCCAAGCTCGCCCAATACGGCGAAGCCCGACAAAGCGTCATGTGGGATGGCGCCGATCGCCGCCATCAGGCCGAGCGCGATCGGCAGGTCGTAATGGCTGCCCTCCTTCGGCAAATCGGCGGGGGCAAGATTGATGGTGATGCGCCGGGCCGGCAGCGCGAGCCCGGAGGCGATCATGGCCGAACGCACGCGCTCGCGCGCTTCAGAGACAGCTTTGTCCGGCAAGCCGACAATGGTGAAAGCCGGCATGCCGGGGGCGACCTGGACCTGCACGTCGACAGGTCTGATCTCGATACCTTCGAATGCAACCGTGGCGACGCGCTGGACCATGTCCGACCCTGCCCGGATCGCAGAGTAACGAAAGCACGCGGCAGGGGGGATTAGGGAGTTGACAAACCCTACGGCGTTCAATAGAATCGCGGAAACTA
>JAGXAC010000044.1 GCA_019075925.1 Hyphomicrobiales bacterium | reverse complement strand
GGCCGCGGGCGAGGCGGCGCGAGCCGACGGCCACGGCGCAAACAGAATCTTTGCGTCGCCGCTCGCGCGGCGGCTCGCCAAGGATGCCGGCATCGACGTCGGGCGCATCTCCGGCTCCGGTCCGCATGGCCGGGTGATCGCCCGCGACGTCGCGGCGGCGCGGGAAGGCAAGGGCCTGCGCGCGCCGGCAGCGGCGGCCCCCGGCACGCCCGCCATCGCGCCGTCGATGTCAGATCAGCAGATCCGCGCGCTTTACGAAGAGGGTAGCTACGAACTCGTGCCGCACGACGGCATGCGGCGCACCATTGCGCAGCGATTGACGGCGTCGGTTCAGACCATCCCGCATTTTTATCTCACCATCGACTGCGATATCGGCAAGCTCGTCGCGGCGCGCGAGGAGATCAACGCCGCGGCGCCGAAGGACAAGGACGGCAAGCCCGCCTACAAGCTGTCGGTCAACGACTTCGTCATCAAGGCGCTGGCGCTTGCCTTGCAGCGCGTGCCGGATGCGAATGTGAGCTGGAGCGAAGCCGGCATGCTCAAGCACAAACACTCCGACATCGGCGTCGCCGTGGCGCTGCCCGCGGGGCTGATCACGCCGATCATCCGCAACGCCGAAACCAAATCGCTGTCGGCGATCTCCAACGAGATGAAAGATCTCGCGGCCCGCGCGCGGGCGCGGAAGTTAAAGCCGCAGGAGTATCAGGGCGGCACGTCTTCGGTGTCCAATCTCGGCATGTACGGCATCAAGGACTTCACCGCGGTGATCAATCCGCCGCAATCGACAATTCTCGCGGTCGGCGCCGGCGAGGAACGCGCGGTGGTGCGCGGCGGCAGGATCGAGGCCGCGCAGATCATGAGCGCGACCATGTCGTGCGATCACCGCTCGGTCGACGGCGCGCTCGGCGCGCAGCTCATCGGCGCCTTCAAGACATTGATCGAAAACCCGGTGATGATGCTGGTATAACAGTGCCAGTCCTCAGCAACCTCGTTGAAGCCAAAAAAGAGAATTGGTCGTTCGGTAGCGGCGTCGTCCAATACGTCTGACGACGGCGGGAGAAGAGTTACTCGGTCTCGAAGCCGCTGGTCTTGAGTACTTTGACCGCCGCCGGCGACTGCAAGAACTTGATCAGCGCTTTCGCAACATCGGCGCTCTTGGAACTTGCGGTAACGGCGGCGGCGAATGCAGTGACCTTGTTCAGATCGGCAGGCAGCAATCCGGCGATGTCGACGCCGGGAATATTCATCAGCTCCGGCTTCTGCTGGACGGCGAGTTCGACTTGGCCGTCAACCAGGAGGCCGGCCGAATTGCCGCCGGCGGACGGATATTTGGTCTTCGCCTTCATCTGATCGGCAATTCCGAGGCGATCGAGCAGCTTGGCAAAATATACGCCGCTGGCGCCACCGTACGCCGGATTGCTGTAGGCGATGGATTTTGCCTTCAGCAAAGCCTGTTTGAGCGAGTCGGCGGTGGAAATATCCGGCTTGGCCGCGCCGACTTTGACGGCGACCGCGATGCTGGACTTCGCGAGCGTGGTCTCGGTATCGGGAGCGACCTTGCCTTGGGTATTCAACGCATCGACGTTGTCGCTGGTGAGGATGACTACGTCCGCGGGTTCGCCGGCTTCGATGCGCTTGGTCAGCATCGCGGCCGTACCCCAGGTCAGCGCCAGCGTCGCGCCGCTCTGCTTCTGGAACAACGGTGTCAGTTGCTCCAGTGCATTGCGCATCCCGATCGTGCCGTAAACGTTGATGTCGGCCGCACAGGCAAACGTGACCGGCAAAACCAGAGCGGCTATTGCGGCTGCGATACGCCCGATAATCCTGATCAAGACAGCTCCTCCATATCCGGTTGTCGCGACATTACTTCCAGCGGGTTCGATTTAGCATGTGCGACGGCGGATGTTGGTTGCGGTATGGTGCCGCTCCGGGATAACTGGGCCTATAGAGCATGATCCGGAAAAGTGGATGCCGTTTTTCCGAAAAGATCATGCTCAAACGAAGAATTTAGACCGCGAGGTTGGAATGGCTGAGACGAGTTTCGACATCATCATTATCGGCTCGGGCCCGGGCGGCTATGTCACCGCTATCCGTGCCGCCCAGCTTGGCTTTTCCACGGCGATCGTCGAGCGCGAATATCTTGGCGGCGTGTGCTTGAACTGGGGCTGCATTCCGACCAAGGCCTTGCTGCGCTCGGCGGAGATTTTCCATTATCTGCAACACGCCAAGGATTACGGGCTTTCTGCCGGCAACGTGACCTACGATCCGTCCGCGGTGGTCAAACGCTCGCGTGCAGTTTCCAAACGCCTCAACGACGGCGTCGGCTTTCTGATGAAGAAAAACAAGGTGACCGTGATCTGGGGCGAAGCCTCGATCGAGGGGCCCGGCAAGGTCGCCGTCAAGGCCGGACGGAGCGAGGCGCCGAAGGGTGCGATTGGTCCCGGCAGCTACCAGGCCAAGCATATCATCCTGGCGACGGGCGCGCGGCCGCGCGTGCTGCCGGGGCTCGAGCCGGACAAGAAGCTGATCTGGACCTATTTCGAGGCGATGATCCCCGACCGCATGCCCAAGTCGCTTCTGGTCGTCGGCTCCGGTGCAATCGGCATCGAGTTCGCCTCATTTTACCGCACGCTCGGTGCCGAGGTGACCGTGGTCGAGATTTTGCCGCAGATTCTGCCGGCAGAGGATGCCGAAATCGCCGCCTTTGTGCGCAAAAGCTTGGCAAAGCAGGGCATCAGGATTCTCACCGGCGCCAAGGTGACCAAGCTCGACAAAAAGACCGACGGCGTCACCGCGACCATCGACGACGGCAAGGGCGGGACGCAGACTGTGTCGGTCGAGCGCGTCATTGCAGCGGTCGGCGTGGTCGGCAACATCGAGAATCTCGGCCTCGAGAAGCTCGGCGTGAAGACCGAGCGCGGGGCGGTCGTCATCGACGGCGCCTGCAAGACCAACGTGCCGGGGATTTACGCCATCGGCGACGTCGCCGGTCCGCCACTCCTGGCGCACAAGGCCGAGCACGAAGGCGTCATCTGTGTCGAGGCGATCAAGGGTCTGCATCCGCATCCGATGAACAGGCAACTCATTCCCGGCTGCACCTATTGCTCGCCGCAGGTTGCTTCGGTGGGTCTGACCGAGCAGGCCGCGAAAGACAAGAAGCGCGATATCCGAGTCGGGCGTTTTCCCTTTGTGGGCAACGGCAAGGCGATCGCGCTTGGCGAAGATCAGGGGCTGGTGAAAGTGATCTTCGACAAGAAGACCGGCCAGCTACTCGGCGCCCACATGGTCGGCGCCGAGGTGACCGAGCTTATCCAGGGCTACGTGATCGCCATGAATCTCGAGACCACGGAAGAAGAGTTGATGCACACGGTGTTCCCGCATCCCACGCTCTCGGAGATGATGAAGGAGGCGGTACTCGATGCCTATGGCAGGGTACTGAATATCTGACGGCGTTAGTGCCGGCTTGCGGTGTCCGATCCTCCCGGAGCGACGCATCTGCCTTGCGGACGCTTACTTGGACTCGTAAGTAACGAGAACCGATTTGGAGCTTTCATGGCGGTTGTGATTGACACCGTCGGCGCAGCGAGCCGGCCGCGTCATCCGGAAAAGGCGAACCGGCCGGACCAGGCGAGCCCGAGCAAACCCGGCTGGATCCGGGTCAAGGCGCCGGGGTCGCCCGGCTATATGGCGACCCGCGACATCGTGCGCGCGCACGGTTTGCACACCGTGTGCGAGGAAGCCGGTTGTCCGAATATCGGCGAGTGCTGGGAGAAGAAGCACGCGACCTTCATGATCATGGGGGATACCTGCACGCGTGCATGCGCGTTCTGCAATGTGAAAACCGGGCTGCCCGGCGCGCTTGATCCGGCTGAGCCAGCGCGCGTGGCGGATGCGACGGCGAAGCTTGGACTCGCGCACGTCGTCATCACCTCGGTTGATCGAGACGATCTCGACGACGGCGGCGCCGCGCATTTCGCCGCCGTCATCCGTGCTATTCGCGAGCGCTGCCCGCAAACGACCATCGAGGTGTTGACGCCGGATTTCTTGCGCAAGGCCGGCGCTGCCGAGATCGTGGTCGCGGCGAAGCCCGACGTGTTCAACCACAATCTCGAAACCGTGCCGTCGAAATACCTCACCGTGCGGCCGGGGGCGCGCTATTTTGCTTCGCTGCAACTCCTTCAGCATGCCAAAGCGCTCGATCCGCAGCTTTTCACCAAGTCCGGCATCATGGTCGGACTGGGCGAAGAGCGGAACGAAGTGCTGCAAGTGATGGATGACTTGCGTTCGGCCAACGTCGATTTCCTTACTGTCGGCCAATATCTGCAGCCATCGCGCAAGCATCATCCGGTGATGCGCTTCGTACCGCCGGATGAATTTCATGCACTGGAGGCGATCGCCTACGCCAAGGGATTCTCCATGGTTTCGGCAAGCCCATTGACGCGCTCCTCGCACCACGCCGGCGAAGACTTCGCGCGGCTCAAGGCGGCTCGCGTGGCGCGCTGATCGATGCCGGAACTGTCCACGACCAGACGGGTGCGGCATGCCGCCGCCGAGATGTTCGATCTTGTCGCCGACGTCGAGCGCTACCCGGAATTCGTGCCGCTGTGCCGGTCGCTCACCGTGCGCGAGCGCAAGAAAGAGGGCGAAAAAGACGTCATCGTTGCCGATATGACGGTGGCCTATAAGCTGATACGGCAGACTTTTACCAGCCGCGTCACCCTCGACCGGCCCAATCTGGAAATCCTCGTGCAATACCTGGAGGGGCCGTTTCGCCAGCTCAACAACACCTGGAAATTCCGCACGGTAGAGCCGCACGCCTGCGACGTCGAATTCTTCATCGCCTACGAGTTTCAAAGCCGCGCATTAGGGATGCTGATGGGCGCAATGTTCGACACTGCCTTTCGCCGCTTTGCCGGCGCATTCGAGCGCCGTGCCGACGCGGTTTACGGTACCCGCGCGGCGTAGCCTACTCCCTTGAGGCGGATTAATCGGTATGATCGGCCCTCACATGGAGGGGAGGACGACAAAATGTTGCGTCGATCGACGATTGCGCTGGGCGTCGCCGCGTGTGCCGTAATGGCGGGGGGTGCGGCGTCCGCTCAGGAAGCTCCGCCCGGTTATGTCGCCGATCCCGAGGTCTACAAGCTCGCTTTCGAGGATACGAGCTTCCGCATCACTTCAGCCACCTGGCAGCCCGGTCAAACCGACAAGCCGCACTCGACTTTGGCCACCGCGGTCGCTTATGCGCTGACCGATTGCTCCCTGAGAGTTGCCGCGCCTGATGGCAAGTTCGGCTACATCAACGTCCGTGCCGGCGGCGCGAGTACCGTCGCCAGGACGACGTCGCACACAACCACCAACGTAGGCACCTCCGTCTGTCGCGTGTTGGTGATCGAGCGCAAATAGTCGCGCGGGATCGCTGCCGCCAGATCGGATCGGGGTCTAGGCCTTCGTCTTCGCCAGTAGTTCCAGCAGCGCCAGCGCTTCGGCGACCGAGCGCCGGCGCACGTGGCGGCGGCCGATGCTGCCGTAGCGGCGGGCGCGTGCGAGGCGGCCGCCGCCGCGCCGCGCGGCGGCAAAATAAACCAGGCCGACCGGCTTTTGTTTTGAGCCGCCGCCCGGTCCGGCAATGCCGGTTATTGCCACCGCCAGATCCGCCTGTGAATTCTTCAGCGCGCCTCTGGCCATGGCGGCGACGGTCTCGGCGCTGACCGCCCCGTGGCGCTTGAGCGTGGCCGCCGACACGCCGAGCATTTGTTGCTTGGCTTCGTTCGAATAGGTGACGAAGCCACGATCGACCACGGCGGAAGAGCCAGCGATGTCGGTGAGTGCGGCCGCAACCAGCCCGCCGGTGCATGATTCAGCGGTAGCGATTTTCAACCCGTTCTTGCGGCAGAGTTCAAGCACGCGGATTGCGGCGGTGCGCAATGCCCGCTCGGTCACGCCGCGCTCCACGGCAGCCGCACCGTCGCGGTGGCCATCGCGACCAGCCCTTCGCCTCGGCCGGTGAACCCCATTTTCTCGCTGGTGGTCGCCTTGATCCCGATGCGCCCAACCGGAATGCCGGTGATGGCGGCGATCCGTGCACGGATGGCGTCGCGGTGCGGGGAGACCCGCGGGCCTTCGCATACGATCGTGACGTCAAGATGCGCGATCATGCCGCCGCGGGCATGTACCCGCTCGCATGCGAAAGCGAGGAATTTCTCCGATGCCGCGCCGCGCCATTGCGGATCGCTCGGCGGGAAGTGTTGACCGATGTCGCCTTCGGCGAGCGCGCCGAGGATCGCGTCCACCAGCGCATGCAGCGCAACGTCGGCGTCGGAATGCCCGGTTACCCCGTGCGTATGCGGAATCCGCACGCCGCCCAGCATGACATGGTCGCCGTCGGTAAAAGCGTGGACGTCGAAACCGCTGCCCGTGCGCACGTCGGCGAGCGCCGCCATGCGCAGCATCTCGGCGCGAACGAAGTCGTCGCTGGTCGTAAGCTTGACGTTGCCGGGTTCGCCGGCGAATACGCGCACGCGATGACCCGCCCATTCGGCGAGCGCTGCGTCGTCGGTGAAATCGTCGCGGCCGGCGGCGGCGGCGCGGCGATGCGAGCCGACGATCAACTCATACGCGAAAGCTTGCGGCGTCTGCACCGTGCGCAGACGATTGCGGTCGAGCGTCGCGGTGATCAGCTCGTGCTCGTCGATCTGTTTCACCGTGTCGGCGATGACGATGGCTGGTACGGCGGCGCCGTGCTCGCGTGCGGCCTCGATCGCGCGGGTGATCAGCGTGGCGCTGAGAAACGGCCGCGCCGCATCGTGAATGAGAACGACATCGGGGGCGGCCGCTCGCAAGGCTTCAAGACCGGCGTGAACCGAAGCCTGTCGGGTTGCGCCGCCCCATGCCGGCGGCAGCAAATCCTTGAGCCCGGCGGTTGCAGCCTGAAAAGCCTCGGCATCGTCGCGATGAATAACCGTTTGTACGGCGGCGATCTGCGGGTGACCGAGAAAGGCGCTGAGGGTCGGCCGGATAACCGGTTCGCCGGCGATCTGCCGATATTGTTTCGGCATATCGCCGCCGGCGCGATGGCCCCGACCGGCTGCGACAACCACCGCCGCTACTCTGCCATTCATCCAGCACACTCCGTTCAGATTTCCGGAACCGCTTTAACCCATGTGCCGGAAATGTGCGAACCGGCTATCAGTGATGCCGCTTTGGCGGCGGGATGCACATGTAGTGCCTCGTTCGTCCCGAAAATCCGCCAAGTAGGTCATGTTGCGATGCAGCACTTGTGCCGGGCGGTTTCTCTGTCTAAAGTATATGCACCTTAATCCAACCGCCTAATTTATGTGCAAAATATGCTCATTTGTCAGATCCAGCCGTTTTGGCGCGGCTTGGCGTGAATTTCGTGGCTCTTCCCATGGCGGCCGGTGACCTGGTTTTTGCCGGCGCCGCCGCCGAGGCGGTTCTCAACGCTTTGCCGCACCCCGTCATCGTCGTCACTTCGGACGGCAAGGTGGCCGAAGCCAACGTCGCGGCTGAATCGTTTTTTGAAGTGTCGCTGCCGCTCCTGCGGCGGCACCTGCTGCGCGATCTGGTGCCGTTCGGAAGTCCGTTGCTCACCTTGGTCGAACAGGTTCGCGCGAGCGGTGCCGCGGTCAACGAATACAAGGTCGATCTTGGTACCCCGCGCAATCCAGGCGACCGCGCCGTCGATCTCCACGTTGCGCCGTTGCCGGAGCAGCCCAACCACGTGGTGGTGATGCTGCAGGTGCGCTCGATTGCCGATAAGATGGATCGCCAGCTGACGCATCGTGGCGCGGCGCGTTCGGTGATCGCGCTGGCCGCCATGCTCGCGCATGAAATCAAGAATCCGTTGTCCGGTATCCGCGGCGCCGCCCAACTGCTCGAGCAATCGGTGGAGGACGATGACCGCACGCTGACCCGGCTGATTTGCGACGAAACCGATCGCATCGTGAAACTGGTCGACCGGATGGAGGTGTTTACCGACGAGCGGCCGGTCGAGCGCGAGTCCGTCAACATCCATCTGGTCCTCGATTATGTGAAGCGGCTCGCCCAAACCGGCGTCGCCCACCACATCAAATTCATCGAAGACTACGATCCCTCGCTGCCGCCGGTGCTGGCCAATCGCGACCAGCTCGTTCAGGTGTTTCTCAATCTGGTGAAGAACGCCGCCGAAGCGGTTGGCGACAGTCCGGGCGGCGAGATTTTGCTGTCGACGGCGTTTCGTCCCGGCGTCCGGCTGTCCGTTCCCGGCGCCAGGACCCGCATTTCGCTCCCGTTGGAATTTTGCGTCAAAGACAACGGTCCGGGCGTGCCGGAAGAACTTATGCCGCATCTGTTCGACCCGTTTGTCACCACCAAGCCGACCGGATCGGGACTTGGGCTGGCGCTGGTGGCGAAGATCGTCGGCGATCACGGCGGCATCGTCGAGTGCGAGTCGCAGCCGCGCCGGACGACGTTTCGCGTGCTGATGCCGGTGTATGTCCCCGATGGCGCGGACGCCGAGGCCGCCGTCAAATCAAGAGGTAATCATTGATGCCCGCGGGAAATATTCTCGTCGCTGACGACGATTCCGCCATTCGGACCGTGCTCAACCAGGCGCTGTCACGCGCCGGTTACGAGGTCCGCTCGACCGGTAACGCGGCAACGTTATGGCGCTGGGTCAGCCAGGGCGACGGCGACCTGATCATCACCGATGTGGTGCTGCCGGACGAAAATGCTTTCGATCTTCTGATTCGCATCAAGAAAGCACGGCCGGATTTGCCGGTGCTGGTCATGAGCGCGCAAAACACGTTCATGACGGCGATCCGCGCATCCGAGCGCGGCGCGTACGAATACCTGCCGAAACCGTTCGATCTCAAAGAGCTGATCGCCATCGTCGGCCGCGCGTTGTCCGAGCCGAAGGAGCGGCCCCGGCCGCCGGCCAAGGCCGACGATTTCGAGTCGATCCCGCTGGTCGGCCGCTCGCCCGCGATGCAGGAAATCTATCGGGTGCTGGCGCGGCTGATGCAGACCGATCTGACGGTGATGATCGCGGGCGAGTCCGGCACCGGCAAGGAATTGGTGGCGCGTGCGCTGCACGATTACGGCAAGCGGCGTGCCGGGCCGTTTGTGGCCATCAACATGGCGGCAATTCCGCGCGATCTGATCGAGTCCGAATTATTCGGCCACGAGAAGGGGGCGTTTACCGGCGCAAATACCCGCAGCGCCGGCCGCTTCGAGCAGGCCGAAGGCGGCACGCTGTTCCTCGACGAGATCGGCGACATGCCGATGGAGGCGCAGACGCGGCTCCTGCGCGTGCTGCAACAGGGCGAATACACCACCGTCGGCGGCCGCACCCCGATCAAGGCGGACGTCCGCATCATCGCCGCGACCAACAAGGATTTGCGGCTGCTTATTCAGCAGGGCCTGTTCCGAGAGGATCTGTTTTTCCGGCTCAACGTGGTGCCGCTGCGGTTGCCGCCGCTGCGCGAGCGCATCGAGGATATTCCCGACTTGATCCGGCATTTCCTCGCGCAGGTCGAGCGTGAGGGCCTGCCAGCCAAGCAAGTCGACCAAGCGGCGCTCGATCGCCTGCGCCGGCATCGCTGGCCGGGCAACGTGCGCGAACTGGAAAACCTTGCCCGTAGGCTTGCTGCGCTTTATCCGCAGGAAACCATCACCGCAGCCGTGATCGACGCCGAATTATCGCTGCCCGCACTCAGCGCGCCGGGCGAAGCTCACCGCGGCGACGAAAATCTGTCGAACGCGGTCGAACGCTACCTCGCGCAATATTTTTCGGGCTTCGATGACGGCATGCCGCCGCCCGGGCTTTATCACCGCATCCTGCGCGAGGTGGAGGGACCGCTTCTGTCGGCCGCCCTGACCGCCACGCGCGGCAATCAAATCCGTGCTGCCGATCTTCTTGGCGTCAACCGCAACACTCTGCGCAAGAAAATCCGCGACCTGGAAATCCAAGTTTACCGCAGCAGCGGCGGCTGAGCTTCGGCTGGCGCCTGAAGCTGCGCGCCTAGGAATTGTCGCAATCCGGCAACATTGTTGTATAAAAGCATCACTGGTACGAATGGGCTGGGGCTCCATTCGTACATCCCCGGATTTGTCCCGTGTCTTCAGGGCGTCAATGACGACTGCCGAGCACGTCGCTCCGCTTGACCCGCAGCCGCTTACGGCGCCGGGCGAAATGGCGTCCGACCCCGCAATAGCCGCGCCGGTACCGGTCGCGTCGCGGTTGATCGGCGCCATCGTTGTCGGGATCGCGCTGTTGTCAGCGACCGCCACCTTCGTGGTGCTGGCGGGCCTGACCCCGATTGCGCCGGTGCACGAGGTGGTGGTCGAACTCCTCCTCGCCGACCTCGCCGCCGGACTTTTGCTGCTCGCCATCATCGGACGGGAAGTCTGGGTGGTGGTGCAGGCACGCCGGCGCGGCTATGCCGGTTCGCGGCTGCACGTGCAGATCGTCGGTTTGTTCGCGGTGATCGCGGCGGTGCCGACCGTGTTGGTGGCTGTGGTCGCCTCGACGACGCTCGATCGCGGCCTCGATCGCTTTTTCTCGACCCGCACCCGCGCCATGATCGAGCAATCGCTGATCGTCGCCAACGCCTATGTCAGCGAGCATGCGCAGGCGATCCGCGGCGAGATCATGGCCATGGCGTTCGACGTCAGCCGCGCCAAGCCGATGTTCGACAGTGATCGCGAAAAATTCCGCCAGTTCTTCACGGCGCAAACTTCGGCGCGCGGCTTGTCGGCCGCGATGATCATTCGTGCGGATGGCTCGACGGTGGAGCGCGCCGACCTGAAAATGGACAAGGCGATCGTGCTGCCCTCGGCGCAACTGCTCAGCCAGATCACCGAGACCGAGCCGCAGGTGGCCCTCATTCCCCAGGGCGATCATGTCGCCGCCGCGGTGAAGCTGCACGGTTACGACAACATGTATCTTTACGCCGCGCGGCTGCTCGATCCGCGCGTGGTGCAGCAATTGAAGGCGACCCAGGAAAGTGTCGGCGAATACGCCAATCTGGAAGCCCGCCGTCTCGGTATTCAGATCGCATTCGCGCTGATGTTTGCCGTCATCGCGTTGATCGTGCTGCTGTCGTCGGCCTGGATCGGGCTTGATTTCGCCAACCGCCTGGTCGCTCCGATCCGCCGGCTGATCGGCGCCGCCAATGTGGTTTCCACCGGCAACCTCCAGGTGCGCGTGCCGATCCGCCGCTCCGAAGGCGATCTCGCCCAGCTCGGCGAAACCTTCAACAAGATGACGGCCGAACTGAGCGCGCAGCATGACGACATCGTGCGCGCGCGCGACGTCATCGATAGCCGGCGGCGCTTCACCGAAGCCGTGCTTGCCGGCGCCAGCGCCGGCGTCATCGGCGTCAACGCCGACGGCCACATCACCATCCTCAACCGCTCGGCCGAGCGGCTGATTGCGCGGACGGAAAGTGAGACACTGGGACACCCGCTCGCCGGAGTGGCGCCCGAATTCGCCGAAATCTTTCAGGCGGCGCGCGCCGGCAATCAGCGCTTGGTCCAGCGGCAGGTGACCGTGAACCGCAACGGTCAAGAACGCAATTTTTCGGTGCGTGTGACCAGCGAGCAGGCAACCGAAGCCGAGCATGGCTACGTCATCACCATCGACGATGTCACCGAGCTTGTGCTGGCGCAGCGCACGTCCGCCTGGGCCGATATCGCCCGGCGTATTGCGCATGAGATCAAGAACCCGCTCACTCCGATCCAGTTGTCGGCCGAGCGGCTGCGCCGCAAATACGGCAAGGTGATCGTCGAGGATGCCGCCGTGTTCGAACAATGCACCGAGACGATCGTGCGCCAGGTTGACGACATCAAGCGCATGGTCGACGAGTTCTCGCGCTTCGCCCGCATGCCGAAACCGGTGATCGCCGGCGAAGATGTGGCCGATACCGTGCGGCAGGTCGTGTTCCTCATGCGCGTCGCCCATCCCGACATCGATTTTGACGTGGATTTGCCGGCGGAGACGATGCCGGCGCGTTTCGACCGGCGACTCATTTCACAGGCGCTTACCAACATCATCAAAAACGCGACCGAGGCGATTGCGGCGGTGCCGCCGGGGGAACTGGGGAAGGGTCGCATCGCGGTCAGCGCGCGGCGCGACGGCAGCGACGTGACGATCGACGTGATCGACAACGGAATCGGGCTACCCAAAGAAAACCGGGCACGGCTGCTCGAGCCGTATGTAACGACGCGGGAGAAGGGCACCGGACTGGGACTGGCGATCGTCGGTCGCATCCTGGAGGAACACGGCGGCAACCTCGAACTGCTCGACGCGTCGGAGAAAACTCCCGGTGCGCGCGGCGCCTGGATGAGGCTGCGTTTCGCGGTTGAGGGCGTGGAAGCGCCGGATCAAGCAAGACCGCAAACCGTAACGGTCTGAATCATGGCATCCGACATCCTGATCGTTGATGACGAAGTCGATATCCGCGAACTGGTCGCCGGCATTTTGCAGGACGAAGGCCATGGCACCCGCACGGCCGGGGACAGCGACCAGGCGCTCGCGGCCGTGGCGGCAAGGCGGCCCAATCTCGTCTTCCTTGACATCTGGCTGCAAGGCAGTCGGCTCGACGGTCTGCAACTTCTCGATTTGCTCAAGCAGGAGCATCCCGATCTGCCGATCGTGATGATCTCCGGCCACGGCAACATCGAAACCGCCGTTTCGGCGATCAAGCGCGGCGCCTATGACTTCATCGAGAAGCCGTTCAAGGCGGATCGCCTGCTGCTGGTCGCCGAACGGACGCTGGAGAATTCGCGGCTGCGCCGAGAGGTGAGGGAACTCAAGCAGCTTGGTCCGCTTGCGTCGAGCATCATCGGGCATTCGCCCGCCGCCAATCAGCTGCGGCAGACGATCGAAAAGGTCGGTCCGACCAACAGCCGCGTTCTGATTATCGGCCCCTCGGGCAGCGGCAAGGAACTGGCCGCGCGAACCTTGCACGCGCTTTCGGCCCGGGCCGACGGGCCTTTCATTGTCATCAACGCCGCCGCCATCCTGCCGGAGCAGATGGAGGTCGAATTATTCGGCGTCGAAGCCGGCAACAGTACCCAAAGCCGCAAAGTCGGCGCGCTCGAGGAGGCCCACGGCGGCACGCTGTTCATCGACGAAATCGCCGACATGCCGCGCGAGACGCAGAACAAGATTCTGCGCGTGCTGGTCGATCAGACCTTTCAACGCGTCGGTGGCAGCACCAAGGTGACCGTCGACGTGCGTGTCGTCTCCTCGACCAGCCGCGACATCGAGGCGGACATCGCCGCGGGAAAGTTCCGCGAGGATCTCTATCATCGGCTCTCGGTCGTGCCGATCCGTGTGCCGGGGCTGGCCGACCGCCGGGAGGATATTCCCGAATTGGTCGAATACTTCATGACGCAAATTTCGCAGACCACCGGCTTGCCCAAGCGCACTGTCGGCAGCGATGCGCTTGCCGTGCTGCAATCGCATGATTGGCCGGGCAACGTGCGCCAGCTTCGCAACAACGTCGAGCGGCTGATGATCCTCACCGGCGGCGACCCGCAGGCGGTGATCACCGCCGCCATGCTGCCGCAGGACGTAAGCGCGATGATCCCGGCGATGCCGAACGGCAAGGGCGGCGACCATCTGATGACGCTCGCGCTGCGCGAGGCACGCGAAGTGTTCGAACGCGAATACCTGCTGGCGCAAATCAGCCGTTTCGACGGCAACATTTCGCGTACCGCCGAGTTCGTTGGCATGGAGCGCTCGGCCTTGCACCGCAAGCTGAAAGCTTTGGGGATCGATTGACGGGCTTCCGCCTCCGCGTCGCGTAGGACGTTCCTTCCACCGCCCTTGGGGCGCTGCCTCTTCCCCGCTCCGCGGGGCAGGATGAAAAGACGATGAGCCGCTACGCCTACGTCAACGGCCGCTACCTGCCGTTCCGCGACGCCAAGGTGCACATCGAGGACCGCGGTTATCAGTTCGCCGATGCAGTTTATGAAGTCTGCGAGGTCAGGCAGGGCCGCCTCGTCGATGAGCGGCGCCACATGGCACGGCTGTCGCGTTCGCTTGCCGAACTGCGCATCGCCATGCCGATGTCGGCACGTACGCTCGGCATCGTCTTGCGCGAAGTCGTGGCGAAGAACCGGATCGGCTACGGGCTGGTTTATCTGCAGATCAGCCGCGGCGTGGCGCGGCGAGATCTCGCCTTTCCGCAGCAGGTATCGCCGACGGTTGTCGTCACGGCGCGCTCGCTCAATCAGACGCGCAATGGAGCGCTTGCCGCCAAAGGCATTGCGGTTGTGAGCGTGCCGGACAATCGCTGGGGCCGCGTCGACATCAAAACGGTCGGGTTATTGCCGAACGTGCTGGCGCGACAGACGGCGATCGATCGTGGCGCGCGTGACGCCTGGTTCGTCGACAAGGACGGCATTGTCACCGAAGCTGCCTCCGCCAATGCCTGGATCGTCACCCCGGACGGCAAGCTCGTCACCCGTCACGCCGATCACGCCATCCTGCCGGGCATCACGCGCGCCGTTACGCTCGACGTCATCAAGACGCTAGGCCTGACGGTTGAGGAACGGGGCTTTCAGCTTGAGGAAGCCTACGCCGCCCGCGAGGCGTTCGAGACCTCGGCTACCCAGATTGTGATGCCGGTGGTGCGCATCGACGGTCATGTAATCGGGGACGGCAAGCCGGGTCCGGTGGCAACCGCGTTGCGTCGCGAATTTCACCGTTATGCCGAAGTGGGGTAGGGGTTGCCGCGGCCGGTTGTTGAGGCTCATACCCGGCGGAAAGCACAATCATTCCGGCAATTTTTGAACTTTGACTTGCATCGCTTGCCGGGCTGCCTTCTAATAATCAGCTTGGGTGGGTTTCGCTTGCTCCGATCCACCCCATTTTAAGAAGCGTAAAGAAAAAGACCCGCGGGGAAGGGGCCCGCGGTACAAGAACGGAAACACCGGCCATGGCAGCCGAGCGCGCTCAAAATCTGCAAGACACCTTCCTCAATCACGTCCGTAAGGCAAAAATTCCGCTCACCATATTTTTGGTGAACGGCGTCAAGCTGCAAGGCGTGGTGACCTGGTTCGATAATTTCTGCGTGCTGTTGCGTCGCGATGGGCATTCGCAGCTCGTCTACAAACACGCAATCTCGACCATCATGCCGGGGCACCCGGTGCAGCTCTTCGAAGGCGCAGAGGATGCGCCGGTCGGGGAAAAGGTCTGATTGGAGCAGCGCCGCCGCGACACGCGCGCTGACCGGCTAAGCCCGACCGGGTCGGGGACGGGCCGGGCTCTCGTCATCGAGCCGGCGCTGCGACGGCATGCGGCGCGCGCCAGCGTCGCCGATCGCGGCCCGGCGGCACGGCTCGACGAGGCGGTCGGGCTCGCCTGCGCCATCGATCTTGACGTCGAATATTCCGGCATCGTCATGCTCGGCGCGGTCCGCCCCGCGACTTATCTCGGCAAAGGCAAAGTCGAGGAGATCGCCGGCATCGTCAAAGCCCAGGACGCCGGCATCGTCGTCATGGACTGCGCGCTTTCGCCCGTCCAGCAGCGCAACCTGGAGAAAGAGTGGGCCGCCAAAGTACTCGACCGTACCGGCCTCATCCTCGAGATTTTCGGCCGGCGCGCGCGTACGCGTGAAGGCGCGTTGCAGGTCGAGCACGCGCACCTGACCTATCAGAAAGGCCGGCTGGTCCGCTCATGGACCCACCTGGAGCGCCAGCGCGGCGGCTTCGGCTTCCTCGGCGGACCCGGCGAAACCCAGCTTGAGGCGGACCGCCGGATGATCGAAGAGCGGCTCGCCAAGATCGAAGGCGAATTGGCTAAGGTCAAACGCACCCGCGAGCTGCACCGCGAAAGCCGCCGCCGCGTGCCTTATCCCATCGTTGCCCTGGTCGGCTACACCAATGCCGGCAAGTCGACGCTGTTCAACCGCATGACGCAGGCGCGGGTTTTATCGGCCGACATGCTGTTTTCGACGCTCGATCCAACGCTCCGTGCCGTCGATCTGCCGCATGGCTCGCGTGTAATCGTCTCCGACACGGTCGGCTTCATTTCCGATTTGCCGACCATGCTGATCGCCGCGTTCCGCGCTACGCTGGAAGAGGTGATCGAAGCCGACGTGATTTTGCACGTACGCGATGTCTCGCACGGCGATGCCGACGCGCAATTGGCCGACGTGGAAAATATCTTGCGCCAGCTCGGTATCGATCCGCACAACGGCCCGGCCAGCAAACAAAAACTGATCGAGGTCTGGAACAAGATCGACCGGCTCGACGCCGAGGCGCGAGCGCGGCTGGCAAATCTCGCCGACCGCCGGCCGGCGGACGCGCGGCCGGTGCTGGTATCGGCGATCACGGGGCAGGGACTTGATGCGCTGGCGGCGGCCATTGAAGCACGGCTCGCCGAAGGCCGTCCGCTGATTGAGCTTGAGCTCGATGCTGCCGACGGCGCCGGCGTAAGCTGGCTGCATCGTCACACCGAGGTGATCAATAAAACCGTCAACGAACAAACCGGCGGCATCGCCATGACTGTGCGCGTGGATAAGTCGAGGGCAGATGAGGTGCGGGAGAAGTTTGCGGCTTACCTCTCCCCGCGGGCGGAGAGAAGGCGGACTGCGAAGCAATCCGGGTGAGGGGCGTTCTCGCCGGTCTAGATTTGCCGGTTAAGCTCCTCACCCCGACCGTATCGTTGCGTGCGGGTAGCGGCAGACGTCACTCCTCCTTTGCCTTGGCCTCGTTCCACAGCGCGTCCATTTCGGCGAGGTTCGACTCCTGCGGCTGTTTTCCGCGCGCGGCCAGCGCCTGTTCGATGGCCGCAAAGCGCCGTTCGAACTTCGCGTTGGTTCGCCGCAGCAGCGTTTCCGGGTCGGCGTGCAGATGGCGCGCCAGGTTGACGGCGGCGAACAAGAGATCGCCGATTTCACCGGCGGCGTTTTGCGGATCGTTGTCGAGCGCGTCTTCGATCTCGTCGGCCTCCTCGCGGATTTTGCGCAAGACGGCGCGCGGATCGTTCCAGTCGAAGCCGACCTGGCTGGCCTTGGCCTGCAGCTTCAGCGCGCGGGTCAATGCGGGCAGGGCAACCGGCACGCCGGCAAGGGCGCCCCGCGGCCCCGCCTCGCCGCCGCGCGCGGCCTTTTCCCGTTTCTCCTGCGCCTTGATGTCCTCCCACAGCCCTTTGACGGCCTGCGGATCGCGGGCGTGCTTGTCGCCGAAGACGTGCGGATGCCGGCGGATCAGCTTTGTGGTGATCGCTTCGACGACGTCGCCGAAAGCAAATGTGTCCTGCTCCTGCGCCATGCGGGCGTGAAACACGACCTGCAACAGAAGGTCGCCAAGTTCGTCCTTGAGGTCGGCCAAATCGTTGCGCGCAATCGCGTCGGCGACTTCGTAGGCCTCTTCCAGCGTATAGGGCGCAATCGTCGCGAAGTTTTGCTGCAAATCCCACGGACAGCCGGTCTCGGGCGTGCGCAGCGCCGCCATGATCTCAAGAAGCCGGCCGATGTTTCGCGAAGGGGTCATTGACGCGACATTCGATGGTTAAATTGCACGCGGCGACAGTGTTTTAGCGCGGCCGGCTAAACCGCCTTCGGATTGGTCGATTCGCATAAGACATATTATGGAACATTCGCGATAACGTCGGTTTGATCGGCACATTGAGCCGGACGGCACCCTAAGTCCGTAACTGCAATCATGCTAGACTTGTCACAGGGGTGACGATGATCGACGAACGCAAGCTCGAAGAGCGTCTGGGCGCTCTTGAGGCCGCCAAAGCATGGAGTCCGCGTGTCATTTCGCGGCTTGAAACCGCCTTGCGCACGGCCGACGACCGCGCCCTCTTCCGCATCAACCCGATCCGCTTTGCCGCCGACAAGTCGATCGCCGAGGCTGAGGCGATCGATCTGTTCCTGCACGGAACGTTGGTGGGCCTGTTCGAAATGGACTGGCTGCTGCTTTGCCCGATGTGCTCCGACGTGGTCGAGAGCTTCCAGAGCTTGCGCAGTCTAACGCGCCACTACCATTGTCCGCTGTGCCAGGCCGATTATGAGGCGGCGCTCGACGAATACATCACGGTGACCTTCACGGTTTCGCCCGGCGTACGCCGGATCCGTTACCACCAGCCGGAGACGTTGCCGGTCGAGGACTACGCATTCAACTACAAGGCGACGTCGGAGGGCATGACCCCGGACGGCGTGCCCTGGACCAATGTGATCAAATCGGTGTTGCGCGGGCTCGAATGGCTCGAACCGCGCGGGTCGATCGAGCTTACGGTGGACGCCACCGAGGGGCTGCTGCTCGGTTTCGACATGAACAGCGATGCCAATTTTGGCTTTGCGGTCGTCAGTGGCGAAACGGCCGCCGCCGAACGGCGGGTGCCGATCAGCTTTGGCATCAATGCGTGCACTCCCGCTCAGGGGCAGGTCGCGCCGGGCAAAGTCACCTTCGAGGTACACAACACCACCGATCGGCGGGCGGTGTTCGGCATCCTTCAGTTGCCTCCGAACGTGCCGCCGCGCGGCATGCTGAAATTCGCTCCGTTTCTGTCGGGCAAGCGCCTGTTGATGACCCAGACCTTTCGCGATTTCTTCCGCTCCGAGGTGGTGAAGGCGGCGGAGGGAATTGCCGTACGCGACATCACGTTCCTGTTCACCGATCTCAAAGGCTCGACCGCGCTGTATGATCGTATCGGCGACCTCAACGCCTATATGCAGGTTCAGCGCCATTTCGAACATCTGCTGGACGTGACCGTCCGGCACGGCGGCGTCGTGACCAAGACCATCGGCGACGCGGTCATGGCGGCGTTCCTCACCCCCGCCGACGCGGTGGCTGCGGCATTCGAGATGCGCCAAGCGGTCGAGCAATTGAATCGCGACAGGCCGCAGCGGGATTTTGTCCTCAAGATCGGCGTGCATAAGGGCCCGTCGATCGCCGTCACCCTCAACGAGCGGCTCGACTATTTCGGCCAGACCGTCAACATCGCCGCGCGGGTGCAGCATCTGGCCGGCGGCGACGAAATCTGCCTTACCAAGGACGTTTACGATTCCGGCGGCATCGCCGAAATCCTGGCGCCGTATCCGGTCGAACAAAGCCGGGCGGAACTCAAGGGCGTGACCAACGCCGTGTCGGTCTATCGCGTTACCGCGCGGACGGTCTAGCGCGCACCGCCTGCGGCACGCCTTTCGCATCGGAAATTTCGACCTTCATTCCGTCGTAAGCCGGTTCGACATGCGGCGGCAGTTCCCCGCGCAATACGTCGTAATCGAGATCGGCATGCAAGTTGGTGAGGATCGCGCGCTTGGGTTTCAGCCGCTCGATCCAGCCCAGCGCATCGGCCAGCGAGAAATGGCTCGGATGGGGACGGTAGCGCAGCGCGTCGACCACCCACACATCGAGCCCGGCCAGAGCCGCCGCGCTGTCGGCCGGCAGGCCGCTCAGATCGCAGCTGTAGGCGAACGCGCCGAAGCGAAAACCGAGCGAAAGAATATCGCCGTGCTGCTGCAGGATCGGTAGCGCTTCGATGGCGCCGCCCTGCCCGGTAACGGTGACCATCCGCCCGGCGGTCAGCCGGTGCTCTTTGAGGATCGGCGGATATTCGCTGCCCGGCGGCGACCTGAAACAATAGGTGAAACGCGACCGCATCGTCGCGCCGGTCTGCTCGTCGAGATAAACATCGACGAGCTGCCGCCGCCTGAGAAAAAAGGCACGCAAGTCATCGACGCCGTGGGTGTGGTCGGCGTGGTCGTGGGTATAAAAAACTCCGTCGAGGCGATCGACGTCGGCGTCGAGCAATTGCTCGCGCATGTCGGGCGGGGTGTCGACCAGCACACGGGTGATCCCGCCGGAGGAATGCCGTTCCGCCAGCAGCGAGGTGCGGCGGCGACGATTTCTCGGGTTGGCCGGATCGCAATCGCCCCAGCCCAGCGCCGGGCGCGGCACGCCGCCGGAGGAGCCGCAGCCGAGAATGGTGAATGTCAGCGTCATGCCGCGGGCTTACTGGTTACGGGCGGATGCGCAAACGCATCTGTCTCGGCCGGCCGCGGCACCTTGTCGAACAGGCGGAAGAAGTTGTCCGTCGTCGTGCGCGCGATCTCCTCAAGACCGGCGCCGCGCGCCTCGGCGAGCACTTTCGCGGTTTCGACGACATAGGCCGGTTCGTTGCGTTTGCCGCGAAACGGACCGGGCGCAAGATAAGGCGCATCGGTCTCGACGAGGATACGGTCGGCCGGCAGCGCGGCGGCAATCGCGCGCAGTTCGCCCGAATTCTTGAACGTCAGGATGCCGGTGAACGAGATAAAGAGCCCGAGCGCTATGGCGCGTTCGGCGAGGTCGCGCCCGCCGGTAAAGCAATGCAGCACGGCCGGGAAGGCGCCCTGCCCGGTTTCCTCCGTCAAAATCGCCGCCATGTCGGCATCGCAGTCGCGCGAATGGATGACCAGCGGCAGGCCGGTTTCGCGCGCGGCCGCGATGTGAGTGCGAAAGCCGCGTTCCTGCGCCGCGCGCGGCGAGCGGTCGTAGTGATAATCGAGGCCGGCCTCGCCAAGTGCGACGACTTTCGGGTGGCGGGTGCGGGCGATCAGATCGGCGGCGGTGAGGTCGAGTTCCTCGTGCGCGTAATGCGGATGGGTGCCGACCGAGGCGTAAACGTCCTCGAAACGCTCGGCGACCGCAAGCACCTGCGCGTGGCGCGCAACTCGCGTCGAGATCGTCACCAAGCGCGCGATGCCCGCCTTGCGCGCGCGGGCGACCACTGCGTCGATCTCGTCGGCAAAATCCGGAAAATCGAGGTGACAGTGGCTGTCGATCAGCATCTTTATGCCTCGTCAGTGCGAGCGAAGCGAAGCAATCCGGCTCTTGAGGAGATCATTGCGCGGCCGCGGCGGCTGGTTCGACATAACGTGGAAACACCGGCGCCGGCGCGGGCAGCCTGGCGCCGGCGGCGATGCGATGCTTGCCGCCGAGGAAAGAAAAATCGCGCTCGGTGGCCGGGACGCCGAGCAGATCGAGCAGTTTTGCTGCCGAAGCTGGCGTAAACGGCTGCGCCAGAATCGCAATTTGCCGCAAGACTTCGGCGGTGACGTAGAGCACCGTGCCCTGCCGCGCCGGATCGGTTTTGGCCAGCGCCCATGGCGCTTCGCCGGCAAAATAGCGGTTGGCGTCGGCCACCACCGCCCATACCGCACCGAGCACGTGATGCAGTTGTTCTGTCTTCATCGCCTCGCGCGCCTTGCCGATCATGGCATCGGCGGCGGCGAGAATGGTCTCGTCGTTTTCGCCGAATGGTCCCGGTTTCGGCAGCGCGCCGCCGAATTGCCGCGCCACCATGGTCAGCGAGCGCTGCGCCAGATTGCCGAGATCGTTGGCGAGATCGGCGTTGATGCGATTGACGATCGCCTCGTGGCTGTAATTGCCGTCCTGACCGAACGGCACTTCGCGCAGGAAGAAATAGCGCAGCGGATCGGCGCCGTAGGCTTTGACCAGATCGAACGGGTCGATGACGTTGCCGACCGATTTCGACATTTTCTCGCCGCGGTTGAACAGAAATCCGTGCGAGAAGATGCGCTTGGGCACCGCAATGCCGGCCGACATCAGGAAAGCCGGCCAATACACCGCGTGAAAGCGCACGATATCCTTGCCGATGACGTGCAGATCGGCGGGCCAGTATTTCTTGAATTTCGCGCTGTCGGTATCGGGATAGCCGACGGCGGTGATGTAGTTGGTCAGCGCGTCGACCCACACATACATGACGTGCTTGGGATCCCCGGGCACCGGCACGCCCCAGTCGAATGTGGTGCGGGAGATCGAGAGATCCTGCAAGCCGCCGCGCACGAAGCTTGCCACCTCGTTCAGGCGCTCCTTCGGCAGGACGTAATCCGGATCGCTGGCGTAGAGCGCGAGCAGTTTGTCGGCGTAAGCCGACAGCCTGAAGAAATAGCTTTCCTCCTCGACCCATTCGACCGGCGTGCCGTGGGGACCGAGCCGCTGGCCCTTGTCGTCGAGCCGGGTCTCGCTTTCGTCGTAGTAGGCTTCGTCGCGCACCGAGTACCAGCCGGAATATTTGTCGAGGTAGATGTCGCCGTTCGCCTGCATGCGCTGCCAGATCGCTTCCGAAGAGCGATAATGGCGCGGCTCGGTGGTGCGGATGAAATCGTCGTTCGAGCAATTGAGCATTTTCACCATGGCCTGGAAGCGCGGCACGTTGCGCTCGACCAGTTGCCGCGGCGTCATGTTTTCCTTGGCGGCGGTCTGCAGCATCTTGCTGCCGTGCTCGTCGGTGCCGGTGAGGAAAAATAC
>JAGXAC010000227.1 GCA_019075925.1 Hyphomicrobiales bacterium | reverse complement strand
GGGGCCGCACCGGGAGCGGCGCCAGGCGCCCCACCTTCCGCCGGAACACCGGCGGCGGCGGCAGCAGCCGCGGCAGCGGCGGCGGCAGCCGCCGCCTCCGCCTGCGCTTTGATTTCTTCGGCGTAGCCCGACGGCGGCACGACTGTCACCAGCGTGACGTCCTTTTGCGCGACCGCGCGCACGCCCTCCGGCAACTTGATGTCGCTCAGATGCCTGGAGTGGTTGATTTCGAGATCGCTCACGTCAACGTCGATGCCCGGCGGGATCGCGTCGGCGCGGCAGCGCACTTCGATGGTGTGCGTAACGATCGAAACCGTGCCGCCGCGTTTGACGCCCGGCGACTGGTCGGAATTCTTCACATAAATCGGAATGTTGACGCGGATGGTGGCGTTTTCGCCGAGCCGCATGAAGTCCACATGCAGCGGCAGGTCGTGCACGGCGTCGAGCTGAAAGTCGCGCGGAATAACGCGATGCTTCACGCCATCGACCTCGACGTCGTGGATGGTGGTCAAAAAATGTCCGGCGTAGATGCGCTGTTGCAGATCGCTGTAATCGAGCGAGATCGGCAACGGCGGTTTGCCGTCGCCATAGATGATTCCGGGTACCCGGCCGGCGCGACGTTCCGCCCGGGAGGCCCCCTTGCCTGCCCGTGAACGCGCGGCCGCCTTGATCAGGTTGACGGTCGCCATGATTTATCCTCGTCGTTAACGCCCGCGGCAGCCTCCAGGGGTGCCAAAGGTCTAAACTTCGCCGCGGTTGCGGGGCTTATAGCGGCGCAGGTCGGCAAAAACAAGGAAGGCGGCGTGGGGCCCCTATCGTCGATATCAGCCGGGATTAACTCCCGGCCAGGACAGGTCCGATCCGCCCGCGGAGGGCTTGCCGGCGGCAAGCTTGGCTTCCAGCGCGGCAATCCGCGCCTTCAACGCTTCGTTTTCCTCGCGGGCGAGCTGCGCCATGTCTTTGACCGCCTCGAACTCCTCGCGTTGGACCACGGCAAGATCGCGCAAAATGCGCTCGGCCTGACTGCGGAGCAACGTCTCGAATTCGCGCCGCACGCCTTGCGCCACGCCCGCTGTGTCGTTCATCAACCGGGCGACCTCGTCGAAGAATCGGTTGGTCGTTTGCACCATGTTGGCCTCCGGGCCTGGTCGGCAAGCCACCGCCTGACGGCCGCTGCTTGCCATGCACGTACACAATGGCAATGGTGCGGGGCCGTCGCAAGATAGCCGCCCCGCCTGGAGCCCCGATGCTGATCCTCACGGTCCTGCCCTACCCGCACATTAATCCGGTGCTGGTGTCGATCGGGCCGTTCGCCGTGCGCTGGTATGCGCTTGCCTATATCGTCGGCATTATCGCCGGATGGTTTTATGCGCGGGCGATCGTCGCCTCGCCGAAACTCTGGGGCGGACTGGCGCCGATCTCGCTCGTCGACTTCGACGACTTTATTATCTGGATTACCCTCGGCATCATTCTCGGCGGCCGCATCGGCTACGTGCTGTTCTACAATCTGCCGCATTTTGCCGCCCATCCGGCCGAAATCTTCGAGCTGTGGACCGGCGGCATGTCGTTCCACGGCGGCGTGCTCGGCTGCATCGTCGCCACCATCGCGTTTGCGTGGCACCGGGGCCTGCCCATGCTCTCGCTCGGCGACGTCACGACGGCGGTGGCGCCGATCGGACTTTTCCTCGGGCGGATCGCCAATTTCATCAACGGCGAATTGTGGGGCCGGCCGACCGATGTGCCGTGGGCGATGGTTTTTCCCCACGGCGGCCCGATCCCGCGTCATCCCAGCCAACTTTACGAAGCGGCACTCGAGGGAATCGTGCTTCTGATCGTCCTCGGCGTTCTGGTGCGGCTCGGTGCGCTCAAGCGGCCGGGAATCGTCACCGGCGTCGCCGCCATCGGCTACGGCATGGCGCGCATCTTCTGCGAATTTTTTCGCGAGCCCGACGTGCAGCTCGGATTTCTCTGGGGCGGGCTGACCATGGGGATGCTGCTGTGCATCCCGCTGATCCTGGCCGGTATCGCTGCGCTTGTCGTCGCGTTTTCGCGCCAACCAACCGTCAAACATGGCTGAGGATTATTCGCCGCTGGAACGCGAAATCCGCCGCCTGATTGCCGTTGCCGGACCGATGCCGGTGGCCGAGTATATGCGGCTGTGCCTCAGCCATCCGCAATACGGCTACTACATCACCCACGAGGCGATCGGCGCGGGCGGCGATTTCGTTACAGCGCCGGAAGTCAGCCAGATGTTCGGCGAGCTGATCGGATTATGGATCGCGGCTGCCTGGGAGGCGATGGGCGCACCCGACAACGTGCGCCTGGTCGAACTCGGGCCTGGCCGCGGCACCATGATGCTCGATCTGTTGCGCGCGGCAAAAGCCGCCAAGAAATTTTATGCCGCGCTGGTGCTGCATCTGGTTGAGATCAGCCCGAAGCTGCAAGCCCTGCAACGCCGGCGTTTCGCCGACCTCGACGTGCCGATGTGGTGGCACACCACGCTCGCCGAGGTTCCCGACGGACCGATCCTCGTGGTCGCCAACGAATTCATCGACGCGCTGCCGGTGCATCAGGCGGTCAAGCAGGCCGGCCGCTGGCACGAGCGCGTTGTCGCTATTGGCGACGACGGTGCGCTGGTCATCGGCGCCGCAGCGGACGCGCTGCCCAGTTTTGAGGCGACACTGCCGCGTGAACTGCGCAATGGACCGGATGGCTCGTTCTACGAATGGCGATCGGACACGGTCGCCTTTGATATCGGCCGGCGCGTACGTAACGACGGCGTGGCGTTGATCATCGATTACGGCCATGCCCGGCAAGGTTTGGGCGAAACCTTGCAAGCAGTGGCCCGTCATTCCTTCGCCGACCCGCTGAAGGCGCCCGGCGAAGCCGACCTTACCGCGCACGTCGACTTCGCGACCTTGGCGATTTCCGCCGACATTATCGGCGCGCGCAGCCACGGTCCGGTCTCGCAGCGCGATTTTCTCAAAGCTCTCGGCATCGACGCGCGGGCCGCCGCGCTAAAGACCGCGCGGCCGGAAAAATCGGCCGAAATCGATGCCGCGCTCGCCCGCCTGACCGGCACCGGACCGAACGAGATGGGCGAGTTGTTCAAGGTGCTCGCCATCGCCGATCCGAAAATCGGGCCGCTGCCGGGCTTGCAGCCGGTCTCGCAAGCGGGTTCGCAGGAGCGGCGATGATTACGGCTGCGACGCTCGCGCTTTCCGGCATCCGCCACGGCTTCTTCACCCGTCAGGGCGGCGTATCGGCCGGCATCTATGCAAGCCTCAATGCCGGCCTCGGCTCGCACGACGCGGCTGCCAACGTCACCGAAAACCGCGCGCGCATGGCGGCGGCTCTCGGCGTCAAGCCAGACCGGCTGCTCACCGCATTCCAGATTCATTCGCCCAACGTAGCGGTCGCCGAAGCGGCGTGGTCGCCGGATGCCCGGCCGCGCGCCGACGCGATCGTGACTCGGACGCCCGGCCTCGCCATCGGCGTGAGCACCGCCGACTGCGGAGCGATCTTGCTCGCCGACCCCACCGCGCGCGTAATCGGCGCCGCCCACGCCGGTTGGCGCGGCGCGCTCGGCGGCGTCGCCGAAGCGGCGATTGCGGCAATGGAAAAGCTCGGCGCCGAGCGCAGCCGGATCAGGGCCGCGCTGGGTCCCATGATCCGGCAGAACAATTATGAGGTCGGACCGGATCTGATCGCCCGCTTTACCGCCCAGGACGCAGCCAGCGCATGTTTCTTCAAACCGGCCGCGCGCGATGGTCATGCCCTGTTCGATCTTGCCGGCTATATCGGCGCGCGCCTCTCCGGCGCCGGCATCGAGCAGATCGAGGATATCGGCCTTTGCACCTACGCCGACGCCGCCAGGTTTTTCAGTTTTCGCCGCACCACCCATCGCGGCGAGGCCGATTACGGCCGGCACGTGAACGCGATTGTGCTGATCTGATCGGCACTATTCGCCACGCCGCACAGCTCCGATCGCGGTGAAAAATCCCGCGGGGACAAGGCCCCGATTCATGTTGCCAGCCCGATAAGCGGCTTGTATCAGGGCGTTGTTTTTTGCCGCACGATTGAAGGGCGCGCAGGAGATCGGAATGGCGAGCAACAACGGAGCGATCAAGCTCGTTGCCGGCAATTCCAATCCCGAACTTGCCGAGGGCATCGGCGCTTATCTGGCGACCCCGCTGACCAAGGCCGTGGTCCGGCGTTTTGCCGACATGGAGATTTTCGTCGAAATCCAGGAGAACGTGCGCGGCGCCGACGTCTTCGTCATCCAATCGACCGCGTTCCCGGCCAACGATCACCTGATGGAGCTGCTGATCATTATCGATGCGCTGCGCCGCGCGTCGGCGCGCCGCGTCACCGCAGTGCTGCCCTATTTCGGCTACGCACGGCAGGATCGCAAACCCGGCCCGCGTACGCCGATTTCGGCCAAGCTTGTCGCCAACCTCATCACCCGTGCGGGCGCCGACCGCGTGCTGACGCTCGATCTGCACGCCGGTCAAATCCAGGGATTTTTCGATATCCCGACCGATAATTTGTTCGCCTCTCCGGTCATGGTGCGCGACATCAAGCAGCG
>JAGXAC010000043.1 GCA_019075925.1 Hyphomicrobiales bacterium | reverse complement strand
CGGGCCGCCTCAATGGTGTGCACCTGCTCCCCGCGTTCGATCGCGAAAGTTTGCGGCGCGGCTAGCGTCGCGTCGGAGCTAATGGTGATCGGTATGGCGAAGCGCTCTTCCAGGGCGCGCAGATGCGCGCGTTTCTGATTGAGCACGTAGAGCGCGACGTCGGGCCGGGTGCGGACAATGAGGCTGTGGGTGGCGCTTTTCATCAACTGGACTTCCAGCGCACGCAACACCTGCAATGCCAGCGACGACACCGAGCGGACATGGCCGCTGCCGCCGCAATACGGACATTTCTCCGTCGAGCTCTCCAGCACGCTGGTGCGGATACGCTGACGCGACATCTCCAGCAGGCCGAAGTGGGAAATATGCCCGACCTGGATACGGGCCCGATCTTGTTTGAGGGCTTCTTTCATCCGGCGCTCGACCGACCGGTTGTTGCGCTTCTCGTCCATGTCGATGAAGTCGATAACGATCAGTCCGGCGAGATCGCGCAGGCGAAGCTGCCGGGCGATTTCGTCCGCCGCCTCCATATTGGTCTTGAGCGCGGTGTCCTCGATGTGATGTTCGCGCGTCGCGCGGCCGGAATTCACGTCGATCGCCACCAAGGCTTCGGTCTGGTTGAGTACGATGTAGCCGCCGGAACGCAGTTGCACCGTGGGCGAGAACATTCCGTCGAGCTGGTTCTCAACGCCATATCGCGACAACAGCGGCTGCGTCTCGGTGTAGAGTTTTACGTTCCTCGCATGACTCGGCATGAGCATGCGCATGAAATCCCTCGCCTCATGATACGAGTCGGCGCCGGCGACAACGATCTCGTCGATGTCCTTGTTGTACAGGTCGCGGATCGAACGCTTGACCAGTGAGCCTTCCTCGTAAACGAGCTTGGGCGCGGTCGATTTGAGCGTCAGGTCGCGGACGGTTTCCCATACGCGCAGCAGATATTCGAAGTCGCGCTTGATTTCAGTCTTGGTGCGGCTCGCGCCGGCGGTGCGCACGATCACGCCCATTCCTTCCGGCACTTCGAGCTCCTGGGCGATCTCCTTCAGCCGTGAACGGTCTTCGCCGCTGGTGATCTTGCGGCTGATACCGCCGCCGCGCGCGGTATTCGGCATCAGCACCGAATAGCGGCCGGCAAGCGAGAGATAGGTGGTGAGCGCCGCGCCTTTGGTGCCGCGTTCCTCCTTCACCACCTGCACCAGCATGACTTGGCGGCGTTTAATGACTTCCTGGATTTTGTATTGGCGGCGGTGGCGCGGCGCGCGATCGGGAACTTCCTCGAGAGCGTCGGTACCGCCGACCGATTCAACGATTTCTTCGGCGTCGTCCTCGCCATTTCTCGCGGAAACGTCGGCGGCCGCGGTCTCGAGGGCCGGGCCTTCGTGGACCTCCGCCGGGCTCGGCTCGCTTGCTTCGTGTTCGATCGGATGGTGTTCCGGCGCATCGGCCGCCACGTCCGTAGCAGTGTCGGACATTCCCGCTTCCGGCGGCTCGGGCGTAGCCGATTCAAATTCCGCCGGTTGAGCGCTTGCTTCGGGGTCGGTCGAATTCGGCGGCGTCGGCTCGGCCTGAAGTTGCGACTCAAGGGGCGTCGGCGCTTCGGTGTCTCCCGTTGGCTCGTCGTCCACAGGTATTTCGTCGGCCTCCAATGCATGTGCCTGTTCGCTCTGCACGGTGTCGTCATCGCGCCGCGCGGCAAAGGGCCGGCCGCGGCCGCGGTGCCGATGCGAGCGGCGGTCTGCCTCATCTTCGGCCGCCCGTTGGGCGCGGCCTTCCTCGTCGATCAGCGCCTGACGGTCGGCGACCGGGATTTGATAGTAATCGGGATGGATTTCGCTGAACGCCAAAAAGCCGTGGCGATTGCCGCCGTAATCGACAAAGGCGGCTTGCAGCGACGGCTCGACGCGCGTCACTTTCGCAAGGTAGATGTTGCCTCTTAGTTGCTTGCGTTGCGCGGATTCAAAATCAAATTCCTCGACGCGATTGCCGCGCAAAACGACCACCCGGGTTTCCTCCGGGTGCGTCGCGTCGATGAGCATTTTGTTGGCCATTGGTATTTCTCGTATAGGTGGGCGCGCTGCGCACTCCGCGCCGTAGCGGCGGCGTGCGGTGGGACCCTCCCTGTTCGGTGAAGAAAACGGATCGGAAACTCCGGGCGCGAGGATCGGCACTCGTTCGGCCGGATGGCGAGCGTCGCATGGACGCCGTCCTCCGGAACTGAATGAGCTTGTCGCGCCTCTAACATGAATTCCAAACCGCGGTGGACGGCGGCGAGACGCCGCCGTGATTAGTCAGAGTACTGGCGGTATCGGTGGCGCCGCTTCGGAGGCATTTCCATCGCCTCCATCCACGCGCGTCGCTCGTCAGTCCCGGTTGCCCTGCTCCTTTGAGGGTATCGGCGTTCGCTTGGTCGTCCGCGCGGCGTTTCTCGGCGCCGCAGCGGCTCGAAAGCGTCGTCCACCTTCGCTCTCGCATCCGAGAGCCATCGTGGCGGACGTGCCGGATGCCCTGACGGGACACAACCGGAACCTTTGGCCGTCAGTCCTACCTTCTTAAGGCCGCCGACACGGAATTGGCAAGCCGGCGATGGAATCGGCTGAAAAATCCGGCCGCCTGGCGGTCGTACCCCGCGCCCGCACAAACCGGTGCTGGAGGTGGCTAAGTTTCGGTTAACCGCGCGTGCCTAATGGAGTAAGAGGGGCGCGGGGGCTGGAAAAACCGATGGCAATCCGGACGGCGAGTTGGGCTTTCCTCGGGTTGTTTTTTGTGGCGGCTGCTTCGGCTGCGGAACGGCCGACCGGTCCGCCGACCACCGCCGAATCGCTTCCGGTGGCGACCGGCGCTCGGCTTGGCGGCGATGAGTCGCAAACCCGTTTGATCATGGATTTCACCCGAAAGATCGATCTGCGGGTGTTTACGCTTGCTGATCCCTACCGGGTTGTCGTCGACATTCCGGAAGTGGCGTTTCAGCTGCCGGCAAAAACCGGCGAAAGTGGCCGCGGTCTGATCAAGGCGTTTCGCTTCGGGTTGGTCATGCAAGGCGGTTCCCGTATCGTGTTCGATCTCACCAAGCCGGCCCGCGTCGAAAAGGCGTTTGTAGTGGACGCGGCCGACGGGGCACCGGCCCGCCTGGTGCTCGATTTAGTCGCCACCGATCGGCAAAGCTTTCTGCGCCGAAGCGCGGCCGAGGCCGCCGCGGCCCGCGCCGGTTTGCCGCGGGCGAACGGCGGTCCGGCCAAAGGTGGCGATCCGCGTCCGCTCGTCGTACTCGATCCCGGCCACGGCGGCATCGACACCGGCACCAAGGGACCGCACGGCGAGGAGGAAAAGGACATTGTACTCGATTTTGCGCAGCGGCTGCGCGAGCGCCTCGAAAAGGCTGGGCAATACCGCGTGCTGATGACGCGCACCGACGATACGTTCGTACCGCTCGCCGACCGCGTGCGGATTGCGCGCGATGCCGGTGCCGCGCTGTTTGTTTCCATTCACGCCGATTCGCTGCCGCGTGGCGAGGGCGACGCGCGCGGTGCCAGCATTTATACGCTGTCCGAAACCGCGACCGATTCCGAGGCTGCCCGGCTGGCCGAGAAGGAAAACCGCGCCGACGTCATTGCCGGCGTCGATCTTAAATCCGAACCGGATGACGTTGCCGGCATCCTCATCGATCTCGCCGAACGGGAAACCAAAAGCTATTCGGTGCAGTTCGCGCACAAATTGGCCGGTGAGATGAAAACGGCGACGCAGTTGCATAAGACGCCGTTGAAGTCGGCCGGTTTCCGGGTGCTGCGGGCGCCCGACGTGCCGTCGGTGCTGGTCGAACTCGGTTACGTCTCCAATCGCGACGACTTGCAATCGCTTTTGTCCGACGGCTGGCGCAACCATACGGCGGACGCGATGGCGCGGGCGATCGATTCCTATCTCGCAAGTCATACCGTCGACGCCCGCGCCGGCGCGAATTAGCGCCCGAAGGGGCGCCTGGCGGCCTCAGTTTGAACAAAAACCGGAGCGACGACGACAAAATGTGGAACGGGGCCTCCAGGATATTGCAATCCGTTGCGCCGTGGCTCGTTCCCGGTGAGTCGCGAAGCGTCTCGGGACCGGTCGTGCGCGCCGGCGGCGGACGTTTGGGATGAAAATCTTATTGCGGTTCCTGGGGTTTCTGTTCGCGGCGGGAACGATCGTGTTCATCGTCGGCGTGGCCGGTGCGGCCGCGGTGATCTGGCATTTTTCCAAGGACTTGCCCGATTATACGCAGCTGAAGAATTACGAACCGCCGGTCATGACGCGCGTGCACGCCGCCGACGGATCGCTGCTGGCCGAATATGCCGACGAGCGGCGCCTCTATCTGCCGATCCAGGCAGTTCCAAAACTGGTCATCAACGCTTTCATCGCCGCCGAAGACAAAAGCTTCTATCAGCATCCGGGTATCGATATTTCCGGTATCGCCCGCGCCGCCTTGCTGTACGTGGAAAATTTCGGCAGCAGCCGTCGGCCGCAGGGCGCATCGACGATCACCCAGCAGGTGGCCAAGAACTTCCTGTTGACCAATGAAGTTTCGATCACGCGCAAGATCAAGGAGGCGCTGTTGGCGCTGCGCATCGAGCGCGCCTATTCGAAAGACAAAATCCTCGAACTCTACCTCAACCAGATTTATCTGGGGCTCGGCGCCTACGGCGTGGCCGCTGCCTCGCTTCTCTATTTCGATAAGTCCGTGCACGAACTAACCGTCGCCGAGGCCGCCTATCTGGCGGCGCTGCCGAAGGGGCCGAACAACTACAATCCGTTCCGCCGACGCGAAGAAGCGATTGCACGAAGGAATTACGTCATCGACCGTATGGTCGAAGACGGCTTCATCACGGCCGACGCGGGCAACAAGGCCAGAAAAGAGCCGCTCGACATCGCCGTGCGCCCCACCGGTGCGCGCACGTTCGAGGCTGAATATTTTGCCGAAGAAGTGCGCCGTTACATTTTCGAGAATTACGGCGAGAAGAAGCTGTACGAGGGTGGCCTGTCCGTGCGCACCACGCTCGATCCGAAGTTGCAGGTGATGGCGCGCAGGGCGATGGTCAACGGACTGGTCAACTTCGACGAAACCCAAGGGTGGCGGGGACCCGTCGCTCGGATCGATATCGCCGGCGATTGGGGTGTCGCGCTGGCGGATGTGAAATCTCTGTCTGACGTCAATCCATGGCGGCTCGCCGTCGTGCTCGACGTCAACGACCAGTCGGCGCGTATCGGTTTGCAGCCGCCGCGCGATCCGGGCGGCAACATCGTCAAGGCGCGCGAGATCGGCATCCTCCCGCTTGAGGGCGTCAAGTGGGCGAAGCCGGCAGGCGGCCCGAGCAAGCCGATAAAGCTAGTGACCCAGGTGCTATCGCGCGGCGACGTCGTCTACGTCGAGCCGACGAAGGAACAGGGCCAATTCCGGCTGCGCCAGGTGCCGGAGATTTCCGGCGCCATGGTCGTCATGGACCCGCATACCGGCCGAGTGTTGGCGATGGTAGGGGGTTTTTCCTACGATCAAAGTCAGTTCAACCGCGCCACGCAAGCGCTGCGCCAGCCCGGCTCGTCGTTCAAACCGATCGTTTACGCGGCCGCGATCGACAATGGTTACACGCCTTCGACCATCGAACTCGACGCCCCGATCGAAATCGACACCGGCCAGGGTGGCGGCGGCGTATGGCGGCCGGAAAACTATGGCGGCAAGTTTTACGGCCCCTCGACATTGCGGTTCGGTCTCGAAATGTCGCGCAACGTGATGACGGTGCGGCTCGCGCAGGACATCGGCCTGCCGTTGGTCGCGGAATACGCCAAACGGTTCGGCGTCTATGACAATCTGCCCCCGTACCTCTCCTATGCGCTTGGCGCCGGCGAAACGACCGTGTTGCGCATGGTCACCGCCTATTCGATGCTCGACAATGGCGGCCGGCGGGTGAAGCCGACGCTGATCGACCGTATCCAGGACCGCTACGGGCACACGATCTACAAACACGATCAGCGCGAGTGCATCGGCTGCGATGCCGATACCTGGCACAATCAACCCGAACCGAAATTGATCGATCACCGCGAACTCGTGATCGACCCGATGACCGCCTACCAAATCACCTCGATGATGGAAGGCGTGGTGCAGCGCGGCACCGCTACTGTCCTGCGTGACGTGGGCAAGCCGATCGCCGGCAAGACCGGCACCACCAACGAAGAAAAAGACGTGTGGTTCATCGGCTATTCGCCCGACATCGTCTGCGGCGTCTACATGGGCTACGACAAGCCGCGCCATATCGGGCGGCTGGCGACCGGCGGCCATCTGGCGGCGCCGGTCGTGCGCGACTTCCTCAAGCAGGCCCTTGCCGACAAGCCGCCGATACCGTTTCCCGTACCGCCGGGCATCAAGCTCATCCGGGTCGATGCGAAGACCGGCGTGCGCGCCGCGCCCGGCGATACGCACGTGATCCTGGAAGCGTTCAAGCCCGGTACCGCGCCACCCGACAACAACTCCGCCCTTGCGGCCGAGGCCGGCATCGGTGGAGGCGCCGGGCAGATGTCGATTTCGCCGGATTCCGCGGCCGGCGCCGTGCGAACCGGCACCGGCGGTCTCTACTGAGATCGACAGCCGATCGTGCGGTCACCTGTTCGGATCAGAATGTGAATGTTGTGAAATTTTATACTTGAGCTTATCTGATGACTGCCAGCTGATTTCCAAACGTTCGAGCCATGCGCGCTGAAATCGAGAGCATCGTCGCCGACATCAAGCAGTCCGCCGGACTGCTGAGGAGGCATCTTTGACGTCGACAAGGCGCGTGCCCGGCTGGCTGAACTGAACCAGCTGGCCGAAGACACCAATCTGTGGAACGATCCGCAGCGTGCCAGCCGCGTGATGCAGGAGCGCACCGCGCTCGACGATCAGCTTAACGCGCTCTCGCGCATCGACCAGGAGCTCGAAGATCAGCTTATGCTGATCGAGCTTGGCGAGACCGAGGACGACCAGAACACGATCGCCGAAGCGGAAGCTGCGTTGCGCAAACTCAAGATTGAGGTTGCTCGTCGTGAGTTGGAGGCGCTTTTATCCGGTGAGGCCGACGCGAACGACGCCTATCTCGAAGTGCACGCCGGCGCCGGCGGCACCGAAAGCCAGGATTGGGCTTCGATGCTACTGCGCATGTACGTGCGGTGGGCCGAGCAGCACGGCTTCAAAGTGGAATATGTGGAAGAGACGCAAGGCGAGGAGGCGGGCATCAAGTCCGCCACGATCGAGGTCAAGGGCCGTAACGCCTATGGCTGGCTCAAAACCGAGAATGGCGTCCACAGGCTCGTGCGCATTTCTCCCTTCGATGCCAACGCGCGCCGCCATACGTCTTTCGCCAGTGTCACCGTCTATCCGGTGGTCGACGATCGCATCAATATCGACATCAAGGAATCGGACGTGCGCGTCGATACGATGCGTGCCGGCGGCGCCGGCGGCCAGCACGTCAACAAGACAGAATCGGCGATCCGGCTGACGCATATACCGACCAATATCGTCGTGGTTTGCCAAGACGATCGTTCGCAGCATCGAAATCGCTCGCGCGCCTGGCAGATGCTCCGCGCCAAGCTGTATGAAGCCGAGCTCAAGAAACGCGAGGCAAAGGCGGCGGCCGATCAGGCCGCCAAGACCGATATCGGTTGGGGTCATCAGATTCGGTCCTACGTGCTGCAGCCCTACCAGATGGTGAAGGATCTGCGCACGGGCGTATCGACCTCCAATACCGGCGGCGTGCTCGACGGGGATGTCGATCAGTTCATGGAAGCAGCCCTCGCGCAAAAGGCGTTCGGCGTCGAGGCGAAGAACATCGAAGATGTCGAATAATTTCCGGCCTCAGTTAGCGTAGCGATAGGCACCTCCGGCATCGAGCGCGCGCCGATAGGCCGGCCGTGCGTGGATGCGCGCGAGAAAGTCCATCAGCTTGGGTCGGGTATGATCGAGCCCGGCGCGGTCGCGGGCGGCTTCCAGCGGAAAGCTCAACATGACATCGGCGGCGGAGAATTGCTCGCCGAGGAACCATAGTTTGCCGGTCAATTCGTTTTCCAGATAATCGAGATGCAGCTTGAGTTGCGATTTGACGAAGGGCCGGGCCGGGCGGCCCAACAGCCCAAGTCGATCGACAATCAGCTTAAGCAACAGCGGCGGCATCAACGAGCCCTCCGCATAATGCAGCCAGTACTTGTATTGCCAATAGAGATCGACATTGCGCGGCGGCGCCAAAGCCGGACCGTAACGATCAACCAAATATTCGACGATCAGTCCGGTCTCGGCGAATGTTTTGCCGTCATCCTCGACTACCGGCGATTTGCCGAGCGGGTGGACCAGCCGCAATTGTGCCGGCGCCAGCAGGTTCTTGCGGCGTTGGTAACGGACGACTTCGTAAGGTGTCCCGATTTCTTCGAGAAGCCATAGGACGCGCTGGCTGCGCGAATTGTTCAAGTGGTGGACCCTGACCATGTCGGGCGTAAATGTACGAAGCGTGCGGCCGAAAGGCGAGCGGCTATGTGCGGTTCCGGCTTTATCCGCCGTCGAGATGGGCGCCGGCGTTGAGGAAACGCTGTGGATCGACCGCCTCGCCATCAATCCGTGTTTCGTAGTGCAGATGCGGGCCGGTAGAACGGCCGGTCGAACCCATGCGGCCGACCACCTGGCCGATGCGGATCGCATCGCCGACCTTCACGTCGATCTGTGAGAGGTGGCCGTAGCGGGTCGACAGTCCATTGCCGTGATCGATCTCAACCATTTTGCCGTAACCGCCGCTCCAGCCGGCGTTGGTCACGGTGCCGGCGGCGGTCGCATGCACCGCCTCACCGGTCTCGCCGCGGAGATCGAGGCCGGTATGCATCGCGGCAATGTGGAGAAACGGATCGACGCGCACGCCGAAGGTGGAGCTGACTTCGATTTCGCCGGTGATTGGCTTGCGTACCGGTACGTAGACCAGGCTACGGCTGAGTTGTTCGGCCTGCGCGCGTGCGATGTTCACCCGTGCAAGCGTTTGTGCGAAGTTGTTGCCTTCACCGGGTAACCTGACCGGAACGAAAGGGCCGCCGGTGCCGCCGACGGGTGCGGCGACCTTAAGCCCGACTTCCGCCAGCACCCCGCGCAGCTTGCGCGCCCTACCTTCGTAGCGTGCCTCCATCGCCGCGAGTGCCGCGGCCTGCCGGCGATCGACGCGATCCAGCGACGTTTCGATCCGCGAAAGCTTGATGCTGACGTCGCCGCTTTTACCGCCTCTGCCGCCACCCCATGCGGGCTCGTGCTCAAGCGAGGAGCGCCGGTCGCGTGCGTGGGAAGCCGTCAATGCATCAGCGCCCGACCGCGAACTTCGCAGCGATCCAGTTGGCATGTCGATGCCCGCCAGCGCTGCCGAGCGCGACTCCAACGTCGCCTGACGGCGCACCAAATCGTCCAGTTTTTGTTCGAACTGCTCCTGGTCGAGCAATTGCCTGCTGGTGGTGCGATCGATACGGGCGCGCAGTTCGGCGATCCGATCCTCGTACGCGTATTGTTGCTCGGCCTGGCGCGCAATCAGGCCTTTGAGGAGATCGTCGCGAAAGGCAAAATAAGTCGCAGTCGTCACCGACCAGCCGGCCATGATGACGACGGTGCCGACCGCAATCCAGAATGCCACCGGCCCAAGCCGGATCTGCCGTCCGGCATGAGCGATCGTATAGCTCGCGCCGACAGCCTCCCGGCTTTCATTGCGTGGGATCGGTTTGACATGCGCGCCGTAGCGCGCCATCTGCCGCCGCTCCGCCGCTCTCCAGCCCGACATCGACGCTCCCCGCCCGGGCCAGTCTCGGCCGCATAACAAGGGGATTTGAGCGGCGTATGGTTAATTTTATGGAAATTGGCGCCGACATTTTGCTGCAATGGGTAAATGTTTCGGCAATTCAGAAGCGGCGGCGGTGCAGAAATTCAAAGCGATTTGGCTAGTGCGAGAACTTCGTCGGCGTGTCCGGCGACCGAGACTTTCGGCCAGATTTGGGCGATGCGCCCATCGGCGCCGATCAGGAACGTCGTTCGCGCGATGCCCATGAATTTCCGCCCATACAGCGATTTCTCCTGCCATACCCCGTAAGCCTCCAGCATCCGGCGCTTTTCGTCGGAGCCGAGCGCGATCGAAAGCTTGTGCTTTGCCTTGAACTTGTCTTGTGCCGTTACGGAATCGGCGGAAACGCCTAGAATTTCGGTGTCGGCTTTGCCGAAAGCGCCTTTTAGCCGGGAAAAATCCATCGCCTCCTTGGTGCAACCGGGAGTGTTCGCTCGCGGATAGAAAAACAGCACCAGCTTCTTGCCGGCGAAGTCGGCGAGCGAAATCGTGCCGCCGCCGTCGCGGGGCAGGGTGAATACCGGCGCTTTTGTTCCGACATCGAGTTTGCCAGCCATATGCCTTCCTTTCGACGCTTTCGGAGGTTCATTTCGGCCGAGATTACGCGGCTGCTTCGAGGGGGTCGACGTTGCTGGCCTCAGCGGTTCCTTGGGCTGGCGCGATTAGCGGGGAATCTCTTAAGCTGGCGTGGCGGCACCGGTAAGATTTTCCGCTTGAAATCACGCTGGAACTAAAGTCGCGACGGACGAGGGGACGCCCCGGCGGCATGACCAACCAGCACAGGCAGCGTGCGGCGCCTCCGCGATGGCGATCAATCGTTCCGCTGCGTCGGCCCGCCCGCGCGCCGCTGGCAAAGGATCCGGGTCGGCGAGGCCGCGGTCCTCACATCCTCCACCGCATCGGCGATTTCTTGGGGCGTCATCGCCGCTGGATCAAGCGCACAGCCGTCGGCTTGAGTGCGTTCGCCGGTGTCGTTGTGCTGGCCGTTGGCGCGTTGCTGTGGCGGCTCTCCGCCGGGCCGATTCAACTCGATATCGTGACGCCGTGGCTTGCCTCGGCGATTGAAGAAAATTTTGGCAGCAACCGCCACGTCGAGGTCGGCGGCACCCAGATCGAGCGAACGGCAACGGGAGCGGCCGTGCGCATCCGCGACATCGTGGTGCGCGATGCCGATGGCACCATTGTCGCAAGCGCACCCAAAGCCGAGGTCCGCGTCTCCGGACTGAGCCTGCTGAGCGGTCACATGCGCGCCGAGAGCCTCAATCTGGTCGGCGCGGAGATGGCGGTACGTATCGAGCCCGATGGGGGCGTCACCGTCTTTGCCGGCGCCGACAAGCACCCGATCGCCACCGCGGCGGTACCGGTGACGGCGGCTGCGGCGTTACTTCGCTCGGCGCAGGAGAAAAAGCAGGTCCCCGGTCAGCCGGCCTCGGCAATCGCGCCGCATCCGGCCGCCGCGCAAAGTCCGCCGCCGACCCACCGCGCCCGCGACGTTTTCGCTTCGCTGCTGTCCTGGATCGACGGCATCGGCGAAACCGGTCTCGACGGTCACGATCTGCGCGAACTCGGATTGAAAAACGGCAACCTGACGGTCGACGACCGGCGTACCGGCAAGCACTGGACGTTCCACGATATCAGTTTGAGCGTCGAACGAACGCATGGTGGTGTCGAAATAACGGTCGGCTCCGACAATCCGGAGCGGCCATGGGGACTTACCGCCGCGGTCACGCCGACCCACCAGGGCTACCGCAAAATTCAGCTCGAGGCGCGCCGCGTCTTGCCGAGCGACCTCTTATTGGCATTCCGCGTCGGCGACGGCGGCCTGCAGATCGACACGCCATTGTCCGCAAGCTTGAGCGGAGAGATCGGCCCCGACGGACTGCCGCAATCATTGACCGGCCGAATAGTCGCCGAGGCCGGCTCGATCGGCGATGCCAACGGCGAAGATGGCCGCATCAGCGTCGAGCGCGCCGAAGTCAAACTGCGGTGGGATGCCGAAAACCGCATGCTGGCGATGCCGTTCCAAATTCTATCCGGCGGCAACCGGATCACGCTGCTCGGGCAGGTCGAGGCGCCGGTCGATCCCGGCGGCATCTGGCGGTTCAAGGTCGGTGGCGGCACCGTCGTGCTCAATGCCGCCGGTGATGCGGGCGAGCCGCTGGTGCTGAATCGCATCGCCATCAGCGGCCGCTACGACGCGACGAAACAGCGGGTGACTCTGGACGAGGGCGATATCGGTAACACCGGCGTTGGCATCGCGATGTCGGGCAACATGGATTTCGCCGGCGGCAATATTCATCTCGCCGCAGGCTTGGCCGGGACACGCATGCCGGTCGACGCGCTTAAGCGCATATGGCCGACCTTCATCACTCCCAAAGTGCGCGCATGGTTCGACGAGCATCTGATGAGCGGTACGGTGGAGCGCATCGTCATTGCGGTCAACTCGCCCCTTGAAAATCTGAACGCGAGCGGCCCGCCGGTGGCTGACGACGGGCTCGCGATCGACGCTGCGGCGACCGGCTGCGTGCTGCGACCGGTCGAAGGCCTCCCGACGCTGCGCGACGCCGACCTCAACGTCCATGTTGCCGGCCGTGATGCTGTCGTCTCGCTGGGCAAGGCGACCGCCGATCTTCCGTCGGGCCGCAAGCTCACGCTGATGTCCGGCGTGTTCGAAGTGCCCGACACTGCGCCGAAGGCGCCACCGGCCCGTGTTCACTTCAAACTCGAAGGTCCGGTACCGGCTGCCGCCGAGCTCCTGCGCATGGATCGGCTGCGCGAGTTTTCCGATACCCCGTTCGATCCGTCGACGGTTCGCGGCAATTTGAGTGCGCAGGTTATGCTCGGGATGCCGCTGAAGGCCGATCTGCCGCCGGGCTCGACCAACTTCTCGATCGCCGTCGATGCTACGAACTTTTCCGCCGATCGCATGATTATGGGACAAAAAGTCGAAGCGGCGCTGCTCAAGGCCAATGCCACGCCGCAAGGTTTCCAGCTCAAGGGCGACGTCAAAATCGCCGGCGCCCCGGCCAGTCTTGAATATCGCAAGATGCGGGGGGAACCTGATGCAGAAGTCCGCATTTCCGGGCTGCTCGATCAAACCGCCCGCAACAATCTCGGTTTTCACCTCGGTGAAGCGGTCAGTGGCGCTATCCCGATCCGAATTGCCGGCCGCGTTGCCGCCACCGCCGCCGATCGCGAGGGTCGATTCAACGTCGAAGCCGATCTGACGCCGGCGCAGATCGACGGACTGCTGCCAGGCTGGTCCAAGCCGTCCGGCAAGCCGGCGCGCGCGACTTTTGCGCTCACGACCAAGCCGCAATCGATCCGGATCGACGATCTTTTGATCGAGGGCGCCGGCGGCGGCGTTAAGGGAAGTATTGACTTCGACGGCAGCGGCGAAGTGCAATCGGCCAATTTCCCGGTTTACGGTTTCTCCGACGGGGACCGCACCAGCCTCAAAATAGATCGCGCCCCCGACGGCGCTTTGCGCGTGGTGATCCGCGGCGAGGTCTATGACGGGCGCGCATTCGTCAAGACCGCGGCCGGGGCAGCGTCCGAACATAGCGGCGACAAGCGGCATGCCGTCGACGTCGATCTGGATATGCGTCTTGGCGCGGTCGTCGGCTTCAACGGCGAGGCGTTGCGCGGGCTTGAGTTGAAAATGTCGCGCCGGGCCGGCGAAGTGCGCAGCTTTGGCCTGTCGGCCAAGATCGGGCACGACGCCAGGTTGACCGGCGATTTGCGCGGACGCGCCGGGGCGCGGCCCGTGGTTTATCTTGAAAGCACCGATGCCGGCGCGTTCTTTCGCTTCACCGACATCTATTCGCGCATGAGCGGCGGCCAGATGGCCGTCGCAATGGATGCTCCGGCAGGCGAAAACCAGGCACAGCAGGGCGTCCTGAGCGTGCGCAATTTCGCCGTGCGGGACGAAGCGCAGCTTGAACGCGCCGTTAACAACAACCCGCAAAGCCGCCGCAATACGAATGTCATCGATTTCTCCAATATGCGCGTCGAATTCACCCGCATGCCGGGCCGCGTCGCCTTGCGCAACGGCGTGGTGCGCGGGCCGGTGCTCGGCGGCACCATCGACGGCGTCGTCGATTACAAAAACGACGACGTGCACCTGCGCGGCACGTTGGTACCGCTCTACGGCCCCAATAATCTGCTCGGGCAGATTCCGGTGCTTGGCCTGTTCATGGGCGGCGACAAGGAAGGGCTGTTCGGCGTGACCTACGAAGTCGTCGGCCGGCCAACCAATCCGATCTTGCGGATCAACCCGATATCGGCGTTGGCGCCCGGCATTCTGCGGAAAATCTTCGAGTTTTCGGCCAATGGGGACAGCAGCTTCGTCGAACCGCCGTCGATGAATTTCCGCTAGAGCCCGATCCGGAGCGCGGACGCCGGCCGCCCGAACAAAGCGGCCCAACGAAAATCTAGACCGGCTTGAGCAGAATGTGCCGTTTTCGCCCGAGCGAGAGCTTGATCACACCTTCCGCGGTCAGGTCGCTCTCGCCGATTGCGGCCTTATCGTTGGCGACGCGCACGTCGTTGACCATGAGCGCATTGTTGGCGATGGCACGCCGCGCTTCGCCGTTCGATGCCGCAAGTCCAGCCTTGACGAATGCGGCAAGCACGCCAATGCCGGCCTTGAGTTCCGCGCGCGAAAACTCGACCGTCGGTAGATTGGCGCTCAAGCCGCCTTCCTCAAACGTGGTCCGAGCGGTGCCGGCGGCTTCCGCGGCGGCGGCGCGGCCATGCACCAGCGCAGTCGCTTCGGTTGCCAGTACTTTCTTCGCCTCGTTGATTTCAGCACCCTTGAGCGCAGCGAGCCGCTCGATTTCCGGGATCGGCAGCACTGTGAACAATTTGAGGAAGCGGGCGACGTCGGCATCCTCGGTGTTGCGCCAGTATTGCCAATAGTCGTAGGGGCTCATCTGATCGGCGTTGAGCCATACCGCGCCGGCCGCGGTTTTGCCCATCTTGGCGCCCGACGATGTGGTAATCAGCGGCGAGGTCAGCGCAAAGAGCTGCGCGTTGCTCAAACGGCGGCCGAGGTCGATGCCGTTGACGATGTTCCCCCACTGGTCGGAGCCGCCCATCTGCAGCACGCAGCCGTGTCGCCGATGGAGTTCGACGAAATCGTAGGCCTGCAGGATCATGTAATTGAATTCGAGGAACGAGAGTTCCTGCTGGCGATCGAGCCGCAATTTGACCGAGTCGAAGGCGAGCATGCGGTTGATCGAGAAGTGCCGGCCGACCTCGCGCAGGAAGTCGATGTAGTTCAGCGTGTTCAGCCAGTCGGCGTTGTTGGCCATGACGGCGTTGCCGCCGGCACTCTCGAACTTCAGAAATTTGGCGAAGATCGCTCGGATACCCTTCAGATTGTTGTCGATATCCTCGCCGGTCAGCAGACGCCGGCTCTCATCCTTGCCGGAAGGGTCGCCGACCCGGGTCGTGCCGCCGCCCATCAGCGCGATCGGCCGATGGCCGGTCTGCTGCAACCAGTACAGCAGCATGATCGGCAACAGCGAGCCGACATGCAGCGAAGGCGCCGTGCAGTCGAAGCCGATATAGGCGGTGACGGTCGATGAGCGCGCCAACGCGTCCAGGGCGGCGGGTTCGGAGAGCTGGTGGATGAACCCCCGATCCGCCAGAACGTTGAGAAAATCGGACTTATAGGTGCTCATCGGGTTCCGGCGTTGCGTTGTCCGTCACCCTGAGTGCGAGCGAAAGCGTGCCTCGAAGGGAGACGGCCAATACCAGTCATCCTTCAGCGGCTGCGTCGCGGCCGCCTCCGGATGATGGGTGAATAAATGGCGGCGCTGGTGTAACAGGTCCGGCGCCCGATTCACAACCGAAGACCACGCGACCATGCCCGCCGACCCGCCATCGCAAGCTCCGCCATCCGCGCCGTCGGTCGCGGCCATCGGGTTAATGAGTGGCACATCGCAGGACGGCGTCGACGTCGCATTGATCGAGACCGACGGCGACGTCATTACCCGTTTCGGACCGACGGCTTATCGCGCTTATTCGCACGCCGAGCGCGCGCTGTTGCGCAGCGCCACCGCCGCGGCCGCCAATATCACCGACCGCGCCGCCCGGCCGGGCGCCGTCGCCGAGGCTGAGGCCGCGGTGACGGATGCGCATGCCGAAGCGGTCGAGACGTTTCTCGCCGCCAACGGTATCGCCCCGGCCGATGTCACCGTGATCGGCTTCCACGGTCAGACCGTGCTGCACCGCCCGGCGCAACGGCTGACCGTGCAGATCGGCGACGGACGCGCACTCGCACGCCGGCTTGGCATTGCCGTCGTCTACGATTTTCGCGCCGCCGACGTGGCGGCGGGCGGCGAAGGCGCGCCATTCGCGCCGGTGTTCCATCGCGCGCTGGTTCGCCGGCTCGACCGCGCGGCCCCGGTCGCCGTGCTTAATCTCGGCGGCGTCGCCAACGTCACCTTCATCGATGGCGAAACGCTGATTGCCTGCGATACCGGGCCGGGCAACGCGCCGATCGACGACTTTCTGCGCGTGCGCACCGGCGCATTGCTCGACGCCGACGGCAAGATCGCGCAGTCGGGCAAAGTCGATGAGCAAGCCGTCGGTCGCATTCTGGCGCACCCGTTCTTCGCCAAGCCGCCGCCGAAATCGCTCGACCGCAACGATTTTCGCGGTCTGATCGGCGAAGCCTTCGATAATTGCAGCGTCGAGGATGGCGCCGCGACGTTGACCGCGCTCACCGCCTCTGCAGTCGCACGAGTCGTTGCGCTGCTGCCGCGGACGCCGAATAACTGGATTGTCGCCGGCGGCGGTGCGCGCAATCCCACCTTGATGCGCATGCTCGCCGAACGGCTCGCGCCGGCCGGCATCGAACCCGGCCACGCCGCCGGCTGGTCGGTGGACTCGCTCGAAGCGCAGGCGTTCGCGTATCTGGCGGTCCGCAGCCTGCACGGTTTGCCGCTCAGTTTTCCGGGCACCACCAACGTGCCGCTGCCGATGACCGGTGGCGTGTTGGCGCGGCCGTAAGCGATCTTCGCCGGGTCTCTCCGCTCGTCCTCGCGAAAGCGGGGACCCCGAGCTGGATTCCCGCCTGCGCGGGAACGGGCGGAACGGGGCCCTTCAGTGCTTCTGTCCTTTCAATCGCTCGCGGGTGAGGATGTATTTCATGATCTGAGCGGTGCCATCGCCGATCTCGAGCCCCATTACGTCGCGCAGCCGCTGCTGATGCGGCAGATCGAGCGACCAGCCGTAATGACCGTGCGTCAACAGGCATTGGTGGATGGTATCGACCGCGGTCTTCGGTCCTAGCCATTTGCACATCGCCGCCTCGGATGTATGCGGCGCGCCCGCGTCGCGGAGCCGTAGCGTGTGGTAGCAAAGTTGCCGCACGGCGGCGATTTGGCCTTCGCACTCGGCGAGCGGGAAGGTGACGCCCTGGTTGCGCGACAGCGGGGCGCCGAACGCCTGGCGCTCGGCCACGTAGGCCCAGGTCTCGTCGAGCGAAGCTTGCGCCGGGCCGATGCATTGCAGCCCGATCAGGGCGCGGCTGAAGTCGAACCCCTGCATCACCTGCACGAATCCCTTGTTCTCCGCGCCGAGCATGTTCTCGGTTGGCACGGCCACGTCATCGAAGAAAATCGAGCCGCGGCCGACCACTTTGCTGCCGAGATCGTTGAGGCGGCTGGTTGAGATGCCGGGTGCATCCATCGGCACCAGAAATGCCGAGATGCCGTGCGCACCGTCCTCGGGCTTGCCGGTTCGTGCGAACACCAGCACCGCGTCGGCCTGGACGGCGAGGCTGATCGAGGTCTTCTCGCCCTTGAGCACATAGCCCGCATTGGTGCGCCGCGCCGACAGGGCGAGGTTGGCGGCATCCGATCCGCCGCGGGGTTCGGTCAGCCCGATCGCGAATAGGGTTTCGCCGGAAACGACGCGCGGGAGCCAGTAGCCGGCAAGCTCGTCGCTGGCGTGCCGTGCGACGATCTGGCCGCACAGCGAACTGAGCAATTGCACGTAACCGATATTGGGATCGCCGTACGCGATCGCCTCCATGATCAGGCCGCTGGTTTCGCTGGACTGGCCGAGCCCGCCATGACATTCAGGCAGGTCGGGAGCAATCAGCCCGAGCGCGCCCATTTCGCGCATCAGCGCGCGGTCGATTTTCACATCGCGCTCGCGCGCCTGATAGCCGGGTTTGAGCTTCTCGCGCGCAAACCGGTCTGCGGTCGCCCGGAACTCGCGCTGCTCGTCGGAGAGCGGCAGGGTTATGTTGGTCATGGTTGTTGGCTCATGATTCTTGCTTCACCCGGACATGGTGAGCCCGCCCGAAACGCTGATCACCTGACCGGTGATGAAGGCGGCGTCGTCGCTGGCGAGAAAGCAGATGACACCGTGCAGATCGTCCGGCTCGCCGAGGCGGCCGAGTGGGATGGCGCGGCGAAACGCATCGTCGAGCTTCTCGGGATTGCGTGCGCCCTGCTTGTAGTTGGCGTAAAGGTTGGTCTTCACCACGCCCGGACAGACGACGTTGATGGTAATGCCATGGCGCGCGTGCTCGCGGCCTATGGTCTTGGAAAATCCGATCAGGCCGGCCTTGCAGGCGGCATAGACCGCTTCGCCCGATGAGCCGACGCGGGCGGCGTCGGAGGAGACATTGACGATCCGCCCGGTCTTGCGCGCGATCATGCCGGGTAGCACGGCGTGATGCATATTCAGTGCGCCGGTCAGATTGATGGCGATGATCTTCTCCCAATCGGCCGGCGTCGTGTCGGTGAAAAGCTTGAACACGTCCCAGCCGGCATTGTTGACCAGCACATCGACCGGCCCGAACGCGGCTTCCGCATCACGCACGGCATCGCGACAACGGGCGTGATCGGTGATGTCGCAGGCGAACGCTGCGGCTTTGCCGCCTGACTGCGCTATTGCGGCCGCGGTGCGCTCGGCCGCCGCGAGGTCGATGTCGAACGCGGCGACCTTGGCTCCTTCCTCGGCAAATCGCCGGCAGGCCGCGCCGCCAATGCCGCCGCCGCCGCCGGTCACGACGACGGTCTTGTCGTTCAATCCGCGCATTGAAGCGTTTCCTGTCCCTGCAAGCGATAAGACAATGGCATGGAGTGGGAGGCAAGTGGTCGCCTTGCGCGTAGCTCCTTTTGGCGAGCAAACGCCTAGACCTGGAGTCGCTGGCCGGATGACCGGCTTCCGCGAAGTATTCCCATCCGCACGGGAAGCGTAGATTGCTTCGTCGCCGTCGTTGTTCGCAATGGCGCGGCCCCGGCCCGGATGGTCCTGGAAAGACTCCGCCGCCCGCTAATTCCACTTATTTCGTGTGATTTTTGAGCCACCTTTCATCAACACTGCGGCTGACGAATCATTGTATCGTGTGCTGCTTGCTCCGCGTTGCTCGCGTGCCGGCTCTGACAAACTAAAACCCGGAAAAGGTCCACGGTCCATGGCGGGCCGTAGGAGAACGCGCATGAACGTGATCGCATGAACGTCATCACCATGGCTTCGCGCAAGGGCGGCGCCGGCAAGAGTACGCTAACCGCGCATCTGGCCGCTTTCTGTCACGACGCCGGCAAGCGATGTCTGGTCATCGACGCGGATCCGCAGGGCTCGCTTACGCTCTGGCACTCCTTGCGGGCCGATGGTCAACCGCCGCTCAAAAGCGGCGCTCGCGGCATCGACCGTGCGTTGGCGATGGCGACGGTTGAAGGCTACGAGTGGGTGTTCATCGACACCGCCGCCAGCATGTGGGTGGTGGCGCAGGAGGCGATCCGCGCCGCCACTTTGGTGCTGATTCCGGCGCGGCCGGGTTTTTTCGATCTCGACGCCGTGCGCGCGACGGTCGACGTCGCGCGTGAGCGCAACAAACCTTATGCGGTGGTGCTCAACGCCGCGCCGCCAAAGCGCGGCGACAAGGAGACCTCCGCGGTCGCTCAATCGCGGGCGTATTTCGAGCGGCTGGACATTCCGGTCTGGGCCGGCCAGATCAGCCAGCGCTCAGGCTACGTGCTCACGCTAGCCGCCGGCGAAAGCGTCTGCGAGGCGCCGGACACGGTGGCCTCCACCGAAATGTCGCGGCTATGGTCGGCGGTGGAACGCTCGATCGCGGCGATCAATGAAGCACATGCGGCTGCGGCCGCGGCGCAAGGGGAGGCCGCTTAAAGTTGCCGCGGGCTGGCCGCGCGGCGTTTGCGATCGACAAGGAGAAAGAAGATGGCTGGAGCCATTCTTGGTCTTGAGCAGGCAACGGCGCTGGTCGGGCGCTTAAAGAAGGTGACGGAAGGCAGGGAGCGGTTCTCCGACCTGGTCATGCCGAATGGGCAGAAGCTTTCCGATTGCACGCTGGGCTACATCGCCGAAATCAGCGAGGCGATGCAAACGATGGGCTATTGTATGCCGGAGTCGTTCGGCCGCAGGTAGGCCGCTCCCCGTCATTGCGAGGAGCGCAGGCGACGAAGCAATCCATATCTCGCTCGCTCGCAGTGACGAGCTTTCAACAAGCCGATCAGTTGCATGGATTGCCGGGTCGATCCCGGCAACGACGATGATGAAAAGGCGCTACGCCGCGCTGGTGCGGGTGCCGCCCTTGGTGCCAAGCCGCTTGTCGAGATATTGGCCGATCGAGGTCATCAGCGGTTCGACCTTGCCGTCGAAGAAATGGTTGGCGCCCGTAACGACCTTTTGCTCGATCACGATGCCCTTCTGGGTCTTGAGCTTCTCGACCAGGTTGGTGACGTCGCGCGGCGGCACCACCGCGTCGCGGTCGCCGTGGATGATCAGGCCCGACGACGGGCAGGGCGCGAGGAACGAAAAGTCGTAGAGGTTCGCCGGCGGCGCAATCGAGATGAAGCCTTCGATTTCCGGCCGGCGCATCAGCAGCTGCATGCCGATCCAGGCGCCGAACGAGAAGCCGGCGATCCAGCAACTGCGCGCTTCCGGATTGACCGTCTGCGCCCAGTCGAGCGCGGAGGCGGCGTCGGATAGTTCACCAACGCCGTGGTCGAAACCGCCTTGGCTGCGGCCGACGCCGCGGAAGTTGAAACGCAGCGCCGAAAAGCCGCGGTGCACGAAACCGTAATAGAGCTGGTAGACGATCTGATGGTTCATCGTGCCGCCGAATTGCGGATGCGGATGCAGCACGATGCCGATCGGCGCGTTTTTCTGCTGGGCCGGATGGTAGCGGCCCTCGATGCGGCCGGCTGGGCCGGTGAAGATGACTTCGGGCATTACGGAACCTCGGTTTGCCGCGCCGCGGGCACGAATCCGCCCTCGCTTGACGGCCCCGATAGGTGCACGTAAGTACTTAAAACCATTTCAGATTTTAGAACTTGGAGACGTGCATGAGGCCGGCGAAAATGAAACGCCGCGACTTCTAGCACAGGGCACAGGGCAAAAAGCAAGCATAACCGACATGGCCGAGCGCAGCTATTTCGACTGGAATGCGACGGCGCCGTTACGGCCGGAGGCGCGTGAGGCGCACGCGGCCGCGCTTTCGCTCACCGGGAACCCTTCGTCGGTGCACGCCGAAGGCCGCGCGGCGCGGCAACTGGTCGAACACGCGCGCGCCGATGTTGCGAGGCTGGTCGGAGCGAGGCCCGCCGACGTGATTTTTACATCCAGTGGAACCGAGGCGAATGCGCTGGCGCTGACGCCTTCGATCGAGACCGCTGCAGAGAAAAAGCCCCGCGGCAAGCTTTTGATCTCCGCGATCGAGCATCCCTCGGTGCGAAGCGGCGGCCGGTTTGCGCGTGACGCCATCGCCGATATCCCGGTTGACGCCGACGGGCGGGTCGATCTTGCCCAGCTCGGCGCGGCCCTGTTGAAGACGGTGCGGCCGCTCGTCTCCATCATGCTCGCCAACAACGAAACCGGCGTGATCCAGCCCATTGCAGAGGTGGCAGCGATGGTGCACGCGGCCGGCGGCCTTTTGCATGTCGATGCGGTGCAGGCGGCGGGACGGATTGCAGTCGATATCAACGCGCTCGGGGCCGACCTGCTTACGCTGTCGGCGCATAAGATCGGCGGCGTAAAGGGCGTGGGTGCGCTGATCCGCGCCCGCGAGGACATTCATTTTCCCGAACCGCTTATCCGCGGCGGCGGGCAGGAGCGGGGGCTGCGCGCCGGAACGGAGAATGTCGCGGGTATTGTTGCGTTTGGCGCCGCCGCGAAGGCGTCGCTGCGGGCGCGTGCCGAAGAAGCCGCCCACATGTTGGCGTTACGCAACAGGCTGGAAAACGGGATTCGCGAGATTGCGCCGCAGGCGGTGATTTTCGGGGCGGCCGTCGAACGGCTGCCGAACACCACCCTGTTCGCGGTTCCCGGCATGAAGGCGGAAACCGCGATTATCGCTTTCGATCTTGAGGGCATTGCGGTCTCCTCGGGGGCCGCCTGCTCGTCGGGCAGGGTGGAATCCTCCCATGTGCTTGCGGCCATGGGGGTTTCGCCGGCACTGAGGCTCGGCGGGGTACGGGTGAGTTTGGGGTATTTGACGTGTGGGGCGGAGGTTGGCGGGTTTTTGGCAGCTTGGAGAAAGCTTGGTGGTGGATTATGTAAGGGTTTGAGCGATCGGAGCGGGGTAGCGGCGTAAGGTGCTGGCGTAAGGTGCTGCTT
>JAGXAC010000226.1 GCA_019075925.1 Hyphomicrobiales bacterium | reverse complement strand
TCGATCTGCATCAGGGAAACCGAGTCATGAAACGAATGTGCCGCGTTCGCGTTGTCAGCAATAGGAGTTGACGGCCATGCCCGTGGATTTGAGCCGTAGCGAAAACTTGCCAATCGAAATGACTCCCGAAGCGTTCGCGCATCTCGGCGACGGCGAAATCGCCTATGTGAAGACGATCCGTTCCGAAGACGTCCGCGCGCTGTTTCCGCAGGTGCCGGACATCGAGCCGGGATTGCAGCTCTTTGCGCTGCACGGCGCCGACGGCATACCGATCATGCTGACCGACAGCCGCGAGGCGGCGGTCGCCAACGCTGCCAGCCAACAGCTTAAAATGGTGAGCGTGCACTGACCGGGAGTCGGACTACGGGTATCGATAACCAAAAGAGGGCCGCGCTAAGCGCGGCCCTCTTTATATTTTTTCTGAAATTCTTCTGACTACTGATTATCGACCAGCCGGCGCTACGCTGCGCTCGCCGACGGCATGGCCAGCACCGCATAAAGCGCTTCGGCATCGCGCGATGCACGCAACTTGTGGGTGACGCTGGCGTCGCTCAACAGGCGCGCCACCCGCGCCAGCGCCTTGAGGTGGTCGGCACCGGCGTCCTCCGGCGCCAGCAGCAGAAAGAGCAAATCCACCGGCTGGCCGTCGAGCGCTTCGAAATCGATCGGCCGATCGAGCCGCGCGAACAATCCGAATAACCGGGTGAGATTGGGCATTTTACCGTGCGGAATGGCGATGCCGTTGCCGACCGCCGTCGAGCCGAGCTTTTCCCGCTGCATCAGGATTTCGAAAATCGCCCGTTCATTCTGGCCGGTGAGCGCGGCCGCGCGTGCCGCAAGCTCATGCAGCACCTGTTTCTTGTTGTTGACCTTGAGCGCCGGAAGGATCGCGTCAGGGGCGACCAAATCGGTGAGCGGCATGAGTTGAGAACCTGGGCAACGAAGCCTGCGGACTGACGGGATGATGTAAGCGTGATCCTTTCCGAAAACCGGTCTCCACTTTCCCCGGATCACGCTGAAAGGCGGCGGACCTTAAGGAGCGAGGACAACCGCGTCAATGGGCATCGGCACGCAACGGTTCCATTGGGCGGACGGCATATTGATGGGCATAATGGCCAATTCTTAGCCGTTGCGAACGGCCAGCGGCGGCCGGTGATCCTTCAGCCGGCGATGGTAGCGGCGCAGCCGCTTTTCCACCCGCAGCGCCGCCTGGCCCGCGCTCTCATACGCATCGGGCGCGGATGCCTCGGCGCGCAACGTGACCTTCGAATCGAGGTGGATCGCGCATTCGGTGCGGAAACCGGAGCCCTCGCGCTCAACCGTCACATGGCCGGAATATCCGCCGTCGAAATACTTGGTTAGCGCATCGCTGATCCGCAGATTGATGCGTTCGCGCAGCGCCTCGCCGACGTCGAGATTTTTCCCCGAAACGCGAAGCGACATGGCAGTCTCCCAACATCGCACGATTGTTTCGATCGTGTTATTTCGGCCGCGCATTCAACCCTCAGGCGCGGACGACAGCCACATGACTCGAGCTAGGTATTGGCCGCCTTGGAGTCAACGGGAGCGGAAAACGTGCCCGCCGCGGCTTGCTTCTCGCGCCGGCGTTGCACCGACGATGGGATGCGCATCGCCTCGCGGTATTTGGCCACCGTGCGCCGGGCGATATCGACACCTGCGTCGCGCAGCTTGTCGACAATCGTGTCGTCGGACAGCACGTCGGCCGCAGTTTCGGCGTCGACCAGTTGCTTGATGCGATGACGCACCGCCTCGGCGGAATGCGCCTCGCCGCCGTGCGCGGCGGCAATCGCCGACGTGAAAAAGTATTTGAGCTCGAAAATGCCGCGGCTGGTCGCCATGTATTTGTTGGCGGTAACGCGGGATACCGTCGACTCGTGCATGCTGATCGCATCGGCGACGGTCTTCAAGTTGAGCGGGCGCAAATGCTCGACGCCGCGGGCGAAGAAGCCGTCCTGCTGGCGCACGATCTCGTTGGCGACCTTGAGGATGGTGCGGGCGCGCTGGTCGAGCGCGCGGACCAGCCAGGTCGCGCTTTGCAGCCGATCGGCGAGATACGATTTGTCGGCATCGCTTTTCGCCGTGGCCGAAACTTCGGCGTAATAGGTCTGATTGACCAGCACTTTCGGCAAAGTGTCGGTATTGAGCTCGACAAGCCAGCCGCCGTCGGGGCCGGGCCGGACGAAAACATCCGGCACGATCGGCTGCACGACCGCCGAACCGAAAGCGAGGCCCGGTTTGGGATTGAGCTTGCGGATTTCAGCGATCATGTCGGCGATATCCTCGTCGCCGACCCCGCAAATTTTTTTCAACGCCGCGAAGTCGCGCTTCGCCAAAAGATCGAGGCGCGCGATCAGCGCCTGCATCGCCGGGTCGAAGCGGTCGCGTTCCTTCAGCTGAAGCGTCAGGCACTCGGCAAGGTCGCGCGCGCATATGCCGGGCGGATCGAAACCCTGCAAAATGCCGAGCACGGCTTCGATTTCGGCGGCGCTGGTGCCGAGCTTTTCCGCCGTCGCTTCGAGATCGATGCTCAGGTAGCCGGCTTCGTCGACGAGATCGAGAAGGTACTGCCCGATCATCCGCCGCGACGGACTGGTCACGGCAAGCGCGAACTGATCGCGCAGCCAATCGGCAAGCGTGGTTTCGGCCGGAACGAATGCTTCGAGGTTGTAATCGCCGTCGTCGCGGCCGCCGGCGCCGACACCGGCCCATTCCGAATATCCGGCCGGTCCATCGGCGGCGCCGCGCGGCGGGCTCGCCCCGGCATGGTCGGGAAAGCTGTCCTCGACGCGGGTGTCGAGCGGTTCCTCGACGGGCGTAGCGCCCGGCGGGCCCGCGTCCGCGCCGCCCCACCCCTCGGCGTCCGCGCTTGGACCTGCGGCGGACGCGCTTTCCGCCACAGCGGCCGCACCCTCCTCTTCGACGCTGCGATCAAGCAGCGGATTGCGTTCGAGCTCCGCCTCCACATACGCCGCCAGATCCAGATTGGAGAGCGCCAGGAGCTTGATCGCCTGCATCAACTGCGGCGTCATCACCAGCGCTTGGCTCTGGCGAAGCTGGAGCCGTTGCGAAATAGCCATGGCTACCCGGCGAAGTGGTCCGATTCTTGCTTGTCGAGTTCTATCGCAATTCGGCAGCGCTGTCGTCAACCGAATTGAGCAAGGCTCAATGAAGCGTCAAAGCTGGAATTGTTCGCCCAAATAGAGCCGGCGGACGTCCGGATTATTGACGATATCGTCGGCGCGGCCCTCCATCAGCACTTCGCCGGAATAGATGATGTAGGCGCGGTCGGTCAGGCCGAGCGTCTCGCGCACATTGTGGTCGGTGATCAGGACGCCAATGCCGCGGTTGGTCAGGTGACGCACCAGTTGCTGGATGTCGCCGACGGCGATCGGGTCGATGCCGGCGAACGGCTCATCAAGCAGCATGTAGTTCGGGCGTGTCGCCAGCGACCGGGCGATCTCGACGCGGCGGCGCTCACCGCCGGAAAGCGCTATCGCCGGCGTTTTGCGCAATCGTCCGATGTTGAACTCTTCCAGCAATCCATCGAGGTCGCGCTCGCGGCGGCGCGCATCGGGCTCGACGACTTCCAGCACGGCGCGGATGTTCTGCTCGACCGTCAAGCCGCGGAAGATCGAGGCTTCCTGCGGCAAATAGCCGATGCCGAGGCGCGCTCGCTGATACATTGGCAGCGCCGTGACGTTGTGTCCGTCGAGTTCGACGCGGCCTTTGTCGGCCTTGATCAGGCCGGTCACCATGTAAAAGACCGTGGTCTTGCCGGCGCCGTTCGGGCCGAGCAATCCGACCGCTTCACCCTTACGCAAATAGAAACTGACGCCTTTCACCACCTTGCGGCCGACGAAACTCTTCTCCACGCCGTGCACGGACAACACTCCCTTGCGATCCGGCGGCGCGGAGCCGTTACCTTCCGTGCTGCGGCGCGGCTTTGGCGACGGCGGTGGCGCAATATTTGCCGGGGCCGGCGCACGCTCCCGGCGCGGAGGCCGGTTGCGCGCTTTCTGCTCGACCGCCGACAGGCTTGCGATATCGAGATAGGTGCCGTTGATCGCACCGCCCATATTGGCGAGATCGATCGACTCGTCGGCCGCCACAGCCGGTTGAACCGGTTGGCGCGACGGCCGCCGGCGCCGGCGAAAATATGCAAACAGGTCGAGCACCGGCGAGCCTTCTCAAGGGTCAAGTCGAATCGTCGGCGAATAGCGCCGTAGTCGGGGACTTTATCCGATTTCGCGATGTGCTGCTGCGCTGGTGGGCCCTAATTCTGCCGGCCCGGCCCAATGGTCATGATGTTCGTTGGGGCCCCATTGCCGCCCTTACCCGGCTGAATCAGCGCTCGCACGCGGCTCGGGCCGGACGAGTTGGATTCAAAATGGGCATTTCCGGTGACCGTATCGACCACGACCCGGTCACCGTGCAGCACATTCTTGCCCTGACTGACCACGACGTTCCCGGTCAGGGTGATCGTCTTTTTCCGCAGGTCGTAGACGCCCAAATCGCCGCTGGCGTTCTGGTCCTTCGAAATCACCGTAACACCGCCGCGTGCCTCGATCCTGCGAATGTCGTTGGCGCCTGTCGACAGCGCCGCCCCCGGCCC
>JAGXAC010000225.1 GCA_019075925.1 Hyphomicrobiales bacterium | reverse complement strand
GCCCTTAACGAATGCGCGGGCTGGCTGTTAACCGGACATCGGCTTGCGGTTCTCATACCAGCCGTTTTTGGTTCGCGCTACTCGCTTCCTTGTCACCGTTCGTCTTGGTTAAACGATTGGGGAAACCGGCAGTCGAACAGTGGCGCGAACACCGGACCGGCCCTGACCCGTAATGTTCTCAAGCGTAATTCCTGTGAATCGGCATGCAAAAAGGGCTTCGACGCAATTTTGGTGTAGCTGATTCATTCGGCGCCGATCAGTCTGGCCTGAAGCAGATCGATATTGCCACGGCCGTACATTTGGCGCCGCACGAGCTTGAGGCGCGTGATTTGACCTTCGGTTTGTCCGTTCGACCAAGGCAGCGTGATTGCGGCCCGGACGGCGGCTTCGTCCTTGAGGACGCCATTACCGAACGAGGCAACTAAGCTGGTGCGGGCACGCTCGATCCAGGATGTGAGGTCGGCTGCGGTCTTGCGCCGTATCATCAGGTGGAATTCGGCGATGATCTCGCGAGCCTCGACGAGCGTGGGCACGCCGGCCTCGACGGCCGCCACGGTGACGGTTTCCGCCTTTGAGAGCGTGTCCCGTCCGATCGTCATGAGGCGAGCGATCGTTCTGGCCGATGGGATGCGTTGGAGGTTTTTAGCATCGGCCTTTTCGGCCCGTCGTCTGCGCGTTGCCCATTCGCCGACCACCCGCAGCGATCCCCGAAAGCCGCGAGCCGTCAAACGGCGCCAGAGTTCAGCGCCGTTGCGGCAGTCGGAGGCCCATTGCTCGTCGAGCCATGGCAAATGCATATCCAAGGAACTCTGCCTTGTCCGGAAGACGTCGTTGCGTTCGCCGCGGACCACCTGCCGAACCAGCTTCCTGCTGTGGCCGGTCTGGCGCGCGATCTGCTTAATAGCCATTCCGCTTTTTGATAGCCTCAGGATCGTCGCGTTGGTCTCTTCCCGACGCAGGTAGCCCTCGTACTGGATGCGCTCGGCCGCCGTCAGCAGCTCGGAGTCAATCCTTGTCGCACCAATGACACTACGAACCTGGCGCATCGATTTGCGAACAGCGTCAAGGAAAGCGCGACTAGCATTCTCCATCAGATGCCAGCGATCCGCGACCTGTACGGCGTGTGGCAGGGCCTTGGCCGCCGCCTCGCCGTACCCGCCACCACGGTCGCGGGCGATGATCCCAATTGTCGGATGGTTGGCAAACCACGCTTGCGCGGTCGCCGACTCTCGATCCGGCAGCAGCGTGACGATCCGGCGCCTTTCCAAGTTACAGATAATGCTGGCGTATCGATAATTCCGTCGCCATGCCCAATCATCGATGCCGACGACCCTGAGCGGGTCTGAAGGAGGCCGGCTACGGCGTCTGACTACCCGCAATAGGGTATCGTTACTCACCGGCAGCATCAGCCGCTTTGCGAACATCGCCGCCGGCCTGCCCCCAAGCGCCAGACCGAGGTGGTGGACGATGCCATCGAGCCTGGTCGTGCGCCGGGCCGACGGCGCCAAAATGCCTTCAGCAAAGCGTTCAGTGAAGATTTGCCGTCTACACAGAACAGCCTCGCAGCGAAAGCGGCGAGCGATTATTACGAGCTCGACCGTCCGCCCCGACAATGGAAGGTCCCTAACCCGACGCCGGTACTGACTGTGAACCCGGCGCGAAACGGTCCCGCACGACGGGCAAAGACCAACACTTTGTGACGGCCGGACGGTGATAACAGTCGTGTCGGTATCGCAAAACGCACTCTCCACAACAAACCCGGCCGGCACCAGACTGGAGCGGCGAAGTGCTTGCTGCATGGCGCTGATTCTCCCAATGGGAGCGCCACGCGAATCCTGAACTGCATCAAAACTGAGTCAGAGCCCCTTTTGGATGCCGATAAGGGGTCCCAATCCAACGCCGTTTGACAGTCCTTTCCCGGAATGATCTATTCGATATCTTCGGCGACCAGCGCCAACAGACCCTCCCTGTCGCCGCGGCCGATCGCGACGAAGAAGTCCTTTACCGTCTGGACGTTCTTCCCGGCACTCATCGGAAATTTTCCATTTTTCGCGGATCGGTCCGTGCGCGATCCGATCGCGTGCGTCGTGTCACTGCCGGTGGGGCTGTCGTGTTCACCCGGTGAACTTGATCAGATCCTGAAAGATCAGCCGACCCCAACTGCTCCCGCGCGCCTGCACAAGCAGTCCCCCTTCCGAGAGTCCACCGAGCTTGATCGGCGCAAACCCGAGATTTTCCGCAAGCACACCGATCTCCGCCGCGGCGTCTTCATCGTCGCTCGCCAGGAACACGACTCTCCTGCCACCATGTACGGCCGGCGACTGGTCGAGGACGGCCGCAGCCAGATGGTTGAAGCCCTTGACCACTCTTGCGCCAGTGAAGGCCCGCGCGATGACCCTTGCGGATGGCTGGCCGCCCAGATCCTCATCAGGCACGCCGTAGGCATTGGTCACGTCAACGATGGTCTTCCCCTGCCAGGAGGGGAGCGCCTTCGCGACATCCGGATGTGATTCAAAACGGACTGCCAGAAAAATGGTGTCCGCCTTGACCGCATCCGCGAGCGTCTTGGCAGTGACTTCGGGACCGATCGCGGCCGCATCGGACGCAAAGCTCTTCGGGTCGCGCGTGGTTGCAACGGATACTTCGATGCCGTTGTGGGCGAATGCTCTGGCGAGAGTTTGGCCGATTTCGCCGAAGCCGATGATTGCGTAGCTCATGATATTCTCCTTCGGTTTTTCGGCGCGGTCAGAGCTTGTAGCCGCCGCTCGCCTCGATCGTCTGGCCGGTCACCCAATGGCCTTCATCGGAAGCCAGGAACGCCACGACGGCGGCGATTTCCTCAGGCTCGCCAAAGCGACCCAACGCGATTTGGGCCTCGACCGCCTTTACGATTTCGGAATTCTCTCGGATGGCGGCGTTCGCGTCCGTTCGCGTGTAGCCCGGCGCGACGGCATTCGCGGTAATCCCGCGCGGCCCCAGCTCCAACGCGAGCGCATGGGTCAGGTTGTTGATGGCCGCTTTGGCCATCGAGTAGACGGGCGCGGCTGTCACAGGCTTTGTGGCGGCAGCGGAAGAGATGTTGATGATGCGTCCGCCATCGGCGAGACGATCCATAGCGGCCTGAACGACAAAGAAGGGCGCGCGGGCGTAGACCGAGATCAGGGCGTCCCAACTCTCCGGCGTCGCGTCTTTGAAGCCAATAAAGCCGAAATTTCCGGCGTTGTTGACCAGAATGTCGAGGGTTTTGCTTCCGTTCCGTTTGATAAACTCGTCGTCGAGTCTCTCGAACAAGGTCGGGATGGTTGCGGGGTCGACGAGGTCGGCGTGGATCGCGAACGCAGTGCCTCCGGCTTTCTCGATGGCCGTGACTGCCTCGTCTGCGCCTGACTTGCTGGCGTTGTAGGTCAGTGCGACCGTCGCGCCGTCCTTCGCAAGACGCTCGGCGATGGCGCGGCCAATGCCCCGCGATGCACCGGTAACGAGAGCAGTTTTTTCTTTAAGAGACTGTGCCATTCTATTCTCCTTCATCGTGCATAACAGGATCGCTGGTGTGATCGGCCAGGTGTTGCGCGTCAGATTTGCGCCAAGCCGCCGTCCACGGCGACTTCGCTGGCGGTCATGAAGCTGCTGTCCTGCGACGCGAGAAAGGCGGCTACCGCTCCGATCTCCGCCGGATCGGCCATGCGCTGGAGCGGTGTCATCGAGCCGAAGACCTTCTGGCCTTCCTCGCCTAGCGCTTCTTTGGCGAGTTCGGTCGCCGTCGCCCCGGGCGACAGCACGTTGACCCGGATGCCGGTGCCCTTCAGGTCCTCCGCCCAGGTCCGCGCGAGGTTGCGCACGGCCGCCTTGCTCGCACTGTAGACGCTCATTGCCGGGGCACCCGTGGTGCCGGCGCTCGATCCGGTCAGGATGATCGAACCGCCCCGGCCCATCAGCGGCAGCGCCTTCTGGACTGTGAAGATCGTGCCCTTCACATTGGTGTCGAAGGCTTCGTCGATGTGCTCGGTGGTGATCTTGCCGAGTGGAAGCGGGCTTCCCGCCCCAGCATTGGCGAAGACGATGTCGAGGGTTCCGCGCTCGCCCGTCACCGCCGCGTAGAGCCGGTCGAGGTCGGCCTGATCGGAAACCGAGCCTTTCACCGCGCGGGCATTGGGCCCGAGGTCGGCTACTGCGGCATCGAGCACTTCCTGCCGACGGCCGAAGATGAAGACGAACGCGCCCTCCTCAATGAAGCGCTTTGCTGCGGCACGGCCGATGCCGGTTGCGCCGCCTGTGATGACCGCAACCTTACCCTCAAGCTTTCCCATGATTTTTCCTTCCGTCGTGTCGGATGGCGTCTCTGTTTCCGCTTGCGCACATGAGATAGGTCCGCTCGCGGCGAGGGCTCAGTGCCGAAGTCCGCATATCGGTGGTGCGAAATCGATCCGGTTGGACAACTGGCGCTAGTCGCGACGATCGGTGTCCGCTGTTCGGAATTGGGCCGCACCGGACGGCATGGGCTATGATGACCGCCCCACGAGATGCCATTCGATGGCGTCGAACACGGGCTTTGGATGGCGCACCCTGCGGTGCCGGATTGCACCATGATCGACTGGGATGATCGGCAGCGACATCGGATTCATCCTCGCCCGGGGCCTCAAATCCGTGGTCGTGGTCCTTGAGCTTGGGCG
>JAGXAC010000224.1 GCA_019075925.1 Hyphomicrobiales bacterium | reverse complement strand
GTGGTCGGAGTGGCAGGATTTGAACCTGCGACCCCCTCGTCCCGAACGAGGTGCGCTACCAGACTGCGCTACACTCCGACATAAGGCGGCGCTTATACAAGCCGCACATCGCGGCGGCAAGCGTGCGACATTCCGGCCCCGTCCGGGCCGCTATTGCAGCCCGTTCTTGCGCTTAAATTCGGCCCGGCGCGCATGCAGGATCGGCTCGGTATAGCCGTTCGGCTGCGCGGTTCCCTTGAACACCAGATCGCAGGCGGCGGCAAACGCCACCGACTTGTCGAAGTCCGGCGCCATCGGCCGATAATGCGGATCGCCGGCATTCTGCTTGTCGACCACGCCGGCCATGCGCTTGAGCGTCTCCATCACCTGCCGCTCGGTGGCGATACCGTGCCGCAGCCAGTTGGCGATGTGCTGGCTGGAGATGCGCAACGTCGCGCGGTCTTCCATCAACGCAATATTGTTGATGTCGGGAACCTTTGAGCAGCCGATGCCCTGCTCCACCCAGCGCACGACATAGCCGAAAATCCCCTGCGCGTTGTTGTCGAGTTCCTGCTGCACCTCGTCCGGCGACCAGTTGACGCCGCGCGCCACCGGAACGGTGAGGATCGCACCGAGGCTCGCGCGCGGGCGCGACGCCAGCTCGCGCTGTCGCTTGAACACATCGACCTTGTGATAGTGCGTCGCATGCAATGTCGCCGCAGTCGGCGACGGCACCCAGGCGGTGCTGGCGCCGGCCTGCGGCTGGGCGATTTTCTGCTCCAGCATCGGCGCCATCAGGTCGGCCATGGTCCACATGCCCTTGCCGATCTGGGCATGGCCCGGCAGCCCGCAGGCAAGACCGATGTCGACGTTCCAGTCCTCATAGGCCTTCAGCCAAGGCTGCACGCGCATGTCGGCCTTGCGCACCATCGGGCCGGCTTCCATGGCGGTATGGATTTCATCGCCGGTGCGATCGAGAAAGCCGGTATTGATGAAGAACACCCGCGACTTCACGGTGCGGATGCATTCCTTGAGGTTGACTGTCGTCCGCCGCTCCTCGTCCATCAGGCCGAGCTTGATGGTGTTGCGCGCGAGCCCAAGCAGGTCTTCGACCGCCGTCAGCAAATCGTTGGCGAATTTCACCTCGTCCGGTCCGTGCATCTTCGGCTTGACGATATAGATCGAGCCGGTGCGGCTGTTGCGCGGACCGTCGCGGCCCTTGAGATCGTGCAGCCCGATCAGGCTGGTGATCGCGCCGTCGAGCACGCCTTCCGGCGCCGGATGTCCGTCACGGTCGATCACGCCTTCGTCGGTCATCAGATGTCCGACGTTGCGGATCAGCATCAGGCTCCGCCCCGGCAGCACCAGCGCCCCACCGTCGGGCCTGGTGAATGTGCGGTCGGCGGCGAGTTTGCGGGTGACCGGCTTGCCATCCTTCTGGAAGGTCTCGACCAGCGTCTGCCGGCACAGCCCGAGCCAGTTGCGATAAGCCGCCACCTTGTCGAACGGATCGACCGCGGCGATCGCGTCTTCCAGGTCCATGATGGTGCTCAGCGCGGCTTCGAGCACCACGTCGGCGACGCCGGCGGCATCGTCGCGGCCGACCGGATGGCTGCGATCGATCACCAGCTCGATGTGTAGTCCGTTGTTGACGAGGAGGATCGCCTCCGGCGCGTCCGGCCGGCCGCGATAGCCGCAAAATTTTTGCGGGTCGGCGAGGCTTGCGGCCGCGCCGTTGCCGAGCGTTGCCGCCAGCGCGCCGTTTTTTACCGCATAGGCGCTGACGTCGGCATGCGAACCGGCAGCGAGCGGCACGTTCTGATCGAGGAAATTTCGCGCCCAGGCAATGACGCGCCGGCCGCGCGCCGGATCGTAGCCTTTGCCCGACGCCTTGGGATCGCGCGGGATGACGTCGGAACCGTAGAGCGCGTCGTAGAGCGAGCCCCAGCGCGCGTTGGCGGCATTAAGCGCGTAGCGGGCGTTGCTCAGCGGCACCACCAATTGCGGCCCCGCCAAAGCCGCGATCTCATCATCGACATTGGCGGTATCGACCGCGAACGCCGGTCCTTCCGGCACGAGATAGCCGATCTCGGTCAGGAATGCCCTGGCGGCCGCCTCATCGAGCGGACGGCCGCGCCGATCGCGATACCAGGCGTCGATTTTGGCTTGCAACTCGTCGCGACGCTGCAACAGCGCACGATTAGCCGGACCAAAGCGGTGAACGATGTCGGCGAGACCTCGCCAAAACGCCTCGGCGCCTATCCCGGTGCCGGGAAGCGCTTCATTGACCACAAAATCGTGCAGAACTTTCGCGATTTTAAGGCCCGCGACCGCCACCCGCTCAATTTCAGCCATCCAACGTTTCCAAGCCTTCGCTTTTTTGTTGCATCGAAACTATGCCTGAATTGGCCCCTTCAAGCTACCAGACTGCGGTAGGATCAGCGATGCAGGACCGCTGCAGCCGCTGCCGTTTTCGGCATCAACCACCTTGGGAAGACCGATGACGGCACAGTCGACGACGCGCGTGACCGGGCCGGACGCCGCCTCGATCGCCGACGCCGCTCGCATTCTCGCCGCCGGCGGCCTCGTCGCCTTCCCGACTGAAACGGTCTACGGGCTCGGCGCGGATGCGACCAACGGCATCGCGGTGGCACGTCTCTACGAAGCCAAAGGCCGGCCGGCCTTTAATCCGCTGATCGCCCATGTGCCGGACATCGGGGCGGCGCAGGCGCTGGTGGCGTTCGACCAAGCCGCCGCGGCGCTTGCCGCAGCATTCTGGCCGGGCCCGCTCACTCTCGTCCTTCCCAAGGCTGCCGCCTGTCCCGTCGCCGCGCTTGCCACGGCGGGGCTCGATACGCTTGCCGTTCGCGTGCCCAATCACCCGGTGGCCCATGCCATCCTCGACGCGTTCGGCAAGCCAATCGTCGCCCCGTCGGCCAACCGCTCCGGCCATGTGTCGCCGACCACCGCAGCCCACGTGCATGCCGATCTGGCAGGCCGCATCGACCTCATCATCGATGGCGGCCAGACCCCGGTAGGCGTAGAATCCACAATCGTGGCGTGTCTCGGCGAACCGATGCTGTTGCGGCCGGGCGGTCTGCCGCGCGAAGCCATCGAACGCGTGCTCAAAAACAAACTGCATGCCGCCCCAGCTGCTGCCACGGACAACGGCGCGGCGCCGCTGTCGCCCGGCATGCTGGCGACGCATTACGCGCCGCGTGCGCGGCTGCGCCTCAATGCCAAGCACGCCGAACCCGGCGAAGCGCTGCTTGCGTTTGGCTCGGTATCGCCGGCAGACGCGGGGCGCGCGAAGATCGTGCTGAACCTGTCCCCGCGCGGCGACCCGATCGAGGCGGCGGCCAATCTGTTCGCGCACCTGCGCGCGCTGGATAGCGCCGGCGCGGGCACGATTGCGGTGATGCCGATTCCCGACGACGGCCTCGGCGAAGCCGTCAACGACCGGCTCGCCCGTGCCGCCGCCGGACGATAAGTGATGCGGCCGGTGGCATTCTGTCTTATCTAATAAAGGGCCCGATGGACGTCTGCGATGCTCGATAAGCCGCCCAATGCAATTGATCCCGTGCTGCTCAAGCGCTTTGCCGCCATCGTCGGCGGCAAATACGCCATCACCGATCCGCAGATGCAGGCGCCTTACGTGGTCGAGAGGCGCGACATGTTCGCCGGGCGCACACCGCTGGTGTTGCGCCCGGGCTCGGTCGCCGAAGTCGCGGCGATTCTCAAGCTCGCCAACGACACGGCGACGCCGGTCGTGCCGCAAGGCGGCAACACCGGCCTTGTCGGCGGCCAGACTCCGCTCAACGACGAGATCGTCCTTTCCCTCAACCGACTTGACCGCATCCGCGAAGTCGATCCGACGTCGAACACCATGACGTGCGAAGCCGGCGTCACCCTGCAGCGCGCGCGCGAAGCAGCGGTCGCCGCCGGCCGGCTCTATCCGCAATTGCTGCCGTCCGAAGGCACTTGCACCATCGGCGGTAACCTTTCGACCAATGCCGGCGGCACGGCAGCGCTGGCGCACGGCGTCGCCCGCGCGCACGTCCTCGGCATCGAAGTGGTATTGGCCGACGGGCGCATTCTCAACGGTCTGAACAAACTGAAAAAGGACAACACCGGCTACGATCTGAAAAATCTTTTCATCGGCGCCGAGGGCACGTTGGGCGTGATCACCGCCGCGGTGTTGCGGCTGGTGCCGCTGCCGCGCGCAACGGAAACCGCATTCGTCGCCGTGCCGTCGCCGGAAGCTGCGCTCGCGCTGTTGACGCTCGCCACCGAGCGGGCCGGCAGCAGCGTCACCAGCTACGAACTGATGCCCCGCCTCGGCCTGGAATTGGCGTTTCGCTATGGCTCGGGACTGCGCGATCCACTGGCCGAACCCCATCAATGGTATGTGCTGATCGAGCTTTCATCGCAGCATGCCGACGGACTGCGCGACGTGATCGAGGCGGTGCTGGCGCAAGCGCTGCGGGACGGCCTTGTCGTCGACGCCGCTATCGCTGACAGCATCGAGCAGACGAAAGCGTTCTGGCGAATCCGCGAGCTGCTCGGCGAAGTGCAGCGCCACGCCGGCGGCTCGATCAAGCACGACGTTTCGGTGCCGGTCGCAGCCGTGCCGGCATTCCTCAAGGATGCGGATGAAGCGGCGATTGCGCTCGTTCCCGGTGCGCGGCCGGTGCCGTTCGGCCATCTC
>JAGXAC010000042.1 GCA_019075925.1 Hyphomicrobiales bacterium | reverse complement strand
GTACATGGCGCGATTCTCGAACGAACCGCGATAATGCTCCACCGTGCTATCGGCAAGCACCGATGTCGCCAGTATCGCCGCGCTGGCATTGAGGTGCCGCCCGGCGGTGTGGGGAAGGGCCGGTGGCGCCATGCGCGGCAGTGGTACATTCCGTTTCACCAGCCGCGCCACTTTTGCGCCGAGCTTCGGTGCGCGCATGACGTCGGCGAAGCGCAGCGAATGAAGGGCCACCGGACGGGCCGGCCGCCGTGGCATCGGTAGTTTCGATATTGGCAGCCGCGGCATCGGTAGCGGCGGCCGCTCGGCGAATAGTTTCGGCCGTACCAGCATGGCGACCGCCACGCCAGCGAGCGCCAATTGTGCGATCGAGCCAGCCGGAAGATCGAGTCTGCTCATTGCAGCGCTCCGCCGATCTGGAATCGTTCGGCATCACGACTTTTGAGCGTAAGCCCCAGGCCGGCACGGCCCAGATCCGGTTCGATGGCTCCATCTTGGGGCACCGGCGCACCGTCGAACAACATCTGCTCGATGCGGACGTGATCGTGAAACCATTCGATGTGACGCAGTCGCGGTACGGCGCATCCAACCTGACGATGCAGTGCCGGGGCGCAGTGCGCGGATAAATCGGTATGATGGGCGTCGCACATCGCGCCGACCTGCAAAAAGCCGGTGATGCCGCCGCAGCGTGTCGCGTCTGCTTGCAGTACGTCGACCGCGCCGGCTTCGAGCATTCGGCGCGCATCGTCGGAGGTGTAAATATATTCGCCGGCCGCCACATCGGTTGCCGTTGCGGTGCGCTCGCGCACAATCCGCAGACCATGCAGATCGTCGGACGTGACCGGCTCCTCGAACCAGCGGATGTCGGAATCGGCGCATTGCTGAAGGAATATCATCGCTTGTTTGACCGAAAACGCGCCGTTGGCATCGACGAAAAGCTCGCGATCGCCGATTGTGGACTTTGCCCGCGTCACCCGTTCCGGGTCGCGCTCCGGTTCACTACCGACTTTTATTTTAACGTAGCGGCATCCATCGCGTTCGACCCAGCCGCTGAGCTGGGCACGCATTTGTTCAGCGGAATAGGTCGTGAAGCCACCGCTGCCGTAGATCGGGATGGTGTCGCGGCAACGACCCAGCAGGCTGGCCAAAGGCAAGTTGAGTGCGCGTGCCTTGGCATCCCACAACGCCACGTCAACCGCGGAAATGGCGCACGCGGCAAGGCCAGCGCGGCCGAGATTGCGCACGCGTCGCTGCATGGCGATCCACGCGCCGGCAATGTCAAAGCTGTCGATGTCTTGGATCGCTTCGGCAAGCGGCCCGCGCACCAACGGGACGATCGAGGCATCGGCATAGGTGTAGCCGATGCCCGATTGGCCGCCGGCCTCGACGCTGACGATAATCAGCGTCGTGGAATTCCAAGCGAAGGTACCGTCGGCTTCGGGCGCGTCGGTCGGTATTCGGTAGGCAGCCGCCCGTAGCCCGGAGATTGGTGCGCCGCCGCTGTTCGTCCGTGTCACTTCACTTCCCGGGGACAAGCGAAGCCAGGACCTGCTTTGCCGTTTCCTTGATGATGCTGCGCTCGCGGGGGTCACCCTCGGCCAGCGTCTCGGTGAGATGCTTGGCTTGCTCGAACGTGATGTGCGGCGGCAAAGGCGGTACTTCCGGATCGGTCTTCACTTCCAGTACCACCGGCCGATCGGCGTCCAGCGCCTCCTCCCAGGCGACGCCGAGGGCATCCGGACGATCGACATAGATGCCCTTAAGTCCGATCAATTCGGCAAATCGATGGTACGGGACATTCGGAATCTGTTGCGACGCATTGAACTTCGGATCGCCTTCCATCACCCGCTGCTCCCAGGTGACCTGGTTGAGATCCTCATTGTTGAAGACACAAACGATCCAGCGATGGTCGGGCCATTGCCGCCAATATTTTGCGACCGTGATCAGCTCGGCCATGTTGTTCATCTGCATGGCGCCGTCGCCGACCAGTGCAATAACCGGTCGGTCGGGATGGGCAAATTTTGCGGCGATGGCGTAGGGGACGGCAGCGCCCATCGATGCGAGGCCGCCCGAAAGCGACGCCATCATGCCGCGCCGAATTTTCAGATCTCGCGCATACCAGTTCGCGCACGATCCCGAATCGCTGGTGAGAATGACGCGATCCGGCAGCCGCGGCGAGAGTTCCCACGTGACACGCTGCGGGTTGACCGGATTTGCCGAGGCCATGGCGCGTTTTTCCAAGGTCTTCCACCATTGCTTGACGTTGCTTTCGATCTGCTTGCGCCAGGCATCGTCGCCTTTCTGCTTCAGCATCGGCAGCAGCGCGCGAAGCGTCTCCGCGGCGTCGCCGACCAGGTTGACTTCCATCGGATAGCGCAGCGACAGCATGTCGGGCGCCAGATCGATCTGCACGCCGCGGGCTTGGCCCTCGTTCGGCAGAAACTCGGAATACGGAAAGCCGGACCCGATCATCAGCAGCGTGTCGCATTCCATCATCATCTCGTAGCTCGGTTTGGTGCCGAGCATGCCGATTGAGCCGGTGACCCACGGCAAGTCGTCCGGCAACGCCGCTTTGCCGAGCAATGCCTTGGCGCAGCCGGCCTCAAGCCGGTCGGCGACGGCGATCACGTCGTCGCTTGCGCGCAACGCGCCGGCGCCGACCAGCATCGCGACCTTCTTGCCGCTGTTGAGAATGTCGGCCGCATGGTGCAGGTCGGCTTCATAGGGCACGGTCTTGGGTGCCGAGAAGCCGATTCCCGAATGGATCGTGCCGTGCTTGCGCGGCGGCTCCTCGTACTTTGCATCCTGAAGATCATTCGGCAGGATGATTGCTGCCACGCGCCGTTCACCCATGGCAATCCGGATGGCGCGATCGACCAGATGCCGGACTTGTGCGGGTGTCGAGGCCTGTTCCACGAACGCGCCGGCGACGTCCTTGAATAGGCTCGGCAGATCGACTTCTTGCTGGTAGTGACCGCCGATCGCGTTGCGCGATTGCTGGCCGGCGATGGCGAGCACCGGCATGTGGTCAAGCCGGGCGTCATAAAGGCCGGTGATCAGATGCGACGCGCCCGGCCCCGAGGTCGCGATACAAACGCCGAGTTGTCCGGTAAACTTGGCATAGGCGGATGCCATGAAGGCCGCCATTTCCTCGTGACGGGCCTGGATGAACTCGATCTTGCCGTTGGCGCGGTTGAGCGCGCCGAACACGCCGTTGATGCCGTCGCCCGGATAGCCGAAGATTTTCCGGACGCCCCACGCGTGAAGCCGCTCAACCAGGAAATCGCCGACTGTTTGACTCATGAATCCGCCTTTGCGGAACGCCTGCAACGGGTTCCGCCAGCACATGCCTCGGGGTGAACGAGCGGTTTGGATAGAAGTTCCTTGGCGAAACCGCCGCAGCGCCGCAATATCCATTCCGCTCATCGCGTATCAGGCGAGCAACTTTTCAAGGCGGATCGGCAACTGGCGTCGCTCAGTAATGCCGAGTCAAGAAGTCGCTGAAAGTCAGCGCGAACATGATGATGATCCAGAAAAGCCCGGCAGCGGCCACGATGCGCACCAGCGCAACGGAGTTCCGCAAATCCATCAAGACGGCCGCAAGCACCGCCAGCATGACCGCGGCAATGCCGAGGTTGACCGCCAGATTGCCGGCGCCGAGCGGCAGATAAGCGGAACCGAGACTGACCGCAAACAACATCAGCAGGATGAGCCAGGCCGCACCGGGACCAAGCCAGAGATATCGACGATCTTGGCGGCCGTTGGTCATGAGCGGCCCGCCAGATAGAGCAGGGGAAAGAGCACGATCCATACCGAATCGACGAAATGCCAGTAGATCGCCACGCCCTCCATGGTCGAGCCCTGGACTGGAATCACGCGCCGCTTGAATAGGGTCCAGACAACCAGAACGACCGCGATCCCGGCGGTCAAATGCACCGCATGAATTCCGGTCATCGCCCAGTAAAAACCCCAGAACATCGCCGTCGCGGGTGGCGATAACGGGAATTGCGGGCCCGGAAACAAATGCTCCTTGAGGTCCTCGCGATACTCCAGGCCCTTGCAGACCAGAAATGCGATGCCGAGCGCGGCGGTGATGCCGAGGAAAAGCAAAGTGGCTTGCCTCACATTCGCGGTTGCCGCCCGTAACGCGACCGTCATCGTGAAGCTTGAGGTGAGTAGGATTACGGTATTGATGGAGCCATAGACGATTTGGGCGTGCGCGCCGGCGATGCGGAAGGCATCCTCGTTGAAACTGCGGTAGACCGCATAGCTGACCATAAGGCCGCCAAAAAATAGAACTTCGCTCGCCAAGAACATCCACATGCCGAGACCGACGCCGGCGCGCTGCATCCGAAGGTCGGGCCAAGGGTGCTGCAATGCGCCTGCGGTATCGCTCATGTCGCCTCGCCTTGCGGCCGGGCACGCGCTTCGCCGCCGGTTTCCTCGGTGCGACCGAAGTCATGATATTCATAAGGATCGGCGTCGACGCGTGGCGGCCGCACGAAATTCGTCTTCGGTGGTGGGGAAGGCGTCTGCCATTCGAGCCCGGTGCTGCGCCATGGATTGGCTCCGGCGTCCTGCCCGTAGAACAACGACCAAGTCAGATAGACCAGCGGCATCAAGTAGGCGGCGGCGAGAATGAGGGCGCCACCACTCGAAAGGACGTGCCAGATCTGAAAGACGTCCGGATAATAATGGTATCGCCGTGGCATGCCGAGCCAGCCCATGACGAACTGCGGCAGGAAAGTGACGTTGAAGCCGAGAAACATGGTAATGGCGGCGAACTGCGCCCAGAATTCGTTGTACAGTTTGCCGGTCACCTTCGGCCACCAATAATGAATGCCGGCCATGAACGCGGAAACCGTCCCGCCCACCATGATGGTATGGAAGTGCGCGACGACGAAATAAGTGTCCGTCGTGGCAATATCGATCGGGACCGAAGCCAGAAACAGTCCGGTCAGACCGCCGATGGTAAAGAGCCCGAGGAAACCCAGTGCATAGATCATCGGCGCTTCGAAGCCGATGTGGCCGCGATAGAGCGTCGCGGTCCAATTGAATACCTTGATTGCCGAGGGTACCGCCACAATGAACGACAAAAACGAAAAAATCAGATCGGCCACCGGCGACTGCCCGGCAACGAACATGTGATGGCCCCAGACCATGAAACCGACCACCGCAATCATCAACATCGCGAACACCATGAACGCGTAGCCGAACACACGACGGCGTGCAAAGCAGGCGAATACTTCGGACACAACGCCCATCGCCGGCAGGATCATGATGTAAACGGCCGGATGGCTGTAAAACCAGAACAGATGCTGGAACAATATCGGATCGCCGCCGGCCGACGGATCGAAGATCGGTAAGCCGAAAAATCGCTCTGCCACGATCAGCAGCAATGACATGGCCAGCACCGGCGTCGCCAGGACCATCACAACGCTGACCGTGTACATGGACCAGACAAACAATGGCAGGCGGAGCCATGTCATGCCCGGCGCACGCAGCATGTGGATGGTGGCCAGGAAGTTGACGCCGGTCGCGATTGAGGAAAAACCGACGATGAAGACGCCCACGGCCGCCGGGATCACGTTGGAATGGGAATATTCCGACGAGAACGGCGGATAAAAGGTCCAGCCGGTGTCTACGCCGCCCGACAGCAAAACGTAGACGGTGAACGCCGCGCCGCCAACATAAAGATACCACGACAGCAGGTTCAGCCGCGGAAATGCCACGTCCGGCGCTCCGATCATCATCGGCAACAGAAAATTCCCCAGGGTCGCGGGGATCGACGGCACTAGAAAGAACCAGACCATGATGATGCCGTGGATCGTGAAAAGACGGTTGTATTCGTCGGATGTCAGGAACAATCCGGTCGGGCTGATCAGCTCCAGCCGCACCAAACCGATTGCCACGCCGCCGATAAAGAAGAACACGGTGATCGACAGCGCATACAAAATCGCAATGCGCTTATGGTCGGTCGTCGTCAGCCACGAGGCGATCGTGTGGCCTTCGTCGAGATAGCTTCCTCGCCAAATGTCCAGTGGCGGCACGAATGGCAACGCGGCGTCGGTCATGGCCGTGATCCTGTGTGCTCCGGCGACGCGTTCTGCGTGCGTGTTCCCCGAACTGTCGCCAGCGATTTGAGGTAAGCGATCAGCGCGATGGCCTGTCCCTCGCTGATCGAGCCGGAAAAATTCGGCATCAGGGGCGGAAATCCGGCGACTCGATTCTTGTCCGGCAGGAAGATGCAGTCGTGCAGATAGGCCTCATCGGCGGTCACCGTGCGACCGTCGGCGAGCTGCACCGCGCGGCCGTAAATGCCGTGCAGATCGGGTGCGTGCACGGTCGAGCCCGGCGTGTGGCAGCCGGAGCAACCGAACGAACGGAACAGCGCTTCGCCCTGGTGTGCCAGGTCGCCACCCTGCGGCTGCGCGGCAGTCCAGCGCGCGTAATCTTCCGGTTTCATGATGACCAGCGAGCCGGCCATGATCGAATGGTCGGTCCCGCAAAACTCCGCGCAGGTAAAATGGAAGGTTCCGGTTTTGGTCGCGTTGAACCATTCGTAAGTGTAGCGATCCGGCAGAATGTCCTGCTTCAATCGCAGCGCCGGCAGGTAAAGGTCGTGAATGACGTCCTGCGACGTCATCGCCAGCCGGATGTTGGTATGCGCCGGTATGTGCAATTCATCGATCTCGCGAGCGCCGCTTGGGTGCTGAAAGCGCCACATCCACTGCTTGGCGACTACATGGATTTCCAGCGCGTCTTTTGGCGGCGTCAGCGCGGTGAGCTGATCTGAAGCCGCCCACCAGAACAGGAACAGAAAGGTAAACAGTGTCGCGACCGTCCAGCCGATCTCGATCTCGTGGCTTTTGTGTTCCGGCACGTCGCCACGCGGCATGCTGGAGCCCCGGTAATAAAGCGCGAAGAAGACGATGATGAGTCCGGTGACCAAAACAACGACGATCCCTGAAATCACCGCTTCCAGGTAGAATAGGCGGTCGACCTTCACCGCATAATCGGAGGCGGCCGTGGTGAATTGGGAAATATTCATGCCGCCGCCCGCCGCCGTCGATGAACGATCATGCCGAAGATGCCGGCGGCCAACATGACTAGCGTTGCACCGGCGGCATAACCGAGCATGGTAGTGATGCGTTCGGTGTATATGCCGCGGACGGGATCGTAGGCGTAGCAGAGGAGATGAATACGGTCGGCCAGCGTGCCGATGGTGCCACGACCGGCATCGACGAGGGCCAATCGCAGGTCAGCACTGTCGAGTCCGATGGCGGAGAGCACGCGCCGCACGCGGGCCTTCGCGTCGACGACGAAGACTGCGGCGGGATGGGCGTATTGATCGTGCTCGGCGTCGTAGGCGTAGTGCAGTCCCACCGCTTGAGTCGCGGCGGTGATCTCGGCTTGATCTCCACTCAGGAAAATCGCGGCGTGCCCGATCGGGTCGGCGGACCCAATGTGTTTGGTGCGCATCGCGCGCGCGGCATCGAGGCCATCCTTCGGATCGAGCCCGATCACAATGAGCCGATAGTCAACTCCCGGCTTCAGGCCGGTTTTGGCAAGCCCGGCGACGGTGAATTCCAAAATCGGACCGCAGAGGGTGCGACAGGTGTAATCGGCAAATACAACAAGCGACGGTTTCCTGGCGATAGCCTTGTCGAGCGTCAATCGATTGCCGTGTTCGTCGCGGAACCGCAGATCGGCCGGCAGCGCTGCGTTGGGCGGCGGCGATGCCGAAATCGCCGCGAGCTGGGCGGCGCTGAATTTCGCGCTCGCCGGCGTGGCGACCGCCGCCGTCGCGACCACCGCTGTCGCGATCAACAGCCAAGCCGGTTTGATGCGCGCTACGTTCATTGCGGCGGTCCGGGCGGCGGCGTGATCGCATTTTGTGCCGCGGCATTCGGCGATGACAGCGCCGGCTGCGGAGGCAGCAGAGGCGCATAGGCTGCCGCCCCCTTCTGCACCAAAAGCCGCACCGCGCGGTCGATCGGGATTTGCACCAGCGTGTGACGATCGTTGGCCCAGCGCCAGGTCTGCAGGCGTCGGTTTTGCTCCGTGGTGAGCTTTCGACGCTCCTTAATGTCTGCCGCACTTGTCACGACCTGCGGCTGCGGAAATGCTTCCGGCTGCGGTACGGTCTTGATCAGGACCTCCCGCTGATAGACGGCGTGAAGGATAGCGATCGCCCCAAACAGGAGAACCAGCGCGCCAACGGCTCCGCCGACGACGTAGCGCACCTCGACGGCGGCGGATTCCGGCCGATATTCGATTTGTTCCTCAACGGGCATCTGCGGGCTCCCGTGAATCGAACAAGCCGGCTGCGCCGTTCAGAAAAACTCCGATGAGCGCCAATCCGATGCCCACAATCGCAATCAGCGCGGTGACAAGCGCGACTTCGCCTGCCGGGGACGCCAGCAGATAGCTATCGTAACAAGCAAGACCGATCAGCACACAGCCCCCAATGGCGCGCAGCGGGCGTCGCGCGTTGCGCACGCGCGCCAGTAGCAAAGCCAGCACCGGCAGCAGCGAAGCGAGTAGAAATGCGATCCACGCCAATGCCGCCCAAGGCATCCGATTGCGAACGACAAACCACGCTTCTTCACGCGGCAGGTCGCCATACCAGATCACCAGCACCGCCATGAAATCGATGTAGGTGATGCCGAGGATGGTTGTCAGCAACAGGCCACCAATGTCGCCGACGGCGGATTCGTCTTCGGGCGCCGGCGCCCATAACACCGCCCAGGCCAACGCGGCGACGAGCGCTGAGACGGCGGCGCCGGCGCCAAAGGAGGACGAAGTGAATGGCGCATCGAGCGAGAGATACCAATCGATTGATACGCTGGAGATGACGAGCGCGTGAAAAACCAGACCGAGGGCGGCGAGGAGTTGACCGGACCGGCCGCTAACGCGTGGGAGATAAACGGCGAGCGCCGACCAGCCGACCAGCGCCAATACGCTGCGAAAGATGAACGATGGTGTGTTCAAATAATACGTGAGCACGTCCGGTTTGATTGCGGCTGGGCGGTGCGGCCACGGATAAATGACCGAAAGAGCGATGAACAAAGGAACGGCCATAACGAGGAGGAGTGGCACGGCACGGGCGGCCGGTTCGATCGCTGGCGCCGCGATCTCGCCCCAGCGACCGGCGGTGAGCCGATGGATCATGATCAGCGTCAGGCTGCCGACGAGGATTTGCATCCAGAATACAAATCCGACGAGCCAGCCTGCTGCGGCGACGTTCGGATCAAAAAAGGCGATGACAATCAGCGCGACCGCGAACCAGGCGGCGGCGACGAATGCGGCGCTGCGTAATGCTGCGCCATCATAGAGCCGCAGCCTCATCGGATGTTCTCCGCTGCGTCGGGGACCTGGGCGACCGTTGCATGGCGCGAGAGTTGAAGCGCGCGGATATAGGCGGCGATCGCCCAGCGGTCGTGCGGGTCGATCCGATCCGCGTAAGAATACATCGCCCCGTAGCCGCCGGTGATCACGCTGTAGAAGTGCTGTGCCGGCGCGGCGAGCAGGCGGTCGGCGTGATAGGAAGGCGGCGCCGGAAAGCCGTGGGCGACGATGATCCCGTCGCCGTCACCGGCGAGGCCATGACAAGGAGCGCAGAAAATATCGAAGCGTTCGCGGCCGCGCGCGAGCAGCGCGGTGGTGACCGGCGGCGGGGTTTTTTCCGCTGCGGCCCGCCTAACATCGCCTTGGGCGACGACGTGATCGGGCAGGGGGCGCGCCGATGTTCCGTCCGTCCACAATGTAGACGGCGCGTAGGTTGCAAGCTTCCGCTGCTCGGTCATGCTGAGGTCGCAGCCGGCAAGCGCGCCCGTGCAGCTTAACAGGCACGCGACGATGGCAAGACCCCGCATCATCGCTCGATCTCCTGTATCCGCGCCGCCCCGATGTCGCGCAACATTCCGACTACGCGGTGCTTGCCTTCACCGATAGGCGGGGCCTCGATCGCCAAAATAAAGTGGTCCTGGCTGGCGCGTTCGAAGCCGTCGACTGCAAACAGCGGATGGTGCAACCGCGGCAAGCCGGTTTCGACGAGAAGCGTCGTGAATCCGGCAACCGCAGCCACCAAAATCCCGGTGGCAAACGGCACCAGCATGAAAGCCGGCCAGGCATCGAGCGGCCGTCCGCCGCTGTTATAGGGATAGTTGGTGACCGCCGAAAAGTATTCGAGACCGTAAGCGATCGCCGCCATGCCTATGCCGGCGACAAACATGACGACGCGACTGTGGCTGCGATGCTGCGGCAATAAATCGAGAATCTCCTCAACGGGAAATGGCGTGAAGGCGTCGCGCAGCCGATGACCCGCGTCGTGCATGCGCCGAGCTGCCGTCAGAAAGTGCGCCCGATCGGAAAATTGAGCGAGGAGAAGACACGTCATGACGACCGCTCTTCGGCGATGAGACGCCGCACTTCATGCATCGAGACTACGGGAATGAGACGGACAAATACGAGATACATCACGGCGAACAGACCGAGCGATCCGAACGTCGTCACCCAGTCCCAAAATGTGGGAATGAAAAGCCGCCACATGCTGGGCGTGTAATCGTGCGATAGAGTGTTCCAGATGATGAGAATTCGCTCGAACCACATGCCGATGTTGATGAGTACGGAAATCAAAAAGACTGCGGAAATCCGTTGCCGCACCGCGCTGAACCAGAATGCCTGCGGAATCGCCACGTTGCAGGCCAGCATGGTCCAGAACATCGGCGCGTAGGCGCCGGTGAACTCGAAGGCGACCAGTTTGCGGTCGGTCGGGTCGCCGCCATACCAGGCGTTGAACCATTCGGTGGCATAGGACACCCCCATGACGATTGCCGCGGTCAGCATGACTTTCGCTATGACGTCGAAATGCGCGACGGTGATGAGGCTCTCCATCCGAAAGCCCCAACGCACCAGCGCGGCAAGGCAAACCACCATGGCGAAGCCGGAATACATGGCCCCGACGACGAAGTAGGGCGGGAAGATCGTTTCCTGCCAGCCTGGCATCAGGCTGGCTGCGAAATCCATCCCGACGACGCTGTGCAACGACACCACCAGCGGCACGCCGAGGCAGGCAAGCGCAATATGCAGCCGTTCGTAGACGTACCAATGTTGCGCCGCGCCGCGCCAACCGAGCGCGAGCGCGCCGTAAATCGCGCGCGGCGCTTTTGTCCGCGCGCGGTCCCGCATGGTTGCGAAGTCGGGAATGAGGCCGACATACCAGAACAGAATGGAAAACAGGATGTAGCTGAGGATCGCCCAGAAATCCCAGATCAGCGCGCTGCGCCACTGCGGCCAGAGATGCATCGTGTTCGGATAAGGCGTCAGCCAATACCAGTAGAGCGGTCGACCCATATGAATAATGGGGAAGATGCCGGCGATGGTCGCCGCGAACAGCGTCATCGCTTCGGCAAAGCGATTGGTCGATGCACGCCATTTCTGGCGCATCAATAACAGCATGGCCGAGATCAAAGTCCCGGCGTTGCCGATACCGATCCACCAGACATAATCGGCAATCGCAAACCCCCAGACGACGGTGGTGTTGACGCCCCAAATGCCGATGCCGCGGGTAAAGACCATGAAAATCATGATCAAAAATACGGTCGTCAAAGCGACACTCACTACAAAGGCGGTCCACCAGACCCGCCATGACCAGGAACCGCGCTCAAGCAGTGGTGCGGCGATCAACGCGTTCACGGTTTCGAAGTCGCGGGCGGAGGGCAGCGTCCAACGCTCAACTTCGGAAGCCCCTTCTCGGCCTGCCACCGCGACCATTGTCATGACTGCGGCTTTCCGAGGTTCGAATTGGGGTTTTGCAGACGGGCAAGATAGGTCGTGCGCGGACGTGTGCCGAGATTGCCAAGCAGAGCGTAGGCGTGCGGTTCGGAGCGCATCGCATTGATGGAAGATTGCGGTTCGGAGAGATTGCCGAAGCTGATCGCTTGCGTCGGGCAGGCGGCTTGGCAGGCGGTAACCACCTCGCCGTCGCGAATGGCACGGCCTTCCTTTTCAGCGGTACGGCGTGCGCGGCTGATACGTTGGACGCAATAGGTACATTTCTCCATCACGCCGCGGCCGCGCACCGTCACGTCCGGATTAAACACGGCCTTGACGATATCGGCGCCGAAGCCCTTGTATTCCTCGCCGTCGGCGTATCCGAAGAAATTGAAACGCCGGACTTTATAAGGACAATTTGATTGGCAAAAGCGCGTGCCGACGCAGCGATTGTACATCTGAACGTTCAATCCTTCGCTGTCGTGCACGGAAGCGGCGACGGGGCACACGGGTTCGCAGGGCGCGTGCTCACAATGCATGCAGGGAACGGGTGAAAACCCGGGCCGGCCGCCCACGGTATAGTTGTCGATCCGCAGCCAATGCATGTCGCGCCCGACCGCGATTTGGTCCGGACCGACGATTGGCACGTTGTTTTCGGCTTGGCATGCGATGACGCAGGCGTTGCAGCCGATGCAAGCCGATGTATCGATCGTCATCGCCCATTCGTACGCGTCGTAGTGCGTTTGAGGATAGAGCGTCGGCGGATTGGCGTCCGGTTTGGTGAACGCGAAGTGCCCTTGCGCAAGATCGGCGAGGCTCAGCCGCGGCTGCAATTCCTCGGCTTCGCCCTCCAACTGGAAAAAATGCTGAGTGCGCAGCAGATTTTCACGACGCGGCGTGCGCACGATATCGACATTCTCAATGACCCAGGCTCCGCCCGCGGGCCGCAGCCGGTAAAGATCGACGCCGACATTGCTGCCGATGCTGCCGGCCGCGCTGCGGCCGTAGCCAAGCGTTGCCGCCAATGTGCCGGATGCTTGGCCCGGCCGCGTTATTATTGGCATCTCGGTGACATGCCGGCCGTGGGTGAGTTGCACGACGTCGCCATCGACGACGCCGAGCTTGTGCGCATCGTCCTCTGCCATATGCAGCGCATTGCCCCAAACCAGCTTGGTGAATGGCTTCGGGCATTCTTGCAGCCACGCATTGTTGGCCATGCTCCCGTCGAAAACGGCGGGATCAGGCGACAGCGCAAGCGTGAAATTCATGCCGGCACGAGCTGGCGTGAGTTGCGGCAATTTCGGCGATGGCGGTGGGGCGGGTATAGCCGCGCTGTTGGCGATGACGCCGTCTTGCAACGACTGGCGCCACCAAGCATCGAAATCGACGTTGCCATTATTGGCCTTGCGCCAGTGATTGCGAACGATGTCGTATCCGGAACCGGCGGTGGTACTGCCGCCGACCAAAGTCAGAAGCTCGTGGGCGGTTCGGCTGTCGTAGAGTGGCCGAATGAGCGGCTGGACGATGCTCCCCGTGCCGTCGAATGCCCGAATGTCGGACCAGCTTTCCAGCGGATGGGATTGCGGCAGGTGCCAGGTGCAGCGCGCGGCGGTCTCGTCCTCGTAGAGACCGAGGTGGACGGAAAATGGGACCGCGCCTATCGCTTCGGCCAACTGGAGATCGCCCGGGGTATCGTAGGCCGGGTTTGCGCCAATGATGAACAGTGTGTCGATGCGTCGCCCATCCAGGTCTTCGCGCAAAGCGCCGAGCGCATCGGCGTGTCCCATAGCGACACGATCGACCGGTTCAATAAAATCGATCGGCGCTCGCAGCTCGTGATTGATCCAATGGCACAGTGCGTGGACCTCGGGCGGTTGGCTGCGCCCCGCCTGGACCAGCGCCGCGCCGCGCCGCGCCGCAAGGTCGTCTGCGGCCGCTTTAACGAACTCGCTGACAGCGGGCGGGAGCTCTGTTGCCGGTGCGGCCGCGCCAAGTTCGCCCGCGATCGTCAGCGCAATATTGCGAACGAGCTGGTGCGAGACAGCCAAGCGATGATCGGCGATCGCGCCGGTCAACGTCCATGCCGGCTCCGCCGCATAGAGTCGCAGCGAGTCCTGTGCGACATGCGAACGCCGCGCGCCAATGAGATCGTGCGCAAACCGGATTTGCTCGGGTCCGAAGCCAAGCGGATCCGCGTCGAGCATCAGCGCAACGCGGACATCGCCAAAGCGGGGTATCGCCGTCAACGCGCGACCGAATGCTTGCACGGAGCCTGCGCGAACCGCGTCGTCGTCCACCGGCTCGTATCGATACCATTTCACTTCGGGCAAAGATTTGGTCAGTCCGTCGATTTTCTCGACGAGCGTCGGCGATGTGATACGTCCGGTCAGCAACGCGATGCCGGCACCATGCCGGAGCTTCTTGCGTTCGAGTTGTGCGCGCAGCGCCGCCTCGAACGCGCTCCAGGGCTGAATTCGACTGTCGCTTCGCGGTGTCTTGGAACGGTCGGGGTCGTAAAGTGACAGCAAGCTGGCTTCGCCGAACACGTCGGTCGCGCCAAGGCTCGCCGGATGGCGTGGATTGCCGTCTATCTTGATGGGGCGGCCTTCCATCGACGTTACGATGACGCCGCGTCCGTATCCGCCGAGCGCCAGTGCGCTGGCAAATCGCATCGGCAGACCGGGAGTCTCGCCTTCCGGCATCTCGACATAGGGCGTGACCTGCTCACTGGGACGGCCGCAGGAGGCCAGCGCAAGAGCCGTACCGCTGACGAAAAGCCTCAGCGTCGCACGGCGATCGAGGCCGGAAGCGGATGGTCCGGACGGTTCATCGCAGCGGACGTATGGATGGACGTTCATCGGTGACACACCGAGCAATCGGTAAGATGGTTGTTGTCGATATGCTGATGAGCGAGGATGGCGCCTCGCCGGTCCTGGTCGTCGGGAAATTTCCAGTCCGGATCGAAAATACCCGAGGCGGGCCGCAGATACGGCGCCGGATCGCGATGGCAATTCAGGCACCACCCCATGGTGAGCGGCTGCGCCTGCCGCATGAGCGGCATGGTTGCGACGTCACCGTGACAGGTGGTGCAGCCGATGCCCTTGGCGACATGGATTGAGTGATCGAAATAAACATAGTCCGGCAGTTTGGTGACTTTGTTCCAGTGAATCGGTTGCCCATCGACAAGACTGGCACGGACTGGCGCCAACATCGCGGCTTGGGTGTAAAGCTGTGAATGGCAGGTCATACAGGTGTGAGTCGGGGGGATTCCGGCGACCGGCGAAGTCTCGACCCCGCTATGGCAATAGCGGCAATCGAGGCCCAGTCCTCCGACATGGTGCGCGTGGCTGAACGGTATCGGTTGATCGTAAGTGATCGATCTTCCGGTGACGTACTCAGAGGCTGAAATCCAATAAGCGAGAGCGACGGAAAGAAACGGCAGGACGACGATTGCGATAAGGACAGAGCGGGCAACGGTGTCGGCATAGGGCGGAAAAAGCTGCGGCATCTGCCGCTCTCCTCACCAATTTATTCGGCCGCACATCAATAAATTTTCGCGCGCTCCTGCTTTCGTTCGAAGACGCCCTCGAAGCGCGAAAATTCCGCTTCTGTAACCCGCGTTTTCTCCAAAGGTTCCTGGTGGGAACTCGATGTCGCAGGTGCGCTGCGCGCTTGCGTCGATCAAGGACGGCCCGTCGGCGGCAAAATTGCCGGCGAAAAAAATTCGCGCGGCGATGCCGCTTGTTCTTCCGTTTGTGGCTGTTCCTCCGGCGCTATTCCGCGATTGCCCGCCGATGATCGCCGACGGCGCAGTCAGCCTGCGCGACGCCGGGAATCAATAGGCATCATTCGGCAGCCGAAGCCGGCGCAACCGCGTCAGCGATGATCGGCGACAGATAGGCTCCCTGGCCGAGCAATTCGCGCTGGATCGCGCTTACCGGGAGATAGCGGGGTGCCAGGCCGGTACCAACGGCAAGCGCGGCCGCAACTCCGGCAGCTTGGCCGGTGAGCCAGCATTGCGGGATCTCGCGCAAAAAAGTGTGCGAACTTGCATCGCACGCGACATGGCGACCGGCCCCCAAGATGTTGTCGAGTTTTTCAGGCAGCAATGATCCGAACGGAACGGAGATATTTGGGAATTTCGGCGATAAAGATGTAGAGACGCCGATTTCGTCATCCCAGACGTTTCCAGTGTCCCACTGCTCGCGGGTGACCTTGCGCATGCCGGCAAGCCGGCGGCTGTGCCGGACGCCAACTTGCGGCGCGCCGAGCATGAGGAAAGCGTCGCGAAAACCCGGAGCTGCAGCGCGGTAAACGTCGAGATGGCCGATTGCGAGTTCGCGCGACCGCAGCTCCACCAGAGTCAAATCTTCGACGTCGACGGCGCTGTACCCCGCGAGGCGCGGCCCCAAGAACAACGCCACGTCGTTGCGCCATGACACAAACGGCTTCTCGAAGAATTTTACCCGGTTGCGACCGTATTCCATAAAAGCCGCGAATGCCTCCGGCTCTTCGCGTCGGAAAGCAAGCCACCGTTCCATATCGACCCCGCCAACCAGGAAAACGGTGTTCATACAGTGGTGAATGTCGTCGGCGTCGATATCGGACTCGCATTGCGCGCCCGATCTGGCGATCAGATCCGCATCGCCCGTAGTATCGACGACGACTTTGGCCAAAACCGCGTGTCGGCCTTCCTTGCTTTCAAAGATAGCGCCCCGAATGACGCCGTCTTCCACGATCGGTGTCGTACACCACGCGTGAAGCAACAGCCGGACCTTCGCCTCGTGAGCCATTCGCATCGACAGCGTCTTGAGCGCCTCAGGATCGATTGTCGGCGACCACGTGACGATGCCGTGGTAAGCCGCCGTTCGCTGCGCCCAATAGGAAGCGGTTGCGGCATCGCGGTTGCCCCAGTCGGCGCGCGGCGGCCCCTGGATGGCATCTTTTGGCAGCCGTTCCATGAATTCGTTGGCAAGTCCGCGGATGACGTGCCGGCCCGACCAATCCGTCATGCGGTCGATCCAGATGACAAGACCGCCGGTCGAGAGCCCACCCAAGTGGTTATAGCGTTCGACCAACATGACGTCGGCGCCAATCCGCGCCGCGGCGATCGCGGCAGCAGTTCCGGCCGGGCCGCCGCCGACCACGAGCACGTCGGTTTCGGCGAAAACCGGAGTTTCGCGCGCTGGCTCATGAATGGATTTGGCGGGACGGGCGATCCGCGCCCGGCGGCGGTCGCCGGTAAACAGTTCGATACCCTGCGCGGCGCCGATGCTGCTGCTGTAATTTCCACTGCCCGGCGGCTCGCGGAAAACTTCGCTTTCCCGGGTCGTTCGTAAGCCCGGTTCGGCGTCTTTGCGGTTCGTCATCCCGTGACTTTAGGGCCAACGGAAACGGTCATCAACGGCACCAAGAACCTTAACTTGGTGGATTGCACCGTACTTGGCGGATTACAGGTCGGAACACGGACAGTAGGATTGCCGCCCCGAGCGAATATAAAAGAGGCCCGGCTTTTTTAAGCCGGGCCCCCCCCGTTACGCTTGCCGATGCTCAGACCGATACCGGCAAGTGGCGTGTCCCTACCGCGGTCCGCGTTACCAAAAACCTATTTCAATGGTGTCGAAATACTGATGAACACAGTGTTGCGGCGTCGTCGGCGCGGCACGCACGAATTTCACCGATTTGACCGTCGCCTGTTGCTCGGATCGATGAACCGTCCCTAAAGCGGATCGCCGAAAAACGGTTACTTCGGCGAAAGCAAATTATGCCTTCCAATCAGCGGCCGTCCGGCGTGCGCAGTCCGAACCAGGCATCGCGCACCTGCTGGTAGTGCACCATCGGATCGTAGATTGAAACCGGCAGATGCAGCTCCTGTGCCGACAGGCGGCCGACGGCCGAAAGCAGACTATAGGACGCCACGACACGATCGTGCTGCGCCGTTATCAAGCTGACGCGTGCGTTCACCAGCGCCTGCTCCGCGTTGAGCACGTCGAGGGTCGTACGCTGTCCGGCTTGCGCCTCGTTGCGGACGCCGTTCAGCGCTCGCTCCGAAGCCTCGTTCTGGCGCGTTGCCGCCTCGACCTGCGCCTTTGCCGCGAACAATTGCCCCCAGGATTGTACGACATTGGCGCGTGTCTGATCGCGCACCTGATCGACGCTTAGCCGTTGTTGCGCGGCCGTCTCCTTGTCGAGCCGGATCGCGGAATATTCCGCGCCGCCCTGATAAATCGGTACCGTGAGATTGAGTACCGCCGTGCCCAGGAAAAGATTGGGCGTCAGAATGTTCGGATAGTTTTGCTGTTGGACGGTGCCTTGCAGTGCGAGCGTCGGTAGCAACGCGCCTTCCGCGATCTTCACCTGTAGCTGGGCGACGTCGACGCCATAGATCGCCGCGGTGATTGTCGGATTCTCCGCTGTGCCGACGGCGATGGCGGCGTCAAGCGTGGTTGGCGCCAAGCGGTCGACCGGGGAGGCGGCCGCAAGATTCGTCGGGTCGACACCGATGATGCGCCGATAATTGGCGCGCGTCGTCATCAGCGTGGATTCGGCTGCATGCAGGGTCGCTTCGCCGGCCGCCAGTTGCGCTTCGGCCTGCGCAACGTCCGTGCTTGTCACCTGGCCCGCTTCATACCTGTTCTGTGTGTCCTTGAGCGTGCGCTGCAGGACGCGAACGTTGTTCTGCTGCACCTCGAGGTTGGCGGTATCGCGCGATACGTCCATGTAAACGGTTGCCGCCGAAAGCAATACCGACTCTTCCATCATCCGCAGCGTCTCGCGCGACGCGGAGACCTGGCTTTCCGCTTTGCGAACCTTGTTGGCGGTTTGCTCGCCGTTGAAAAGCGTTTGCTGGCCGGTAAGCCCGGCCGACCATGGGGTTGTGTAGCCTTTCACGCTGTAGGAGACGCCGGCGGGCAGGCCCGGTGGAATGGGCGGAATGACACCGGACTCGTTGGTAAATTGCCTGCCGGCCGTGGCAGTCGCCGACAAGGTTGGGCGGTATCCGGACAACGCCTGCGACACGCCCTCGTCGCTCTGGCGGACGATGGCGCGTTGTGCGTTGAGCTGCGGATTGCCCTGATAGGCGCGGGCCAGCGCCGATTGCATCGTCTCCGCGCTGGCGTAGCGCGGTCCGATCGCGATAGCCGAAAGAACGACGCCAATCGTAACCGCTGGCGTGCCGCCGGCCCAGCCGAACGCGGATCGCGAGCGTTTTTCAGCCTCGAAAACGATAACGCGACACGTCACAACCGACCCCGCTTACGCGTTGGACCTTAACGTGGGGGTATACCGCTTACAAGGTTTGCGCGATTGCCACACCTTTGATTTGCGGCGCGTCGAGATGGGCGCGTAAGCGCATGAAAGTCCCGTGATCGGGGTAACAAACGGAGGCGTGTTGCCACACGGGCGCGCAGCTTATGCCGCGGGTTTCGGCATCAGCGCGTCGTCGATTTGACGGGCGCGGGCGTAGGCTGGCCGCACTTTGATCCGGTCCCAATAGCGCTCAAAGGCAGGACGCTTTTCGATCGAATTGAACATCAAGCCAAAACCGATCTGGGAGCCGGCATAGATGTCGGCCGCCGTGAAGTTGTCGCCAACCAGGTAAGTGCTATGCGATACCGCCTGTTCGAGCGTGTCCATGACCCGGCCGAAGTTGCCGTAGCCCATGATGCCCTCCCGCTCGGGCGGCACCACGAAGCCGAAATTCTTGTTGCTGACGGCCGCTTCAGTCGGGCCGGCGGCAAAAAACATCCAGCGGTAATAGCTGCCGCGCAACCGGTCTCCCGGGGGCGGTGCAAGCTTCGCTTGCGGGAAGGCGTCAGCGAGATAGGCGCAAATTGCGGCTGTCTCCGTTACGACGGTCTTGCCGTGAAGCAGTGCCGGCACTTTGCCCATCGGGTTGATGGCGAGATAGCCGGGTTCCTTCATGGTCGTGCCGTAATCGAGCACTTCGGTGCGGTAGGGTTGGCCGACTTCTTCCAGCATCCAGCGTACGATCCGGCCGCGCGACCGCGGGTTGGTATAGAAAACGAGTTCGTCGGCCATGAATGCTCCTCGGTCAATCGGTTTTCCGCAATATGGGATGACGACAAAACGCTGGCAATAACGACACCCCTCGGTCCGGAGCGCGCCAGCGACGGCCGGTGCGCGTGCGAAAGTCCGCGCCGAGCGGCCCCGTCAGTTGAACGGCCACAGGCCACGCAGGAATCCTTCGTCTTTGTCTTTGTCCGATACCGGCGTGACTTCGCCGGTGCCGACGTTCAGATACCTCTCGGGCAACGGTTGTACGCGGTTCCACCAGCCGCCGCCGAGCGCCTGATAAAGTGCAACGGTATCGGTCAAGCGGGCAGCTCGCGCCTGCGTTACCTGAAGCACGGACTGCAGATAGCTCTGCTGCGCGGTCAGAAGGATCAGTACGTTGGCATTGCCGGTTTCCATCTGCTGATGCGCGAGATCGAAGCTGATCTTGGCGGCGCGTTGGTAATTGTGGGCCGCTTTGAGCGCGTCGGCATCGTTCTGAAGCGCGCGCAACGCGTCGGTGACATTCTGCACCGCGCCGATCACGACGCCGCGATAGCTCCATGCCGTCGCGTTGTAGTTATCTTTGGCTTCTTGCAAGTCGTGGAAGAGTGCGCCGCCGTCGACCACCGTGTGTGTGGCGTTGGCGGCAACCGTCCAGAACAAGTTTTGCGGCGCCAGCAAACCGGCAAGCGCGGTATTCATGTAACCGACATTTCCGCTGATGGTGAAGTTCGGCAGCATATTCGCGGTAGCGACGCCGATCTGGGCGCTCGCCGCGTGCAACTGTTCCTGAGCCGCGCGGATGTCGGGTCTCTGCTCGATGAGCTGAGAGGGCAAGCTGACCGGGAGGTTGGTGGGCAGTTGCAGATGGGTCAGTTTGAAGGTTTCACGCGGCCCCTCGCTCGGATAGTCGCCCGCGAGCGCCGAGAGCAAGTCGCGATTCTGCTGCAGTGCCTTGCGCAGCGGTGGCAGCGTTGCCGCGGCCTGCGCCAGCGCCGCTTCCTGTAAAGCAACTTCGTTGCGGTTGGCATAGCCGGTGTCGAGTTGCCGCCGCAGGACGTCGAGCAACTTGGTATTGGTGGCGATGATCTGGTTGGTGGCTTCGATCTGAGCCCGCAGCGACGCTTCATTGATTGCCGCGACTGCGATATTCGAAACCAACGTCAGATAGGCGGCCTCGACCTGGAACCGCTGCATGTCGGCTTGCGCCTGCAATGATTCGACGGTGCGCCGATTAAGGCCCCAGATGTCCAGCGTGTAAGACACCTGCAATTGCGCAGTGTGCAGAGCGTAAATGGTGGCGCCCGAGGAGGGGATCGGCGTCAGCGCGGCGGACGTCCGGTTATAGGTCGGGTTGGCATTGGCTTCGACCAGCGGGAAGAACTTGCCTGCTTGCGCGTAGACGGCCTGGTTCGCCGCGCGAAGCGTCGCGATGGCAGATTGCAGGTTGGGATTGTTGTTCAGCGAGCGCTCGATCAAAGCGTCGAGAGTGCGCGATTTGAACAGCCGCCACCACTCCCGCGAGACATCGCGGCCCGGCGTAAAATGTTGCGATTGGCCGGTCGGCGCATCGGTCGACGACGTGCCCGTCGTCAGCGGCTCCTTGGTATACCGCGCCGCATCGGGAGGGGCGGGATGCACGAAATCCGGGCCGACGGCGCAACTGCCCAGCAGCAGGGCCGCGGCGAGGACGCCGGCTCGTGCTTGCAACCCCCTGACCGACGGATCGTACATAAGCGACTGAGATGAATGTGAACTGGAAAGTATACGCGTGCGAGCCGGAAGAGCCGCCGCCCCGGCTATTATTTACGAATTGCCGCAGGTTGGCTGGCACTGTCGGCGATTTGACGCCGATATGCACTGGTATCTTTCACAGTCGTCATCGGGATTTCATGGCGATTCCGCAAAGACCGGCGCTGGGAGGGCGGCCGTAGGTCCGGGTGGCTGATAGCTGGCAAAAATAGCGAATTGGCATGATAAGCTTCGACGAGTCGCGCGGCGCCATAAGATTAGTTCGAATGCTTCCAGTCCGCTCAATCCGATATTTCCGCGATTGATGGGCTTCTGTGATTAGTGACAGTAGACGGCAGTATCGTGCGGTGGGCATCTCGCGGCAATTCTGACCGAATCGGATGCGATCCAACCAATGTTTCCGCGTGTAATGAACGCCCGGAGCGGGGCGGTTTTGGCCGGCGCGGCTATCGCCGTTTTGGTAATCGGTTATGCCGCCTGGCGTTGGTCCCACAGCGAGAAGCGGGCCGGCAATGCCATGTCCGCCACCGCAAGCGCGGCATTGAGCGATGCGCCACGGTTGGCCGTTCCGCAGCGCGACAGCATCGATCTATCGGATTCGCAATTGGCCGCCGTCAAGGTCGAACCGATCGAGGAACGTGACTTCCCGGTCGAGAAGCAGGCGATCGGAAGCATTGACTTCGACGAGGAGATGGCGGTCCAGGTGTTTACGCCGTATCAGGGGCGCATTATCGCCCTTTACGCCTCGCTTGGCGACGACGTGAAAAAAGGGCAGACGCTCTTCACCGTCGACAGCCCCGATTTGCTGCAGGCGGAATCGACTTTGATCGCCGCCGCCGGTGTCATGGACCTGACAACGCGCAATCTGGCGCGGCTGCGCGAGCTTTATAAGACTCTCGCGGTATCGCAGCACGATGTCGAGCAGGCGACATCCGATCAGCAGACCGCAGAAGGCAATCTGCGGGCTGCTCGCGATGAGGTGCGCATCTTCGGCAAGAGCGAGGCCGAAATCAGCCGGATTGTTTCCGAGCGGACGGCCGATCCGACGCTCGTGGTGACGAGCCCGATCGACGGACGGGTCACCGCGCGCAACGCCGCTCCCGGTTTGTTGGTGCAACCCGGCGGCGCGCCGGCGCCCTATACCGTCGCCAATATCGACGTGATGTGGATGTTGGCGCAAGTGTCGGAATTGGACAGTCCGGCATTCCGGGTCGGCCAGGAGGTGAAGGTCACGCTCAACGCGTTTCCCGGCCGTACCTTTGATGGAAAAATCAGCGCGATCGGCGCGGCCGTCGATCCGAATACCCGACGCCTATTGGTACGCTCCGAGATCAAAGACCCGCAGCATGAGCTGC